>JAHDHI010000025.1 GCA_020631395.1 Bizionia sp.
CCCCTGGAACTGTAAAAGGCAATCCCGCCAACAGAGATGACATTCTAGCCACGTTCCGATTGTCTTCTCCCGCTTGATTTGCACAACCCATGATAACATCATCATAGGCTTCCTTGGGAATATTCGGATTACGCTCCACGACTTCCTTGATTACCAATGCTCCCAAGTCGTCTGTTCTAACAGCCGACAATGTTCCTTTGTAGTTTCCTATCGGAGTTCTTACTCCATCTATTATGTATGCTTCCATTTATATATTTACGCTTTTGATTTACGCATTCAATCCAAATTTGCAAATCATAATTCTTAAACTTCTTTTATTCTTCCCAATCTTTTCGAGTTCTATAGACGACCCCCTTGAACAATGCCACCAACTCATCTCCTCGTTTGACTTCAATAATATTGAAACCCAACTTGTTGTTTACTTTTTCTATCACTGATTCTGCAACTATGTAATCCCCTTCATCCAATGCTTCGATATGATTGATGGAAGTCTCTATGGACACAGCATATTTACCATGTGTGTTGGCAGCAAAACCAAAGGCGGTATCCGCCAAAGAATAGCTGATTCCTCCATGTGCCTTGTTCATGCTGTTGAGCATCTCCCTTCTAATGGTCATTCCTACTTTGCAACGCCCAATTTCGCACTCCAATATCTCTATCCCCAACCAAGTACTGTAAGCATCTTGACTTAACATTTTGTATGGAATTTGTTCTCCTTTCATAGTACCTCCCAAGAAAGTGGGAATCTTGTCGTTTTATTTCTATTTTGTTTTCGATGTAAAATTGCAAAAAAAAACAATTTTAGTCGAACTGATATTCTCTAAAAGAATGTTTTGTTCTCTCTGTTCATTTTACGCAACAACGGACTGCAACGGTATCTATCTTCATGATATTCGTCATACATCTCATCCAAAGTGCTTACACACCAATCGATGCCTTTTTCGTCTGCCCAAGCCAATAGTCCTTTTGGGTAATTGACTCCTTTGGTCATTGCGTTGTCTATATCTTCTGCCGATGCGATATTCAAGAACAAAGCGTCTGCAGCTTCATTGATCAACATTGCCAATACCCGATTGAAAATGCCTTCTGCCAACACCTCATCTTCTTTAGGCACAGGTTTTATTGCTCCTTCGGCATAGTCATAATAGCCTTTCCCCGATTTTCTACCTAGATAACCAGCTTCCGAAAAACGTTTCTGCGTAAATGCAGGCTTGTATCTTGGATCGAAATAAAAGGCTGTAAAAACCGTTTCTGTCACAGTGTAATTTACATCGTTCCCTATGAAATCCATTAATTCGAATGGCCCCATACGAAAACCTCCCTTTGCTTTTAGACTATGGTCGATGGTTACAAAATCTGCAAGACCTTCTTCATAGATCCTCAATGCTTCTCCGTAAAATGGTCGTGCCACGCGATTTACAATAAAACCGGGTGTGTCTTTTGCCACCGCAACCACTTTTTTCCAATCGGATATGGTTTGCATTGATTTTTCAAGAACTTCTTCGGATGTTTGAATGGCAGGAATCACTTCCACCAGTTTCATTAAAGGTGCTGGATTGAAAAAATGAATTCCAACACAACGTTCAGGTTTTTCCAACGAAGCAGCTATTGATGCTATAGATAGACTTGAGGTATTCGATGCTATGATACAATCGTCTGCCACGTAACCTTCCAATTCTGAAAACACTTTTTTCTTTATGTCCAGGTTTTCAATAATTGCTTCGATGGTTAGATTTGAATCTGCCAAGTCCTTTAAGCTATCTACATATGAGATGTTTCCTTGAATTCTGGATTTTTCACCTTCGTCGATACGTCCTTTTTCAATTAAACGCAATAGTATTTTTTCCAAAGCTCCTTTTGCCTTGTCCAATGCTTTTTGATTGGTATCGTACAACTTGACCTTGCAACCAGAAGTTGCTGCTACTTGAGCAATGCCACTTCCCATCGTACCTCCACCAATGATTCCTACATTCATATTTTAATTCCCTTTAAAATTCGGTTTTCTTTTTTCAATAAAAGCAGCTACACCTTCTGCATAATCGTTGCTTTGTGCCGCTTCTATTTGCAATTGGGATTCCAATGCCAATTGGGATTCCAAATCGTTTGTCATGGAATTATTGAACAATTCTTTGATCATACCCAATGCCTTGGTTGGCATATTCGCCATTTTCAACGCCAATTTATTTATGGTCTCATCAAATTCCTCTGTAGACACATATTTGTATATCATCCCCAATCGTTCTGCTTCTTGTGCAGAAATCTTATCCCCCAACATTGCCAAGGCAGATGCTTTTTGAAACCCTATTAATCTTGGCAAAAAGAATGTCCCTGCACTATCTGGAACCAATCCTATTAAACTAAATGCTTGGATGAAACTCACCTTTTCATCTGCAACCACAACATCACAGGCCAAAGCTATATTTGCCCCTGCTCCTGCTGCCACACCATTTACAGCTGCTATTATTGGTTTCTTAATGGTCCGAATCCTTGTTATTATTGGATTATAATGTTCTTCCAATATTTTTTTAAACCCTGGGTTTATCTCAGGATCTGTAACTTCTTTCAGGTCCTGTCCTGCACAAAATGCCTTTCCATTCCCTGTTAGCACAATTGCTCTGACTTCTTCATTTTTTGCACAAGCGTCTAATGTATCTTGCAATCTCATCGC
This sequence comes from Bizionia sp., assembly GCA_020631395.1. Classification (GTDB taxonomy): domain Bacteria; phylum Bacteroidota; class Bacteroidia; order Flavobacteriales; family Flavobacteriaceae; genus JAHDHI01. The sequence goes on from JAHDHI010000025.1 coordinate 2,669, forward strand.
CATTTCTCGATTGAAGCTATTGAACACTTCTGGTCTATTCAATGCAATGTGAGCTACTTTATTTTCTATTCGTAATGTTATGCTTTCTTTCATAAATTTAGTTCTCTTGATGAGATTTCCCGAATTCACGGAAACTTAAAGTTTAAATTCTGGATTATAGATTAATCCAATAATGTTATTCCAAGGATCATAAATACTAGCAACCATTATTTCGCCTCCTACGTTATTCGGCTCTTCATGCCTAGTTGCTCCTAAGCTTATAAAATGTTGGTATGCATTCTGAATGTCTTCTACTCCCCAATATGAGAATACATTTTCGGTTTTCAAGCTTTGGTCCCTTTCTTCAGGTTGCAAACCCAATTCGTAGCCTTTAACATTAAAGCCCACATAAAAAGGTTCATTGAAATAAGGCTCCACTCCAAAAGCTTCACCATACCATTTTGTAGCCTTAACGACATCGTTAACCATATATATGGTGGTGCGAAGTCCCAACATAAAAGATTCCTTCTTACCCATACTTCATTGAATTATAGCGTTCTTTTTATTTTAAACATTTAAAATAGTCGAATGGTTCTTGACAATCGCCACATTGAAACTGTGCCTTGCATGCCGTTGAACCAAACTGACTTACCAATCTCGTGTTCTGCGAACCACAATTGGTACATTTCACCATTCTTTTTCCATTTAATAGCACATCCTTATCTGCTTCTGCATTTAAAGGTGCTGCTATCCCATAGTCTTCCAGTGCTTTTCTTCCTTTGGGCGTAATCCAATCGGTAGTCCAAGCTGGTGCCAGAATCAATTCTATTTCAGAATTGTACCCTGCTTCTTTCAATGCTTTTTTTATATCGTCTCCAATAACATCCATTGCTGGGCACCCGCTGTAGGTTGGTGTTATTTGTACTTTTACGACATCGTTTTTGATGATTGCCGAACGAACAACTCCCATTTCCATGATGGACAATACTGGAATCTCTGGATCAGAGACTTGTTCGAGTATTGAATGGAGTCTTTTGTCTATGTTCTGTTCTGTTTGAATCATTTTAAAAATCTCTTCGACTACGCTCAGAGTCACATTTTCTTTGATTTTGAAATCTCGTCTCTTTGAATGAGATTTCTGGCTGCGCAGGAACTCTCGTTACCATTCCATATTTGGGTACGTGCGCTGCATGTATTGCAAATCGCTCAATAGGTAGCCCATATGTTCTGTATGAATGCCTTTCTTTCCTCCTTTTTGAAACCATTTTGACTCTGGAACGTCCAAGGTTGCCTCCGTTAAAATAGCATTTACAGTATCATAATACTTATCCTTGAGTGTTGTAACGTCTACACCAATTTTTTCCTCAACCACTGCCTTGTCCGCATCTGTTTGATGAAACAATTCGTCTGTATACGTCCACAATCCATTGATTGCATCTTGCATTTTAATCCGACTCTCTTCTGTACCATCTCCTAGGCGTTTTATCCAATCTGAAGAAAAACGTTGATGATAACTTACTTCTTTTATAGACTTAATCGCAATTGCAGATAATGTAACATCATGACTTTTTTGCAATTCCGTTAAGAATAACAAATGATAGACATCAAACAAGAATTGACGTCCAATCGTATAGGCAAAATCAGTATTGGGTTGCTCTACCAACAATACGTTTAAATATTCTCGTTCTCTACGTAAAAAGGCGATATCGTCTTCGGTAGAATCATCTCCTTTTATTTTAGCTGCATACTGGTAATAGCTTCTTACTTGTCCAAACAAGTCCAATGAAATATTCGTGCATGCAATATCTGTTTCCAAACTTGGCCCGTGTCCTGTTAATGCTCCTAATCTTTGTCCAAGAATTAAGCTATTGTCTGCGATTCCAAGAATGTATTTGTATAAATTTTCGTTTTTCATCTTAGTTCCCACAAAAGTGGGTGATTTTAAATTGAGACCCTTCGATCATACTAAGGGAGACATTTAGTTTCAATGCATGAGATTACTGATTGTGCAATAATTTACATATGCTTTACCTCGTCTGGTAAATCGTAAAACGTAGGATGACGATAGACTTTATCTTGAGCGGGCTCAAATAATTCACCATTATTCTCCGGATTTGATGCCGTAATGTTTTTAGATTCCACGACCCAAATACTAACGCCTTCATTTCTTCTCGTATACACATCCCGTGCATTTTCCAAAGCCATTTCTGCATCTGCCGCATGAAGGCTTCCAAAATGCCTGTGCTCCAATCCATTTTTACTTCTGACGAATACTTCCCAAAGTGGCCAGTTTTTTTTTGTTGACATAGTATTGCCCACCAAAGTGGGTCTCTTATTAGTTAAACTTAGTTCCTGTGAAAACAGGAATCTTATCTTCTGAATTTATTATAATTTAGATTCCAATTGTTACTTAAATCTGACCAATTTGGATTCATCTCTTCTATTAATTCAATTTTCCAATCTCTTTTCCATTTTTTGAATTGTCTTTCTCTTTTCTCTGCATCTTCTCCTCTTCCAAATTCTTCTAAATAAACCAACTTATCACAATTGTATCTTGCTGTAAAAGATTTGGGATAAAATTTTAATTTATGTTCTTTTGCCCTTTCATTAATATTATCGGTTACACCTATATAAATTACTCCATTACGTTTATTTGTCATTATATAGACATGCCAATGTTTCATTTTCATCGACTAAGAGACCTCTTTTTTCAAAGAGGTTCTTTTCCTCTTTTGTTGCTTTTCTGCATAAGCCATAGCTGCATCTCTAACCCATTCTCCACGATTCCATGCTCCAACTCTGGCGTTCATCCTTTCTTTGTTGCATGGCCCGTGTCCTTTTACCACTTGCCAGAATTCATCCCAATCAATTTCTCCAAAATCATAACTTTGACGTTCTTCATTCCATTTCAAATCTGGATCGGGAATGGTCAATCCTATCAAATCGGCCTGAGGTACAGTTTGGTCTATGAATTGCTGGCGCAAATCGTCGTTGGACTTCCGTTTCAACTTCCATTTCATGGATTGTTCTGTATGTACGGACTCTGCATCTGTTGGACCCAACATCATTAGTGATGGCCACCACCAACGGTTCAAGGCATCTTGAGCCATTTCTTTTTGTTCCGGTGTTCCTTGCGCCAATTTCATCATGATCTCAAAACCTTGACGTTGATGAAAACTTTCTTCCTTGCAAACACGAATCATTGCCCTTGCATATGGTCCATATGATGTGCTACATAGTGGTACTTGATTAATGATGGCTGCTCCATCTACCAACCAACCAATGGCCCCCATATCTGCCCAAGTTACAGTTGGGTAATTGAATATGCTTGAATATTTTGCTTTCCCTGTATGCAATTGTTCGTACAACTCATCGCGAGAAACCCCTAAAGTTTCACATGCGCTATATAAATACAATCCATGACCTGCTTCATCTTGTACTTTGGCCAACAACGCAACTTTCCTTCTCAATGATGGCGCTCTGGTAATCCAATTCCCTTCCGGTAACATTCCTATGATTTCGGAATGAGCATGCTGGGACATTTGCCTAATGTGTGTTTTACGATACTTCTCTGGCATCCAATCCTTGGGCTCTATTTTCTCGTCACGTGCAATTCGTGCTTCAAATTGAGCTTCTAAATCCTTTATTTGTTCTTCACTCATAATAATAAGCTTTTCACCGTTCACTAAAGATAGCGCTCAGCAATTGTTTTTATACATCAAAATCTACTACTACTTTTTCAGAAGTAGGTACGGCTTGACAACTCAAAACCAAGTTTCTAGCGACTTCCTTATCATCCAAAGCATAGTTTACTTTCATTTCCACCGTTCCTTCTTTCACTTCGCACTTACATGTGCTACAAACACCTCCTTTGCAAGCAAATGGCAAATCGGCTCCAGCCGCCAGTGCTCCGTCCAAGATGTTATCGTATTCATCTTCCATAATGAAATGAAATTCTTTCCCTCCATCTATTATGGTTACATCCGTACCTTCAACTTTATGTTCTAGAACCTCAGCGATGTGTTTATTTTCTTCTTCTGAGTTTCCAGAGAAAAACAACTCGTAATGTATTTTACCTTTATCCAATCCTGCCTTTTCCAATTCATCTCGAATCAAGAAAATCATATCTTGTGGCCCACAGATGAAACAACTATTGGTATCTTCTATGTCTATGAACGTCTTTGACAATACCTGAAGTTTTTCAGCATTGAAACGGCCATTCAACAATGGGATGTCCCGTTGCTCTTTCGTTAAAAAGTAAAAAACTTGAAAACGCCCAAAAAACTGATTCTTAAGCTGTTCTATTTCTTCCTTAAAGATAATCGATTTTACCGTGCGATTCAAGTAAAACAACTTGAATGTACTGTTAGGTTCGGCTATGAGATGTGTTTTTATTATGGATAGCATGGGAGTGATTCCGCTTCCTGCAGCAAATGCGATATGATTTTTAGAAGTCTCTGGCTCAGTTTCTATATAAAAATGACCGGATGGCGCTCCAATTTCCAATGTATCCCCTGCTTTTAATTCTGTATTAGCATAAGTTGAAAACACACCTCCAGGGATTTCTTTTATTGCTACTTTCCATTCTTGATCCAAAGGACTTGAACATAACGAATATGATCGTCTAACGTCTTCGTCATTAATTACCTTTCTCAAGGTAAGATGTTGTCCTTGCTTGAATCTAAAAACTTCGTATAGATTTTCCGGAATATCAAAAGTGACCACAGAGCAATCTTTAGTCTCTTTATAGATGTCTTTAACTTGTATGTTGTAAAATTCTGCCATTTGTAAATTTTAACTAACACTTGTTAGTTTTAATTACAAATATACAAAACTTTTAAGAATTATGCTTTTACTCCATTTATTAAAACATTGATCAAATTTTTCGATAGCTCTTCTGGTTTCAAATCCTCTTTTTTAGGTATCCACAAGTACAAGGACCTCAAAGTGGACAAGATTGAAAACAGCATCACCTCTGGGTTCCCATTGACAATCTCGTTGTTAGACATTCCTTCGACTATGATTTCCCTAAAATTATCCTCATAATCGTCTCTGAGTTTCAAATAATATTCCAATCGTTCTTCCAGATGCATCCAATCGTTATTTAAGGATGCCATTTCAAATGTGTTTTGAATGGTGATGTTGACGTGAAGTTCTATGATTTGATTCAGTTTTTCAATATTGCTGATGTTAGAGACTCTAATGGCTTCCATACCATTAGTAAACTCTTCTGCAAGGAAAATAATGATATTGGTTAGAATGTCCTGTTTCGAACTAATGTGATTATACAAACTTGATGCTTTTATGCCCATTGCCGTAGCAATGTCACGCATCGTTACGGCACTATATCCTCTTTCTTTAAAGAGTCTAGCCGCCACATTTACAATTTGTTGCTTACGCGTTCCTTGTTTCATTGGTTACTAATATACATATTCGATCTTAGATTATAAAAACATTGGCATATGCAATGTATTAATTCTTAACTTTGTTATTGACTATCGCCAAAATATTTTTATGAATATCACAATAGAATCCAACCCGCTAATAGACAGGTTGCCTCCTCATTTAAAACAATTCATCAAACCACAGGACTATGAGGACTATTCATCCATAAACCAAGCGGTTTGGCGTTATGTGATGCGCAAAAACGTATCGTACCTAAGCAAGACTGCACACGAATCCTACATCAATGGTTTGGATAGAACTGGCATTTCCATAGACACCATACCAAGCATGTATGGGATGAATCGCATTCTCAAGGACATTGGCTGGGCTGCGGTAGCCGTAGATGGCTTTATCCCTCCCAATGCATTCATGGAATTTCAAGCTTACAAGGTCTTGGTGATTGCTTCGGACATTCGCCAATTGGAAAATATGGAATACACCCCAGCTCCAGACATTATCCATGAAGCTGCTGGGCATGCTCCCATAATAGCCAATCCTGACTATGCTGAATATTTAAGACGTTTTGGGGAAGTTGGAGCAAAGGCGATTTTATCTTCCCACGACAACGACATGTATGAAGCCGTTAGATCTCTTTCGATCTTAAAGGAAGCTTCGAACTCCACCAATGAAGCCATTGATGAAGCTGAAGAATTGGTAAACACCCTACAAAACAAAAAAGTGCCTCTTTCCGAGATGGCGAAAATTAGAAACTTGCATTGGTGGACAGTAGAATATGGACTGATCGGAACTTTGGAATCACCAAAAATATATGGGGCTGGTCTTTTATCTTCGATCGGGGAAAGCAAATGGTGCATGACCGATGAAGTCGAAAAAAGATTGTATAGCATAGATGCTGCCGAAACGGAGTTTGACATTACGAAACCTCAACCCCAATTGTTCGTCACGCCTGATTTTGCATACCTAATGGAGGTCTTGGAAGAGTTCTCCAATACCATGGCTTTGAGAAAAGGCGGTTTTAGAGGATTGCAAAAACTTATGGATTCAAAAAAAATAGGTAGTATAGAACTTAATACCGGATTGCAGATTTCTGGAGTTTTCACAGAAATGATAACCGACGAGGACAATAATGTCGTTTTTTTCAGAACAGAAGGGCCAACGGCATTGGCCAATAGGGAAAAAGAATTGATTGGACATGGCACAAAGGCCAACCCCAATGGGTTCAGTTCTCCCATTGGCAAGTTAAAAGGCATCAGTTTGGCGATTGAAGACATGGGGCCTCGCGACTTGAAAGCCTATAATTTTTATGATGGAAAACGCATCGCTTTCGAATACGAGAGCGGTATTACCGTTGAAGGCTTAAACGTGACGGGAATACGCAACATATATGGCAAGTTGATATTGATAGAGTTCGAGGATTGCACCGTAACTTACAAGGACAAGGTGTTGTTTTCTCCAAATCAAGGTACCTTCAGGTTGGCAGTTGGTTCTTCTATTGTTTCTGCCTTTGCTGGTTCTGCGGATTTCAGATCTTACGACAACCTATATCATATCTCTTCAACTGAAACCATCAAGACAGAAAAAAACAACAGCACCATAGAACTGGAGCAGCTTTACTCTCAAGTGAAACAATTGAGAAGTACTGAATCTACTAACTCGACCAACTTGGATGTTGTAAAAAATATTTTTTTAACTTTACAAGACAATCATTCAGAAGACTGGTTGTTACCGTTGGAATTATTTGAACTTTCAGCTACTACAAATGATGAGCCTTTAAAAGTTAGCATTCTTGATCATTTAGAACGAATCAAAGACAAGAAGCCAAAGATTGCTCATTTGATTGCAGATGGCATTGCATTGATACAAGAACACATTACAGATTGAAACCATGGGATTTTTAGATTTTATATTAGGGGTGAAAAAGCGTCAACTCGATAATTTCGTAAAAGAAGGCGCCATTTTTTTAGATGTCAGAACTCAAAGGGAATTCGACAATGGTGCCATAGCTGGTTCCAAACACATTCCGTTGCAGGATTTACACAACCATGTCGATGAATTGAAATCACTTGACAAGCCCTTCATTGTCTATTGTCAAAGCGGAGTGAGATCCGCCAAAGCTGCAAAATATCTAAATCTCAACAACATTGCTGCCATAAACGGTGGAGGGTGGTTAAGTTTGTTGAAACGCTACAACAAGTATTTAAGCAGAAGCTAACCTGCGCTTTCTTCTTTTGTAGACGATCCAAACTGGCAGTAGCAGCAATAACAATAGAAAGCTTTTGTTTTTTTTCTTGAAGACAGGGGCATCATTGCCTATCAATGTTATCGCACTCCAATAGTAAGGTGATGCTTCACTAGTGTTCCCATGTCTTTCCAAATAATCCATTTTTGCTTGCCTCAATGCTTCCCCCTTTGTTTTGCCATCGTTCAAATATTCATAAAAGGCATATGTTATTTCATTGTTTGCCTTTAGGTCTATGTCCCATAGTGAGGCCAAGACGCTTTGCGCCCCAGAATTCACAAAGCCTCTGGCAATGCTCATGACTCCTTCTCCCTTTTTCAATTCTCCGCGGGATGTCTTGCAGGCACTCAAGACGACCAAATCTGAATATTGATTTGTAAAATACATTTCATCCAACTCCAACTTGTCATCATGGAATGCCAACCATGGCTTTTTTTCCAATGATACGCCTCCATGGGTAGACAAATGCACTACTTTATAGCCTCCATAAGCTTCTACAAACTCCTGTTTTGTAGCATTTCCCGCTATTAAAAATGGAGTATTCAACTCTTTTTCCAATGTTTTCACTTCATCTTCATAAGTAATCAATGATGACAATGAATCATCTTTAAAATATGTTGGTCCCATTGCCAAATAATCATTTGCATATTTCCGTTTTATCTTATTGGAGCTCATTAAAGATGAAAATGAATAGGCGTAGCTTATTTTGCAAGAATTAATTAGAAACACTTCATTCAAGGGTTTATTGCTATTTTCCACCAGCAAAGGCTCAAAAGGAATATTTTGCAAAACATCATCTTGAACAATCAATAAATGTTTATTCTTAAAAACAGTTGATGTCGTATCCATAAAGGGAAACAACTGCTTATACAACTTAAAGGCCAAGTCTTTGTATTTATTTTGGTCTTCATGATTTACAAACGGTTTTCTCAAATATTCCTGAAACTCCATAACCCTGTCTTTAAGTTTGTTCCCCTCCTTTATCTTGAACACACTTATTTCTTTTTTGGAAACCAAAGAAACAAAGGCTTGATCATTTCCTATTTTGTATTGCAACAGTAATTGATTCTCTTTTAAATGTTCTTGAGCCATCATTGCATCTACAACCTTTATTCCTTTCTTATAGTCATGATACTTTGGAAAGGCAACCTCCAAAGAATCAACAAACTGGGCGTACTCATTTTTCTTGAAAAAAACTTCTCTTTTCAACTCCTCTTTTTTATGGATATCGCTTTTCTCGAGTTCCCCTCTAATTCCATCTATCTCCCGTAACAGCTTCAACTCCCTCTTTATGATTTCATCAGGCAAGTTAGCCAAAGCTCTAGCATTTATATCAGTGACATTCTCAAGAAGCAAGAAGGCCTTGCTTTTTTCAATGAAGTAAAAAGCCTTTTCCGGCAACCCTAGCTTGTAACATGTCCGAGTCGCCTTCAAATACAAATCTGTTCCTTTATCCCTCCAAAAGAGTTTAGACAAATCCTCTCTACTTTCAAAATAAATACCATCTATCACCTGGTCTATCAGTTCGAATGTTTTTAGAGCTTCTCTTGAATGATTGTCATTAGTAGTCATCTCTTCAAATTTCACCCAAACATTTGCCTTATCTATTAAATATCCCAAGAGATATATTTTATTTTCAGACAACTCTATATCTTGTATCGTCGGCAAAGTTTCATAATCTAATTCGGTATTCCCAATTGAGAAATTTATTGCTTTTTGATAATAACCGAGAGCTTTCAAATAGTTCTTTTCAAGAACACATACATCTCCTAAGTTGTCATAGACGACTGCCTCTTGCAATGGGGTTCCTACTGAGTACTTCAACGCCCTTTCAAAATATTGAATCGCTTTATCAACATTGTTCATTTTTCTATTGACAATCCCCAGATTATTTAAACTTTTTGAAACTAGTAACGAATCTTCAATCTTAAGGCTTTTTTTTAATGCATTAGAATATTCGACAATACTATTCTCATAATCCCCTAACGTGTCATAAAAATTTCCAAGGTTTATTTTCACTCCTATGAAATCTCTCTCTGAAACCGTGAAGTTTTTACTCAATTCGTTGATTTTCTCATTATTCTCAAAGAAGACCTCTTTGTGTTTCACATCATTCATACCTGCGTAGATTGCTGATACGTTTTTATAGATCTTCAACAATTGTCTTTGATTGTTCGACTGCATATAAATTGCTTCACTTACAGCATAACAATCCAAAGCTTTTTTAAAATCCCCCATACTTCTATAGACCGATGCCTTCCCCCAATGAACTTTAGCCACTCTAATTTCCTCCTTGTCACAATACTTCAAAATACTATCATAGGTTTTAAGGGACTTTAGATAATCTCCCTTTTTATAATGAAAATTTGCCAAATTGGAATAGCTGACTTTAAAAAGATCTGGGAATTCTACATAATGTTTTTTTCTTATTCGTGTGGCTTGATATGCATATTCAATTGCCTTTTCAATATTATACCTATATACTTTTTTTGCAAACTCATGATAGATTTTGGACATGATCAATTCATTGCTTGAATTTTCATTTTTGCGAATAAGATCTTCAACCTTAATTATTTGTTGATCTATGGTAAGTTCTGGTGTCTTTACAATTGAATCATACGTCTTAATGAAATCCTGTTGTGCGTACGATATGTATTTAGATAGTATCAATATGACAATCAAAGCTCTTTTACACATCATTTTACTATATTTTAAAGTACAATATAGTATTCCTCATTTTTATAAATCAAAAAAATGATGTTAATTAAAAAAATCAACACCATTTCAATTGCCATAGAGCCATATAAAAACGGGGAGTAGCATAACTAGCTTTCCCCGTTCAAGCCCATAAATAATTTAATTATTACTCAAACTCGATCTGCCTGTGCATAAGAAGTTGCATACTAATCTAATAATTGTTCATACACGGTGTTTCCATTGGTTATTTTGTCTATTCTCTTTGTAGGGTTTCTGTATCGGTAATGGTTTCTCCATCTTCAGTATATGTTTCAGACCATTTAATGGTGTTTTCACTTACCTCAATAATTTGATAAGTTGAATCATCGAAAGTAAATATTTCTCCATTGTATGCATATTCAAGAATGGGGTAACTAACAATGTCATCTTCATCAGCAACACAATCATTATTGAATTCATAAAATTCCAAATATCGAGCTGTCTCCTCTGTTATAAAATATTTGTCTAAGCAATCTCCTGATTCAACATATTCAACTCCATCCGACATTAGAGAGATAACTTTCCAATCACCTATTATACTTGCCGGTAAATTATTTTCATTGTCATTGTCATCATTATTACTACAGGAAGCCAATAGTCCAACCATACTGAAAATGGTCATCTTTTTTAATACATTCATTTTTTTTTATTTTAATATTCATTTTTCATTGTTTGTAATTATATCACTGTAATAAGGTGGCCTTGTATCTTATATCGTCCAAACCAGAGACAAATACCGTACAATCCCCTATTATAACATTCCTTAATCCCGCAGGCGTCAAACCTGGCACATATAACGATGCGCCTTTGTAGGTCGCATAGGCACAGGCGAAAGAGGTTCCTTCTATTTCAAAATTAACCTCATTGATGTTTAACTCATACGGCCCTCCTGGTGCTGCTATGTCAACACTTAACTTTCCATAGTTTGAATACTCTGCCAAAAGGTATACATTATTTGTTGCCAATGGATTTATTGAAGTGGCATTTCCAAATGCAGCAACAGTCAATATGTTGGGATCGTCATATGAAGATGGGTAATGAGGAATGATATCATTATCGTTTTCTGTATTTCCTGCAGATGTTATAATAAGCACGTTCTCTCTTTCTTCTTCAATGAAACTGTCCATTAGCGCATTGGAAAAACCTCCTCCAAAACTTAAATTGATTATTCTTACTTCTGGCTTCTTAAGCGCATACTTGAATCCACATAGAATGTCAAAATCTTCAGCATTGCCATTTTTATCGAATACCTTAACTGGCAATATGGAATTTTGCACCCCTTTTTCGACTAATTTATCATGTACAATTCTTGTTACGAAGGTTCCATGGTTGTTGTCATCGAAAGGGTCGTTGTCTCCATTTACAAAATCCCAACCAAAAATATCCGTTTGCCCTGATTCTCCACAAGGCAGGTCGTTATCATTATTGTAAAGAAAATTCCCTGTAAAGCCTCCATTGACATAATCGACACCTGTATCCAAAATCGCTATTGCGATATTTTGATTGGCATCTACCATTCGTGACTTTGCTATTTCCAAATTACCAGTAAACAACTGAGATTCGAAGCCATTATCTTGTAACTTCACTTTACTATTGAATGACGTCCCTTCGAGTTCAGGATCCTCATGTGCCGTATTTTTTCTTTCTTCTATTTCCTTTGGATCTATTCCTTCTTTGAAACGCCATAGCTCCAAAGTTGGATCTGCACAAGGACACTTTTTAATATCCAACACACCATATTTATCCCTTAGGATTTGTTTTTGGGCTTCTGTCAAATCAGGAATGTATTTGACTATAAACTCATTTGAAGTAATTCCTCCATTTTTGTTGTATGCATTTGTCTTTTGAGTCTTGTTGCCATCAAGTATCTCTTCTTGCTCTTTACTACAGCCTATTATGGCTATTAACATTAATAAGATTGACAACCGTTTTAACATTTTCATATTTTTCATTTTAAGTATAGGGATTTTAAAATTTCTGCTTCGATTGACATTTGCCATTATATTAATCGAAGCAGTTAGTTATTTTCTATTCTATCATTACTTTTTTCGTTATTGTCTGCTTACCTGTATTGAACGTAAAGAAGTACAATCCTTTAGTTAGCAATCGTCTTAAATCAACGTTTAATTTTAAAACGCCGTTGACGGTTTTGTTATTGTTGATTGTCTTCACCAAAATGCCATCAAATGTATAGATATTAAAAATAACTTCATTATCTCCTTGCGTTTCTATTTTCATCTCCATGACACCATTGTTTGGGTTTGGATGGATTGTCACCTTTTCCACCACCTCTCCATCAATATCTCCTTCTACCTCTGGGTAACAAGCTTGCCCCGACGGAGAACGTCTATCTCCATTTGCACAATTGGCTGTTACTTGCCATGCAAAACATTGATCTGCCACCCCAGAAGGCAATGCATAGCTATTCGTTGTCGTTATGATGGAGCCAAAGAAAAACTCTCCTATACATCCACAATCTATTGGTGTCGTATTCCCAGATGGTGAATGAACAGTATAAGAAACTGCTCCTGGCACAGGGTTCCAAGACAACGTAGTTCCAATCACCTGCAAATTAGCAGGAGGGATTGTACTGCAAGGGACTTGATTATTCGGGTTATAACAAGAAGCTCTAGATATTAATGATTCATTGCCATTGGCACAAATGGCAGTAACCTGCCACGCAAAGCAATTGTTCATCAATTCACCTGTCATGACATAACTATTCGTCGTCGTCGTCATTGGTTCTATATATACTTCTTCACATCCACAATCCGGTCCTTGAGGATCCGATGATGATGTAATAACATATGAAACTGCTCCTGGTACGGGATCCCATGTTAATGTATTCCCTCCTACTACCTGAAGATTTCCAGGGGCTGAGATTTCGCAAAGAATGTCATCTATGACCGAGCAATCCAAATTTGAATTTGAAGTTTTTTCCAATTTAGCTCCTTTCCCTGATTTATTGAAATAATGTTCTGTCTTATAACAGACTTCCTCACAAGGAGTCGTAACCTTATGTATTACAGTATAGTACTTTTCTGGTTGCGTAGTAAAATTAAATGTAAAAGGAGCGACTAGGGCAGACGTTGCATTGTATACAACCGAATATGGTCCTGTACCTGGATTTGAACTAGAGAACACATACCATTGATGAGTCACACTTGTATTTTCATATGAATTAAACGCTATAATTTGAATGTTTCCATTCGTATCTTGTGAAGACTCGAATTCAGCTTCAAAATAATCTTCACAACATTCTATAGTAAATGCATCCTTTATGGAGATCCAATTCACACAATTTTGTGAGCTTGCTAAAGCTAGTTTCACTTCATATTCATAACCTGGCTCAAAATATTTAGAAGTATTCAGATTAGCCATTTCTTCAGAGAGGTTAACCAACCCTACTTGAGCTGACGTCCATCCCAAAGTAGCATATATGCTAAAGTTCTGAGAGCTTCCAGCCACCCTTCTCCAAACATCTATGAAATAACTCTCTTCTCCTTGAGAAGCCACTCCATCCAAATAGACATCATCCCCGTAGCAAAATTCACTCTCTATAACACCCGATTCGTTTTCAAAATTAAATGCAGGTATGACATCAGACGTAAATGTAGGACAACATTGTCTAACGCAGATATTATCAACACCAATAACTTCATCTTGTGTTGGTGAACCTGCAACGTCTGTGTTAAATGCTATCCCTGATACATTACTAACTAAAGCATTCCAGTCCGCTATTGTACTACCTGGAGACATAACCCACATACCATTGCTATCCGCAGGTAATGTATTTTGAACTATTTTTATTGGAGGAGCACATACACTTATCCAATTACTATTTTCAGTAATAACTGTATTACCTATATAATCTGCCCATAAAATCTGGTTAGATATTGTCCCTTGATAAATTCTCATTTTAGGATACAATAAAGGAGAGCTATTATCCCAACTATCATTAAACACTTTATACCCCCAACAAAAGCATGTTCCTCCAGACACCCCTAAATTACCGGTATAATCTGTTTGATTATACACCCAAGATTTACCAGACCTATCCTTTCCTCTTAAATATCTCGTACCATTAAAATCTGGTAATGTACTTGTAGTATGAATAGATGCTCCAGAAGATTACCAATTCCCTACACTATTCACGTCAAAACTATCGCAAGTCACCGTTTGCCCATAACCAACAAGGCTAATGCACATTAAAAACATTAAAACAACAATCTTATTTTTCATTATTTAATTATTTGTTGATTCCTACTCTATTTGCATATACAGGTTTTTCGGATACCACCTTTTTAAATCGATTCACAAATAAGAGGCATATCATTTTTTTTGTTACCCAGTAGTTTTAAACTATTTTGAAAATTAAATTGACCATGGATGAAAACCCATATTAAGGAATGATGATTTTGTCCGTCTGCTTTTTAAATAAAGAGTCCCTTTTTGGAAATTAGAACTCATAGGAAATCTGAGAATAGTACTATTCGCTAGTGATTAAGTTTCTTGAAACACAACAACAAGCATTTAAGCCGAAGCTAATCTACGTTTTCTTCTTTTGTAGACCACCCAAACTGGCACTAGCAACAATAACAATAGATAGCTTTTGTTTTTTTTCTTGAAGACAGGGGCATCATTGCCTATCAATGTTATCGCACTCCAATAGTAAGGTGATGCTTCACTAGTGTTCCCATGCCTTTCCAAATAATCCATTTTTGCTAGTCTCAATGCTCCCGACTTGGTTTTTCCATCGTTCAAATATTCATAAAAGGCATATGTTATTTCATTGTTTGCCTTTAGATCTATGTCCCATAGTGAGGCCAAGACGCTTTGCGCCCCTGAATTCACAAAGCCTCTGGCAATGCTCATTACTCCTTCTCCCTTTTTCAATTCTCCACGGGATGTCTTGCATGCACTCAAGACGACCAAATCCGTAGATTGGCTTGTAAAGTACATTTCATCCAACATTAATTTATCATCATGAAATGCCAGCCATGGTTGTTCTTCCGAGGAGCCTCCTCCGTGGGTAGACAAATGTATTATCTTGTACCTGCCATAGGCTTCTTTGAATTTTTGCCTTGTTGCATTTTGGTTGGTCACGATCTTTGTTTGCAACTCTTCTTCCAGCTTTTTCATCTCATCATCGTATGCAATCAATGATACCAGCATTTCATCCTTGAAATATGTCGGACTCATGGCAAAATAATTGTTGGAATACTCTCTTTCTATCTTGCTAGCACTCACTAAGGATGAAAACGAATAAGCATAGCTGATCTCATAAAAGTTAAGCATATATGATTCATTTATGGGGTAATCTACATTTTTCATTACCAATGGTTCAAAAGGGATGTTTTGCAATATGCCATCCGCGACTATCAATAGTTTTTTGTTTTCCATAGTTTGCGAAGACTTCTCCATAAACGGCAACAGTTGCCTATACAACTTGTAAGCCAACATCTTATATCTTTTTTCATCATTTTCATTCACAAATGGTTTCCTTAGATATTCTTGAAACTCTGAAATCCTTTCTCTTAAAAGGTGGTTTTGCTTTATTTGAAATAAATTTATTTCTTTTTTCGTAATCAAAGAGACATAAGATTTATCTGTCCCTATCTTATACTGTAGCAACACCTGCTCTTCCTTTAAGTGCTCTTGTACCATCTTGGCATTGTAGATTCGGACTCCTTTTTTAAAGTTGTGGTATTTGGGAAATGTGGCTTCCAAGGAGTCTATGAATTTTGAGTATTCATTCTTTTTAGAAAAGATCTCTCTTTTCGTTCGTTCTCTTCCTACATCATCCTGTTTTCTCATTACAAACAGTCTTCCCTTGAGATTGTTTATAGCATAGAGCAAAGCATATTCTCGTTCCACGACTTCGTCTGGCAAGTTGGCCAATGTCTTGGCGTTTAGATTGGTCACGTTTTCCAAAAGTAATAATGCCTTGCTTTTTTCTATGTAATAAAATGCTTTTTCCCTTTGATTTAATTCATAACATGTCTCTATTGTTTTTTGATATAGATTTGATGCTTTTTCTCTCCAAAAAAGTTTGGAAAAATCCTCTCTACTTTCAAAATAGATGAGATCGACAACCTTATCTGCCAACTCCAAGGTTTCCAATGCATCATCCAAATGATCTTGATTGTTCTCCTTTTCCCAAAATTGAATCCAAGCATTGGCCTTGTCTGTTAAGTAATCCAATATGTCTTTTTTATGAATTGACAATTCTATGTCTTGAAAGTTTGGCAATTCTCCATAATCTTCCTGCGTATTGCCTGTGACTAGGCTTATCGCTTTTTGATAACTGAAAAGAGCCTCCTGGTACTTACCGTTGATAAGACAGACATCTCCAATATTGTCGAAGACCTTGGCCCTTTGATCCGATATGTTCCTTGCAAACCCCAACGCTTCTTCAAAGCACCTGATTGCTTCTTCTATGTTATTTTTCTTTTTATTGGTTACTCCTAGGTTATTTAAACTTTTGGAAATGGATAATGAGTCTTTTAATCGCACACTCAATTGCAATGCTTCTTGATATGTTTCTATGCTGAGATCATATTCTTCCATCGTATCGTAAAAGCTCCCTAGGTTAAGTTTGAGATCCCTTAAATCCCTTTTAGGGATATCATAGCTTTTACTTAGAATTTTTATCTTTTCATAATTATGAAAAAACTCTTTTTTGTACTTGACATCATTGAAATCTGCATAGATGGCCAAAACATTCTTGAGTACTTTCAACAATCGCTTTTCATCTTTTTTATCTACATATATCAATTCACTTACGGCATAGCAATCCAAAGCCTTCTTATAATCCCCTATAGCTCCGTAAATTCGAGCTTTCAACCAATTGACCTTAGCTACCCTCACCTCTGTCTTATCGCAGAACCCCAATAGGCTATCACAGGTTTTCAACGCTTTTAAATATGCTCCTTTTTCATATTGAAAATTCGCATAGTTATTAAAGCTACTTTTAAAGAGCGATGGATCTTCCTTAAAGTATTTCTTCCTTATGCTCGCTGCTTTTTCAGCATTCGATATGGCCTTGTCTATGTTTACATCTTGCTTGAATAGGTATTTGGCAAACTCGTGATGCACCTCTGCCTTCTTCAATTCTTCATATGTTTTATCATTGGCCAACATTTCCTCTATTCCCTTTACTTTTTGAAGTTTTGTCAATGTAGGCAATTCCAATATGGAATCATATGCTGCCCTAGGTTCTTGCTGCGCATGAATAACTGTTCCAAGAAGCACCATAATTGGAGCTAGCCACTTTTCACATATTTTCATATTGGTTTTTTAGAGTTTCGTATTCTATTCTAAAATTAACCAATTAAAATCAGCTTTTATTGCTCATCCATACATTTTATATTTAAAGCAGAGAGCAACTGATTGCTCCCTGCTTATAGTCTAACAAAGTCACCTAAACCTAAATTAAACTAAAACCTATTCCAATAATGCTGCTCTATGTTTTATATTGTCAAGCCCAGAAGGAAATACAATGCTATTGTCTATCACTTTGTTTTTCAATCCTATTGGCGTCACTCCATCGGCATATAATGCTGCACTTCTATAACTTGCATATGCACATGCAAACGATGTACCGCTTACCGTCATGTTCTGACCATTGACAACATATGAGTAATTTTGACTGGGAGCGGCAATATCCACGCTATTTACCCCGTAATTTGAAAACCAAGTCAAAAAACTCCCATTGTTGTTATTGCTACCAGCGTCCGAATCAATTACCTCCAAATCCTTCAACCCTGCAATGGCCAAAATGTTTTCTGTACCATAAGAAGACGGGTAATGAGGTGATTCATCATTGTCATTGGTTTCATTACCAGCAGAAGTAACCACCAATACCTGGTCTTGAGATTCGCTTAAAAACCTATCGAAGAGTTCTTGATATAGATAACTACCAAAACTCATATTGACAATTTTTACTTCTGGTTTGCTCAAAGCATATCTGTAACCGCACAATATGAGAAAGGTGCTACTACTCCCTTCTGCATCAAATACCTTGACAGGCAATATTTGAAAGGGTATGCCTTCATCATTCAAATTGTCCGCTATGGTTCTTGATATGTAGGTCCCATGATTGTTGTCATCAAATGGATCATTGTCTTCATTAACGAAATCCCAACCAAAAAAATCCTCTTCATCGGACTTTTCACATTGCTCGTTGTTTCTATTGTTATATAAAAATGGTACAGAAAACCCTCCTTCAACATAATTTACTCCTGTATCCAATACAGCAATAGTCACATTTTCATTCTCTTGCACCTGCATGTTGATGGCTCCATCTATTGTTCCTCCCAATGTAGAAGGGGTAAAGCTGTTATTTTGCAGTTGTACTGCATTGTTAAACAATACTCCATCCAAATCCGGATCATCACTTGCCGTATTTTTTTTCTCTTCAATTGCTGTTTGTGTCGTACTCAGTGAGAAACTCCATAGTTCCAACGTATCATCCACACAGGAACACTGCTTATAGTTTTCCACTTCATAGGTATTCCTAATTATTGATTTCTCTTCATCTGTCGTACCTGAATCGTATTTAACTATTAGTTCTCTGGAGCTTTTTACCTTCCCTCCTTTTTCTACTATAATTCCTCCTTCAACACTTAGATCATCCATCTCCATTGGTTCCTTGCTACAGCAAACCATAATTAACGATGCGAGTAACATCGTCATCATATTTAATTTTTTCATAATATTTAATTTTAGGTTTAGGATTTTTTATAAAAAAGCAGTTTCAATCAAACGTTGTTTGATTGAAACTGCCTATAACTGCTATTCTATCATTACTTTTTTTGTTATTGTTTGTTTCCCTGTATTAAAAGAGAAAAAATACATTCCTTTGGTAAGTGTAGATCTCAAATTAAGATTTAAACTTAAGACTCCATTGCTGATATCGTAGTTTTCAATGGTTTTAATCAAAGTCCCATCAAAGTTGTATATGTTCAATATGACACCTTCTTTGGTTGCCGTTTCTACTTTTACGTTCATGATCCCATTGTTAGGGTTAGGGTAAATAGAAATTTTATCTTTTACTCCTCCATCTGAAACTTCTTTACCATTACCATAACACGCTTGTGATGAAATAGGAGATTTCTCCCCACTTTTACAGATTGCGGTCACCTGCCATACAAAACAAGCCTTTTCCAATCCTGCCGGCAATGTATAACTATTGGTGTTTACCGTCACTGGTGCTATTGATATGCCGTTGGAACCTTTACATCCACAATCTATTTGTGGTACGTTGCCAGCTGGAGAAGTTATCACATAAGATACTGCTCCTGGTACTGCATTCCATGTCAAAGTTGTACCAGACACTTGAAGATTGCTTGGTGCCGTTACTTCGCATTCTCCTTTTACATCTGGGCCATAACAAGCTTGTGTGGAAATAGGAGACTTGTCCCCGCTTTTACAAATAGCTATTACTTGCCATACAAAGCACTTTTCTGCCAATGAAGCTGGCAAAGTATAACTATTGGTGTTCACCGTCACTGGTGCAATTGATACCCCATTGGAACCTTCACAATCACAATCTATTTGTGGCACATTGCCCGCTGGTGATGTTATGATGTAAGAAACTGCTCCAGGCACTGGATCCCAGGTTAAAGTGGTACCAGATACTTGTAGGTTTGTTGGAGGTGTAGCTTCACA
Source organism: Bizionia sp. (assembly GCA_020631395.1). Lineage (GTDB taxonomy): Bacteria > Bacteroidota > Bacteroidia > Flavobacteriales > Flavobacteriaceae > JAHDHI01. The sequence continues at coordinate 22,701 of JAHDHI010000025.1, forward strand.
TTCTTCTTTTACTTCAGGATTGTAACAAGCCTGTGCGGAAATAGGAGATTCTTTCTCATTCTCGCAAATGGCAGTTACTTGCCATACAAAACACTTGTCTGCCAATGAGACTGGCAAAGTATAACTATTGGTATTTACCGTCACTGGTGCTATTGATACGCCATTGGAACCTTCACAACCGCAATCTATCTGTGGCACATTTCCTCCTGGGGAAGTTATTACATAAGATACAGCCCCTGGCACTGGATCCCAGGTTAAAGTGGTACCTGATACCTGTAGGTTTGTTGGAGGTGTAGCTTCACATTCCGGACAAGTAGAAATAATGATGTCATCAATAGACAACTCTGCTTGGCTAACACCATTCGATGGATCAAACATATAAGGAAATACCCATAGTTGAGAATAGTCGGCATCTGGAGTATAGATTAACGAAATGTCCGTCCAGGTATTTAGGTAACTCCCCATGGTCTCATTAAAAATATAATCTCCATTTGGATTTCCTGTGATATCACCTGCATTATTAGTCGCTACTAAATTTACTGTTGCATTGTTGGCTACATTAGGATCTCCCGAGTTTTTATCGTCTGTTCTTATTCTGAAGCAAATAGAGTAAGATACACCTTCTTTAAAATCAAAATTGGCAGCAATCCCCTCTCCCTTGTCATTGTAAGACCACATCCATGCATATGGATTTGTCCCAAAGCCATTAATGGATGGTGTTCTTTCCGTGTCTACCCAGTTAGGAACACAGCCACTATTGAAAGCACCATTACCTCCACAAGTTGCTTGATTGAAATCTCCATTCACCAATAAATTGTTTTCTGCATCACAACATGGTGTTGGGCAATCTTCTATGTTGATTGTAATATTTTGACTATAAGGATCTCCACAGGAATCAGTTCCTGTAATAGTAGCCACAAAAGAAGTTAAGGTAGATCCATTTGGCAAACAAAACAATCCATCCAAATTTGTAAGTACTGGACTAGATGTATTATAAACCGCATTTTGAATATTGGTTGCATTTATATTTATACAATTGATATCACAAGGAATGGTGTAAGTTAAAGTCTCCGTAACATCTATTTCATCTACCGTTATGGTAGTTGGGTCGGCGATACATGGTTGACAAATCGTCAAATTGGAGACTCTAGCTTCAATTTGAGGATTCGGGGCAGATGGGTTGGAAGGATAAAACCAAAGGTTGTTGAAATTTTGGCTCGCAGTAAAGTTAAATGTATATGTCTGACTATTGTTTCCATTAGCCCAAATATTTTGTCCCATTACCGTCTGATTGGGATTTGGGGTTCCAGGAACCGGGTCTCCAGTTCCCCCTTGAACTCCATTTATTGCATTTTGCGTTAAAACAACATTCATCATAGAATTGGCATTTGGTATTTGCCCAGTATTGGTCGTTGCATTTATATTGAACGACACGCAATATTGCTGCCCTTGCACAAAATTGAATCCGGAATAGTTTACTCCTTCTCCTATAATGCTTTGAGCTCCATTACTGAAGTAAGACCACATCCACACAGAATTGTTTCCCCATGATGGTGTACCATGAGAATTACTCCATTGTTGGCCATTGGCGATTTGAATGTTTTGACAATTTCCTTGATTACATTGCGAATAGCTCGTAAGATAACTCAGTGCAATCAAGAAAAAAAAGAATGATTTTTTCATAATTATAAGGGTTTTATTGATTAATTAAACTCCTACTCTATTTTCTGAAAGGCTTTTCGGATACCGCCTCTTTTGAATTAATTCACAGATAAGAGGGGGTTCTCTTTTTTTGTTACCCAATAATTTTAAACTATCTTGGAATTTAAATTAAATTCAGCCTGAAATCTATATGAATAATGATGATTTTGTTCGTCAGTTTTTAGAAGGAAACGCAGCACTCCTCAATGACATCTATAAGAATTCCTTTAAATATGTTTTACATTACATAACAAGTAGAGATGGTTCTAAAAAAGATGCAGAAGATGTTTTTCACAATGCCTTGCTTCTTATCTACGTTAAATTGAAAGAAGAAAAAATAACCATACAATCATTCGACAACTACCTATTTACAGTTTGCAAAAACCTATGGAAACGAGAAAATGCAAAACATAGGGTAACAAAAAACAACACAATCCCTCTAGTTAGTGAAGAACTTGACAAAGCTGCCTTTTATTTGGAACACAATCAATGGGAATTGTATAAGGAAAAGTACGAATTACTTACAAAGCAATGCAAAGACATATTGAATATGGTTTTCGAAAAAAAATCATATTCTGAAATTGTTTCAAAGTATTCCTACGCTTCTCAAACCGTTGCCAGACAACGTGTTTTCAAATGCAAATCCAGGCTTGCCAAACTGATAAAGGAAGATTTCAGATTTTCAAAACTTAAACACAGCAAATGAATTTAGATAGTGACATACAAAAAAAAATCAAAGCTTATCTCGATGATGAAATGACAGACATTGAACGCAAAGATTTTGAAGGCATCATCGAAAACAATGAGCATCTGGCAGAAACCATTTCCATATTAAAAACGATGGATACTGTATACGATGACAATGACTGGTCCCTATACGATGGTGAAATATCCAAACTCAAAGCTACTTCAAACCTATTTAAAGGAGAGGACATCACCTCCTTTTCCCAAAAAGTAAAAGCTGCCGAATCCCATTACTATGGCAATGACAAGAAAGGAGTACGACATTACATAAAATATGTATCTTCTTTTGCTGCTGCCGTGTGTCTTCTTTTCATCGGGTATTATTTTTTAGGCAAAGAACAATCTTCATTGGAACTATACAATGAGTATTACAACGAAAGAGATCTACCTTCCTTTACCACGAAAGGAGAAACCATCAATACCCTATCCAAAGCAGAAAACTTATTCAAAACTCAACACTACAAAGAGGCTTTGGAAATGTTCACATTGGCATATAATACACAATATAGTACCCTAAACCCCAATCTGACATTGTATATGGCAGTCTGTCACTTAGAGTTGAACCAATATGATTCAGCCCATGAGAAATTAGATTCATTACTACAAACCAAAGTTTTAGACTCTCATAAAGCCTACTGGTTCAAAACATTGACCTACTTAAAAGAAGACAACAAAACCAAAGCTATGGAAACACTGGAATTATTGACAAAGAACGAAAAACACTTCAATTACGACAAGGCCAAAGCTCTTATGAAAGCATTGAAGTGATTGACAAGAAAATCTACATTTACGCTTTTTTATTCAAGCTCCATAGAAATCATTTTAAAAACAGAAGTCTTTCGAAATGGCTTTGCTTCATTACACTCTGGAAGCCATCGAAAATGAAGATATGACAAAAACCATTACTTCTTTAATGCAAGAGGAGACCTATCAACATATCTGAAATCACAAAAGACCTCATCCAATCCAATTATAGAATAGCCATTAAACCATTCTTAAAATTGAAAGCATTTTCTCTCAAATAAGACATTTAATCGGGTTTATTTACACTTAATCGTGTGCATAAATTTCAAACGCTCTAATTCAAAAAACAAAAAAACCTATTCATATATTTGAATATCAAGGTTTTAGTATTTAAAAGCTATCTTTAGTGAAACATAAAGTAAATGACCCAAATCATCTCTAAAAAGAAACATTAAAGATAGCTTTATTTTTGTCCCTACACACATATCTTCTGACAATGCATTTTAAACTTCATAAATACAAACACTAATACTTGGCCCAATTATATGCTCTAGAAGTTCTCTCCTTCTAAAACTTTATATCCTCGAAATTTGAAATGGGTTGAGATTGATATTCCAAGGTCCACCCCAAAGAATTCGTTAGGATATAAAATTTGGACAACTCACTGATTAATCTATTCTTGGCATTTGTCTTCAACGTCGAAGCTTCCACCTTTTTCATCAACGATGCCTTTACCGTTTCTTTGATCGCATTGTAATCATTGGCTTCAAATGGGTTTAAAAAATCGGCTTGTATGTCATAATACTCAAAATCCGGGCTTATCTTTATTTCCTCTTCGGGAATATTCGTTATTCTAAGGATTCTATTCTCTTCATCTATTTCGTATTCCATTTTGCTTAGATCATAGGCTATGCTAACATCTGCGTTGACAACAACCAATGCTTTTTTTTCAGCAGAGAAGAAATCGGAAAAAATGGCTTTGGAATTCTTGTAATTGAACACTTCGCTAAAATGCCCTTCGGTAACGACAAGTTTCCCTACGTTTTTCAATTGCTCCTGTATCAATGCTGAGTTTTCATGAAGTGTTATCTCATCTTCTTTCTTTGCATCGCAGTATTTAAAAGTAAACAATACCACCAATGTTATGACTACACCAAATAGAGTTTTTCGCATACGCTAATTTAACAATTAAAACGATATTAAAATATAATGTGGGGAAATTGCGAGGACAACTCCTGCTTCTTGACATTCAATTGTTTGAAGAATCTCAAATGAGCTTCGGACTTTGGATTGAACGGTTTATGAGCCAACCCCTTTTGAATGGTCTCTACCTTATCCATTGTCTTATGGGCTTTCACATCAATCCACACTTCCTTGAATCTCTCCCAAATGTAATCTATGGCAGTTTCATTGGGATGTAACATATCTGACTTGTAAAAGCGATAATCTCTAAGTTCGTCCAACATTATTTCGTAGGAAGGGAAATAAGAACAATCTTTTGATTCCGATTCGGAAGACAAAGTGGAATGGATGGCTCCTATCAAATGTGATTTGCTATGCGTATTTTCCACAAAACCATCTTTTATATGTCGTACAGGAGAGACGGTAAAAACAATGGATGCTTCTTTATTCACAGATTGAATGGTGTCAATCATCATCCTTAGGCTTTTTGTTATGGCATCTATTGTCAGTAGTTTTTTATTGAAATGCTTCTGTGGCACCTTATGGCAGTTGGCTACCGTCTTACCGGACTCGGCCAAATCATAAACCCAGGCCGTCCCCAATGTTATAACAATATGTGTAGCCTCCAAGATTTGTTTTTTGGTGTTTTTTAAACCTGCATTCAATTTTTGAAGCAATCGCTCTTTTGAAACATCGCTTAATTTTGAATGTGCATCGTAACAATGCCATTGTTCATTATGCAAAAAAACATCTTTTTCGACATATGGGCTTCCCCCCATCGCATGAGAAATCAAAGTTTCTATGGCTTTGGGATGAAACAGAATCCCAAACGGGTTTTGTATTGTTTGAAACTTGAAATAATCGAATTTCTTTCCTATGTTTTCGGCAAAACACGACCCTAAAAGCAAGAGTTTGGAATTGTACTCTATTTGCTGCTCTTGCTTTTGCAAAGGTATTTGTGTTTGTAGTTTCATCTATGGATTCCTAATGTTGCATACAGGAATGTCTTTTATTCTATATAGCTTTGGGCTTGTTTCAAAGCTTCTTCTATGCCATCAGGGTTCTTTCCTCCAGCCGTTGCATAGAAAGGCTGTCCACCACCTCCACCTTGGATTAGCTTCCCTAACTCTCTAACTACTTGTCCTGCATTCAACCCTTTGTCTGCAACCAATTCTTTGGAAATGTAACACGTCAACATTGCTTTTCCTTCATTTGCCGTACCAAACAATAGGAATAGGTTTTTATGCTTTTCACCCATTCCAAAGGCTACATCTTTGATTCCAGTTGCATCCAAATCCACCTTTTGAGCCAAGAATTGTATCCCATTTATTTCGGTCAAGGCATTTGCCAATTCTCCTTTCAAATTCTTGGCCTTGTCTTTCAACAGGCTTTCTATTTGCTTTTTCAAACCTGCATTTTCTTCTTTCAAGGACACCAAGGCTTTAACAGGTTCCTTGGCATTGTTCAACAAGTCCTTCATTTCAAAATAAGCACGATTGTTATCGAAATAAAAATCCTTCACTGCATCGTTTGTTATTGCTTCTATTCGACGAATCCCTGACGCCACAGCACTTTCCGATCTTATCTTGAAATGCCAAATATCTCCCGTATTCTTAACATGGGTTCCTCCACAAAGCTCCATGGATTGTCCAAATCGGATGGTTCTTACTGCATCTCCATACTTTTCTCCAAACAAAGCCATCGCTCCCTCAGCAATTGCTTGCTCCATCGGGACACTTCTATTTTCCTCCAAAGGCAATTTCCCTTCTATTCTTGCATTTACAAAATCCTCCACATCTCTCAACTGCTCTGTCGTCACTTTAGAAAAATGTGAAAAATCAAATCTTAGATATTTGGAGTGTACTGCACTTCCCTTCTGCTCTACGTGTGTTCCCAAAACCTCTCTCAATGCTTGGTGCAAGAGGTGTGTTGCCGTATGGTTGCACTCCGTTCTGTAACGTTGTTTGTCATCTACGACAGCTTTTAAGGTCTCATCCAAATGTTTTGGCAAATTCTTGGAAAAATGAATGATGACATTGTTCTCTTTCTTGGTGTCCAAGATATATACCACATCTGCATTGGGTACTTCCAAATACCCCTTGTCTCCCACTTGTCCTCCTCCTTCTGGATAAAATGGAGTCATGTTGAATACCAATTGATACATTTCCCCATCCTTTTTGGAGACCACTTTTCTATATCGTGTTAGCTTGACATTTGCTTCCAATGAATCATACCCGACAAATTCCTCTTCTACATCATCAATCAAGACTGTCCAATCGTCTGTAGACATTTCACTTGCTGCACGTGAACGCTGTTTTTGTTTTTGCAATTCTGCTTCAAATCCAGCTTCGTCAAGACTCAACCCCTTTTCACTTAGTATGAGTGCCGTCAAATCTATCGGGAAACCATAAGTATCATATAGTTCGAATGCTTTTTCTCCAGAAACTCGTTTTCCTTCGGTAGTTTCGATAATACGATCCAACAACAACAAACCTTGATCCAAGGTTCTCAAAAAAGAGGTTTCTTCTTCCTTGATCACATTTTCAATCAATTGCTTTTGCGTCTTCAATTCTGGAAAAGCTACTCCCATTTTCTTGCTCAACACATCTACCAATCTATATATGAATGGTTCTTTCTTGTTCAAGAATGTAAAGCCATAACGTACTGCACGACGTAGAATCCGACGAATCACATAACCTGCTCCATTGTTGCTTGGCAACTGTCCGTCTGCGATAGAGAACGCCACTGCTCTCACGTGATCACTGATAACACGAATGGCAACATCCACTTTTTCTTCTTTGCCATAATTCGTATCCGTTATCGTTTCGATCTCACGAATGATCGGAATAAACACATCTGTATCGTAATTGGATTTTACGTCTTGCAAAACCATACACAAACGCTCGAATCCCATTCCTGTATCTATATGCTTGTTAGGCAAAACCTCTAAAGATTTATCTGCCTTACGATTGTATTGCATGAATACTAGGTTCCAAATTTCCACAACTTGTGGATGATCCATGTTTACCAAATCCTTGCCTGGCACTTTTGCTTTTTCTTCTGCCGAACGAATGTCCACGTGTATTTCACTACAAGGGCCACACGGTCCTTGCGCCCCCATTTCCCAAAAGTTGTCTTTTTTGTTTCCCATCAAGATACGATCTTCGGAAATGATTCCTTTCCAAAAATCGTAAGCCTCTTGATCCATCTCAAGATTGTCTTCATCATCACTCCCCTCAAAAACAGTAACGTACAAGATGTCCTCATCTATGCCATAGACATCTACCAACAGCTCCCAAGCCCAAGCTATCGCTTCTTTTTTAAAGTAATCTCCAAAACTCCAGTTACCCAACATCTCGAACAAGGTATGGTGATAGGTATCGTATCCAACTTCCTCCAAATCATTGTGTTTACCAGATACACGCAAACATTTTTGCGTATCTGCGAGGCGAGTGCTCTTAGGTTTTGCATTACCTAGGAAATACTCTTTAAAAGGTGCCATACCCGAATTTACAAACATTAAGGTTGGATCATCTTTTAAAACCATTGGTGCCGATGGTACTATACTGTGCTTTTTATCTTCGAAAAAACTTAAAAATTTAGAGCGTATCTCTTGAGAATTCATATGACTATGTTAATAACCTTGTTCCAGCTAGCCATTGGCATTGCAAAACAATTTATATATTTGTTCGTTAACTATTTTAAATCTTTGCCTAATGCTTAGGTCAATATCAATTGCAAAAATAGTATAAATTAGATAATGAGTAAGGTAAAATATTATTATGATTCCGAGACGCTGTCTTATCGTAAGATAAAACGGAAAAAAAGTCGTGTATTCAAGTACATTTTAGGATTTGTAGCTTCTTCTGCCCTATTTGGATTGTTGTTTATGTTTTTGGCTACCCTATACATAGAATCCCCAAAGGAAAAGGCTTTGAAACGTGAGTTGAGCAACATGCAATTGCAGTTTGACCTACTCAACAAGAAAATGGATGAAGCAGAAATCGTCTTGGCAAACATAGAGGACAGGGACAACAACATCTATCGTTTGTATTTTGAAGCAAACCCCATTCCCGAAGAGCAACGAAAAGCTGGTTTTGGGGGAATAAACAGATATAAGGCCTTTGAAGGTTTCGACAATTCCAAGTTGATCATTGAAAGCAACAAACGCATAGACATCCTCCAAAAACAAATCGTAGTGCAATCTAAATCTTTGGATGAAATAAAGGTTCTTGCCGAAGAAAAGGAAAAGTTCCTTGCTACAATTCCTGCAATCCAACCCGTTACAAACGAAGACCTAACACGTATGGCTTCAGGTTTCGGTATGCGAACCGATCCTTTTACCAAGGCTAGGAAAAAACACTGGGGAATGGATTTCACTGCTCCACGTGGCACCCCCGTCTATGCTACTGGTGATGGTGTCGTGGAACGTGCCGACAGCAACTCCTCCGGTTATGGAAAGCACATTAGGATAAATCATGGCTATGGTTACATGTCCCTATATGCCCACCTATACAAGTACAACATAAAGAAAAATCAGAAAGTAAAACGTGGTGACCTAATAGGCTTTGTAGGTAGTACAGGACGATCGGAGGCGCCACATCTTCATTATGAGATTTTCAAGGATGGCACACGAATAAACCCCATCAACTTTTACTATGGCAGTTTGACAGCCGAAGAGTTTAGCAAGCTGTTGGGGCGTGCTTCTTTGGAAAACCAATCTTTGGACTAATGCAAATAGATCTTCCAGAAAAGCGATATTATTCGATTGGAGAAGTAGCCAAGGCCTTTGGAGTCAATACCTCATTGATACGTTTTTGGGAAAAGGAATTTGACGTCCTGAAGCCTAAAAAAAACGCAAAGGGCAATCGCAAATTTACTCCCGATGACATAAAGAATCTGAAATTCATCTATCACTTGGTAAAAGAACGTGGTTTCACTTTGGAAGGTGCGAAGACTCATTTAAAGGAAGAAAAGCAAAAAACACTTACCAATTTCGAAATTATCAGTAAATTAGAGGGTGTTAAAAATCAACTCATCAAACTAAAAAACCAACTTTAAAACCATACTATCATGAAAAAATGGATTGTACCAATTGTAATTGTCCTTCTTATCTTAGCAGGAATCCAATGGGGAATTGGAGTAAACAACATGCTTGTGGAAGAACGCGGAACGGCAAGAGCACAATGGGCAAACGTAGAGAGTTCCTACCAACGTAGGGCTGATTTAATTCCAAACATCGTGGCTACCGTAAAAGGTTATGCCGATCATGAAAAGGAGACATTGGAAGCAGTCATCAAAGCCAGAGCGGAAGCTACCAAACCTGAGATAAACATAGGAGAAGGAGCCATAACACCAGAAAACATGGCTCAATTCCAACAAGCCCAAGAAGGCTTAAGTGGTGCTTTGTCCAGACTTTTGGTTTCCGTGGAACGCTACCCGGAACTTAAAGCAGATAGAAATTTCCTTGAGTTGCAAAGCCAATTGGAAGGGACAGAAAACCGCATTAATGTTGAACGTAACAAATTTAATAGTCTAGCAGGTGAATACAATATCACTATCGAAAAAATTCCTACAAACATCATAGCGGGTCTTAGAAATTTTGATCCGATAGCCTTATTCAAATCTGCACCAGGAAGTGAAAACGCTCCCAAGGTAGAATTCTAAATTCATGCAAAGCAAAGTTGAAGATTTCTTAACGACGATTGAAGAGCAAGAAATTGTTGCTGCGATTCGTGAAGCTGAAAAACAGACTTCTGGAGAAATCCGTGTACATATAGAAAACACTTCCAATGGTAATGTCGATGCACGTGCCTTGGAAGTATTTTCCATCTTGAAAATGCATAACACCAAGTTGCAAAACGGGGTTTTAATCTACGTTTCCGTAGAAGAAAGAGCCTTTGCCATATATGGTGACAAGGGCATCAATGACATTGTATCCAACACTTTTTGGGATGAAACGGTTGGGATTATGCAGTCCCATTTCAAGAATGGCCATTACAAACAAGGTTTGGTCGATGGTATACTAAAAGCAGGAACAGAATTGCAAATTCACTTTCCTTGGAATTCAAATACCGATGAAAATGAACTCCCTAATACCATTTCGAAAGGTTAGTCATGAAAGATTCAGTCTGCAACAAACAATATTACATGGATGACAAACATAATTGTTTCACCTTGAAAAATGGCGGTTTCATTTTAATGCTGCTTGCCTTTTTAGCTACCAACCTTTCATTTGCACAATTTGAAATTCCAGAAAAACCTGAATTTCAGACCAGCGTATATGACTACATCAATCTTTTGTCACCAAACCAAAAGACAAGACTCGAGAACAAACTCATAAAGTATTCCGATACGACTTCCACTCAAATAGTGGTCGCCATCATTAGTTCTACCAAAGGGGAATACATAAATCTATTGGGAGCCGAGTGGGGAGAAAAATGGGGCATCGGCCAAAAAGACAACAATGGCATCTTCATACTGCTTGCCAAGGACGACAGAAAGATAGACATAAGCACTGGCTATGGAGTAGAGCACTTAATGACGGATGCCATGTCTCGACGCATCATAGAACGTGACATAATCCCTTATTTCAAACAAGGGGACCATTATGGTGGTTTGAACAAAGGAGTCGATTCCATTTTCGAGGTGATGACTGGCGAATATCAAGGCTCTCGACAATCGTCTTCCAGTGACGACATTCCCTTTCAAGTTATCATTTTCCTATTCATCGTCTTTGTAATCATATTGATTTCCATATCCAAAAACCGAAGAGGTGGGGGTGGGAGAGGACACAGAAACAACTCTATTGGCAGAGACATTCTTGAAGCCATAATACTAAGCAATTCCGGTCGTGGTGGCTACAGACGTAGTTCCGGAGGGTTCGGTGGTGGTTTTGGAGGTGGCTTCGGTGGCAGCAGTGGCGGAAGTTCTGGAGGCGGTTTCGGAGGTGGCTTCGGTGGTGGTAGTTTCGGCGGCGGCGGTGCTTCTGGAGGCTGGTAGTTCTAGAGCAAAACGGATTATTTACACAGTCGACACTTCAATTAACCTCATCTCCCATGATACTCCATATCTGGCAATGGCTCTTCATTTTTAAGATACTTGTCTAACCAATTGATCACCTCATCATTCATTTCATTCTTAAATTCGTTTATTCCATGATCTGCTCCTTCGAATATCTTTAAACGATAAGGAACTCTATGTTTTTCAAACTCCAGTGCCAACTTCAAGGAGTTACTTGATTTGACCCTCCAATCCGAATTCCCATGCAACAACAATATTGGTACGTCTTTCGGGAATTTCTCAACCCAATGAATTGCCGAGCGTTTCTTCAACTCTAGTTCCTTGTTGTTCTCATAGTCAGGAATGAGCTCAGCATATACCCCCGATTCCATTCCTTTCCTTTCTATTATCGTCAGATCCGAATTTGCTCCCCCAACGACAGCAACTTTTACCTTGTCCGTCTTTGTCAATGCAATATACGTCATCATTCCTCCTCGACTCCAACCAAACATCCCTATTCTTGAGACATCCGCTTCTTTGACTTCCTTTAACACCTCTGTTAAAATCGTGACATCGTTTACATCACTTCCCCAAAATTCCTCTTGTCCTTCACTTCCTCCATTCCCTCTGTATTGACTTGCTATAACGACATAACCTTCTTTTGCGATTCGACCAAGTTCCAATGCGCTGAATGAAGAACTCAATGCTCCAAAATCCCTATTTCCTCCACGATTGTAAATCACACAAGGATACTTACCTTCCTTCTTTGGTTTCACCAAGAAACCGTTCACTTTCAATCCATCACTTAAGTATGTTATCTTATGGAGGTCGACACTGTCAATGTATTTGTATTTTTCTTTCCAAACGACTTCACCATCTACCTCCTCCGTCAATCGTTCGTATATACGTGTATTAGACAAATCTGATACAGACGTCTTACTTTTTAGCAACTGTTCGGTTTGAGCCTGACAATTTGAGAACATTAGAACCAAGAGCAAATGCTTGATGTACTTCATTTTTTTTTTACTTTCTTGACAAAGTCAAAATTGATTTCTAGGCGTTAAGTTAAATAAACCTCTTACTAGAAGCAAAAAAAAAAGCTCCACATTAAACTGTGGAGCTATCTTTTGTATGTCTTAATTTGTTATCTAGTTGAAGTAAAATCCACCATTGTCTTTTATTTCTCCTTTGGATCCCAAACTATTGAATTTCCAACTGAAGCTAAGCATGAAATATTGTTGCAACACCCTGCTTCTGGAATCCTCTATGTAATCCTGTGTGGCTGTTCGTCTGGCATTCGTATTTTGATTCAACAAATCGTATACTTTCAAATTTATCGCCCCTTGATCCTTCAATATGGAATAGGCCAATGTCGAATTCCAAAACCAAGCGCTTTTTTGGAAGCCATCGGCTACGTCTGGATTATAGTTGTAGTTTATGTCATTACGCCATTCGAACTTCTTAGGTAAGAAAGTTGCTGTTCTCAACCATAAATTATGGTTTGCAAAGGTTCTATCCTCAAAGGCATCCAAGTCGTATTTGTTCTTGGTGAATGAAACGCGATACGATGGCTTGAATTCCATGACTTTGTTCCAAGTGAACTCAACACCCAAACTTGGCGATATGGATGTTACGTTACTGGCATACTTGACATCGTTGTTGAAGTTTACATTCTTGGAAAAGTTTGTCCTTGCTCCAATTCTTACTTTTACGCTTCTAAGAGAATCCATCTTGAAGCTCTTGCTGTAATCCATACCTCCATACCCATCGTAGTTCCCATCTACATTGGCATAAGTGGTTGTTCTCTTCAAGGATTCAGGATCTATGGTCGTTTTTGATACTACGTTGTTATTGGTAAATGTCATACCCGAATAGAAATAGAATCCTGTTCTACTTTTCCAATCGTAGGCATTGTATCCCATATATACATTATGTCTGTTTGAAGGCTCCAAATCAGGGTTACCGATTACGGTATTCAATGGGTTGGACACATCTTCATAGGCTTGCAACTGTCGCAAGGCAGGTGGAGTGTTCGTTAATCTATAATTTGCATATATCGATGCTTTCTGACTAAACCTATAGTTAAGCCTCGAATTGAACTCCAAGGCTTTGAAATCTCGTTCCACATTAAACTGTGGCCTTAGCAAATCTTGGTTTTTCAGTGTTCTGAACACATAGTTGGCACCAATCCTAAAGGAGTACTTTTCTTTTTTATAACGTAATCTCAACCCTGGGGCATGACTTGTCTCGGTATATTCGAAATCCGTACTCAAGTCTTCATTGAAATCATCGAACTCCTGTGTTGTAGCGTTCTTATCGAAAGTGCTTTCCTTGTTTTCATCCTTGTCCCTTTCGTATTCGTATTGGAAATTCAACAACAATTCCTTGGGAACAATAGGCAAACTATAGGTTAACTCCGTGCCCAAGCTACTGCTTTTATTGTTTCCATCTGTAAATTGATCTCTATTTATCGTTTCTGGCGTATCCCCATAGAGTTCAGTATTGGATATTAAAAAGTCTTCGCTTTCATCTTTTCTGAAGCTATTGTCCATTTCAAATCTCAAAAAAGCACCATCACTACCAAAGCGTTTGGTAACACTCAGGTCATTGCTAAATTCTTTTGCACTCCTATCATTCAAGGAACTCAACATTGACTCATTCGTAAGTACTCTATCCTCATCAAAGGTTTCATCTCTTCTATCGGACGTTGTTTTTGTAGTCGAGTAATTGAATGATGGCTTGATGTTTATTAAAAGTGTTGAATCCAACTTGACATCGAACTCCATATTGGCTCTATGGCTGTCTGTATCGTTTATTGAACGTGAGTTTGAATTTGAAAAGAAACGAGAATCGGACAAAATGGTTTCTCTTTCTGATGCAGATTCATTTTCAGAATTACTGGACGTATAGAAATAATCTCCGGAAACATCCGTTTTCTCTCCTAGTTTGTCTGCATAGTTCAATCCTGCATTCTTGGAAGTGGTAATACCTTGTCCTCCACCAAATATTCCTAGGTTTCGACCTACATCATAACTACGCCCTCTACCAAACATCTTGGATATTTCTCCAAAGCTGAATCCTGGCGAGTTGGTATTGTTTCCTCCAACCAAGACACTCAATCTCTGGTCATTGTCAAAGACATTAAGCATTCCGGCAAATTCATAACGTTCATCTGTTCCTGCTCCAGCTGCAACCCGTCCAAAAACACCTTTGTTGTTTTCTTCTTTAATTGTCAGGTTTATGGTCTTATTGTCACCATCTCCTCCGTCTCCTGAAAAGGCCTCCGATTTGGTCTTCGTATCTACTATTTGTATTTTTTCGACGATGTCCTTGGTTAGGTTTTTGGTAGTTATAGTTGGGTCGTTTCCAAAAAATGGCTTTCCATTTACCAAAATCTTGTTTACTTCTTTTCCGTTCACCTTGATTTTTCCTTCTTCGTCAATTTCCACACCTGGCAATTGTTTCAATAAGTCTTCGACATTGGCATCCTTTTTCGTTTTGAAGGATTTAACGTTAAACTCAAGAGTATCCTTTTTTATGGTCACTGGCGCAGTCGATTTAATGAGTACCTCATCCAGAGAACTCGAACTCACCTCCAAGGGGATGGTTTCAAGGTTAATGTCCGATTTGTCCAGTTTTATGTTTTTGAAATAGGTCTTGTAGCCTACATATGATATGTATAGGTTCAAACTTGAATCCCCTGTTTCATCTTCCAAAGTGAAAGCTCCCGTCTTGTCCGAAATGGTATAGGTCACCAACGAACTGTCTTTTACGCGTTGCAAATACACTGTTGCTGCTTCCAAAGCAGATTGATCTGTTTCGTCTATTAGCTTACCTGAAATCTTGAATGCCTTCGATTGAGATTGAGAGAAAGAAAAGAGTACACATAGAAGTGCTGCGAATAGTATAGGGGTACGCATAATTTGATTTAATTAATGATTGATGATGATAGTTTAATTATTTACAAGGAACGAAGATAAATGCCAGATAGCATGTATTTTCTTAAAATAATGGTAAAGTTTTCAAATGAAACGTTATTTTTTCAAAAGCATCCGAAACCTCTAGACGCATAAAAGCGCCCCTTGTAACGGTGGGTGTTTTCGTTTTTTTGAATGCGGAAAAAAAAGAAGTAGAAATGCTCTACTTCTTCCTCATATATACACTTATCGGCACTCCTTTGAAATCGTAGATATTCCTTAGCTTATTTTCCAGGAATCGCTTGTAGGGATCCCTTATGTATTGTGGCAAATTACAGAAAAAAGCAAATTGCGGTTGCGGTGTAGGCAATTGCATTATATATTTTATCTTGACGAACTTGCCTTTGTATGCTGGTGGAGGGTAATGTTCTATTATTGGCAACAAGGTATCGTTGAGTTCGCTTGTCTTGATCTTCTTGGTTCTATTCTTGTACACTTCCACTGCTGTTTCTATGGCCTTGAATATGCGTTGCTTGGTCAATACCGAAATAAATACGATTGGAACATCTGTAAATGGTTCCATTTGCTTTCTTATCACTTTTTCGAATTCCTTGGTCGTCTTATGGTCCTTTTCCACCAAATCCCATTTATTTACCAGAACGACCACTCCTTTTCTGTTACGTTCGGCCAACCAAAATATATTCTGTACTTGCCCATCGAATCCTCGAGTGGCATCCAAGACCAAAAGGCAAACATCGCAATGTTCGATAGCTCTAACGCTTCGCATTACCGAATAGAATTCCAGATCTTCCTTTACTTTCGATTTTTTACGTATTCCTGCCGTATCGACCAAATTGAAATCGAATCCGAAACGATTGTATTTGGTATCTATTGCATCTCTTGTCGTTCCCGCTATGTCTGTTACGATATAGCGATCTTCTCCAATCAAGGCATTTATGAATGAAGATTTACCTGCGTTTGGTCGTCCTACCACTGCAAAACGAGGTAAGACATCTTCTTCATTTTCTTCAATTGTCTCTTTTTCCGGTAGTGCTTTTACCAATGCATCCAACAAATCGCCAGTTCCGCTTCCATTTATGCTTGCAATCGTAAAATAATTGCCCAATCCCAATGAATAGAATTCTACGGCATCTTCTTCACGCTTTCCATTGTCTACTTTGTTCACAACCAAGAACACTGGCTTTTTCACCTTGCGCAACAAAGTGGCGACATCTTCATCCATTCCAGTAACTCCTGCTTCGACATCCACCATGAAGATAATGGCATCTGCTTCTTCTATGGCCAAGATCACTTGCTTGTCAATCTCTTCTTCAAAGACATCATCGCTTCCCTTTACATATCCTCCTGTATCGATCAATGAAAATTCCTTTCCATTCCAATCGCTTTTCCCGTAATGGCGATCTCTCGTCACCCCGCTTACAGCATCGACTATGGCTTCTCTTCGCTGTATCAAACGATTGAAAAATGTCGATTTACCTACATTTGGTCTTCCTACTATGGCTACTATACTACTCATTGTCTTGATTTTTATCTGCATTACATATCCTGTAAGCGCCTGCAAAGGTAGTGTTTAGTATGAGAAAAAAAACATAAAAGCCGCATCAAATTAATTTGATGCGGCTTTTATGGTATTTACCATGTCGTTTTATTGTTTGTTTTCATAAAAACTAACGGTTCCACTATCTTCATTGGACACCACCAGCAAATCGTTTCCTGTTGGGCTTTGGTCAGCAGGTATTACCAACAACCCTTCTGGGGCTTCGTCTCCATTATGTGACAATATCGTTAAAAATGTCGGTGCCAATGGGTTTGTAACATCATAGACCATTACTTGATCTGTTCGTTCCAACCCTACGAAAAGTATGTAACGTTGATCTCCTAAGTTTAAAACGGCCACGCTTTCTGGTTCTGCTCCTTTATCGTCACTGCGCTTGTCTGCATCGTTAAAGCGAGGTAGCGTTGTAGCCAATGTTTCTGTTGAGATGCTATTTCCACTATCGTAGACCAAATTCCCATTTGCGGACCAGATGCTGAATGAACGAGCTCCATAACTATATATTTGGTCTACATCACCATCACCGTCTACATCGCCCAATGTCGTTGTCGTTTTCAACCTTCCTAGATTTATTTTATTCTGAAAATCTCCAGACATTGGATAAACCGATGTATCCAATGTTAAATTCGCAACTCTGCGTTCTTCGCTAAATCCATCATAGTCCCTTGAATCTCCCTCATTTGCAGAAATCACATATTCTACTCCTCCTATTTTCACTGCTACGATTGCATCCGGCTGATAGATTCCTTTTACATTCCAACTTTTCAAAGTGGTCTCGAAATCTTTGTCGCTCGCATCGATTTCATTCCCTGGTTGATTATAATCCTTAAACCCCAATGGATAGATGGCATCGATTGTTTTAGTCATGAGGTTGACTTTTGCCATACCATTGTTTTCTTGCAGGGATACCCAAGCCGTCTGTGAATCCTCTGATATTGCTACATATTCCGGCTCTACGTCTTTTGCCAAATCTGCTCCAGGACCGAATACTCTAAAACCTTGTGTTTCCAGTATCGTTTCTTGGGAATTGAAAGCTTCAAAACCCAAAGTGCTGACTGTATCATTTCTCAAATCTATTATGCTAACGCTTCCTGCCGGGTCTATCGTATAATCTTCATTTGGCTCTCCTTCATTGGCAGACACCAATATATTTCCATCTTTGGAAAACGCCACCATGTCTGGCAAAGCGCCAACGACATATTCTCTTTGCAATGCGAGACTGGATGTGTTGTATATTAAAACCTTCCCCAGATTCTGTTTTACAGGGGCTTCCACAGCCACAGCCAACTTACCATTGCGGACAGCTACACTATTGGGAGAGCCATAGATACTTAATACTATTGCCGATTCTTGAACAGGTGCCTCTAAATTCTCAATATTGTATACCGAAATCACATTGGAATCGGAATTTGTGATGAACAATCTTTTGGATACCACATCGTAAGCGGAAACCTCAGCTGCTCCTTTCCCACCAATAGCTATGGTCGATTTGTATTGAAAATCGACAACAGTATTGATCGGCATTGTTTGTGAAGCGCCATCATTGTGACATCCAAATGTTAGCATTGAAAACAAAACCAACATTGATTTTGTAATAGTTTTCATATTGATTCTAGTTTGAAATTACCGTAAAATAAATATTTTCTTCCTTGTATGAAGAAGAAAAATAAAACATTGCCTTAGTTACGGTTTCTTTTTATTCTGGAATAGAAAGAAAAAAAGAACGTTTTATTCCAGTCATTTTAAATTGGAATTATTACCCAAAATATAAAAACTGGCATTTACCATAAATGCTAAGTCAACAAAAGGAACTGCTAGCTTTTACTTTTGATTGTAACCAAAACGTTTCAGTTGCCTTTGATCACTTCTCCAATTCTTATTTACCTTCACGTATAGTTCCAAGTGTACTTGCTTGCCAAAGAATTTTTCCAAATCCTTTCTGGATTCGACACCAACTCTTTTCAAGGCACTCCCCTTGTGTCCTATTATGATTCCCTTTTGTGTTTCGCGTTCAACCATTATGACTGCTCGCATGCGAATGATGTTTTCTTCTTCGAAAAACTCCTCGGTATCCACTTCCACCGCATAAGGGATTTCCTTTTTGTAATGCATCAAAATCTTCTCGCGAATCTTTTCATTCACGAAGAAACGCTCTGGCTTGTCCGTCAATTGGTCTTTAGGATAAAATGCAGGTGACTCTGGCAATAGTTCTATTATTCTATCGAATACTTCTTTTACGTTGAATCCTTCCAGGGCCGAAATGGGAATGATCTCGGCGTTAGGCACTTTCTCTGCCCAAAGTTGCACTTGTCCTTCCAATTGTTCTTGATTGGAAGTGTCTATTTTGTTAAGTAGCAATAAAACTGGAATTGCAGCATTGGTTATCTTGTTGAAAAAAGCTTCATCCTTCAATTCTTTTTCACCTATTTCCACCATATATATCAATAGATCCGCATCCTCGAAGGCAGACTTCACGAAATCCATCATGGAAGCTTGCAGTTCATAGGCTGGTTTTATGATGCCCGGCGTATCTGACAAGACAACTTGGAAATCCTCCCCATTGACTATGCCCAAAATACGATGACGCGTCGTTTGTGCCTTGGATGTTATGATAGATAGCTTTTCTCCCACAAAGGCATTCATAAGTGTGGACTTACCCACATTAGGGTTACCAATGATGTTTACAAAACCTGCTTTATGACTCATTTCATTATGCTTTAATATTTTGCAAAGTTACAACCTTAGTTTGTTTATTCCTCTTTTTATTTAAGTACAATGCTCATAGTCTATTATCTATTTCAAGGATGTAAACCTTCTCTTACAGGCTAAAAACTTATGGAATGGAATAAGTGATTTTTTTTTTTCATCAAGTCAAAATGTTATATCTTACATACAGTTATAAGACTAAAACCGTACTGCTTTCCCTAGGGCTAGTTCACATAAAAATCAATTACGATGAAATTAAGTGAAATCACCCAAGCAATCAAATTATGGGACGACTCTAGAAAAGACATAGACTTGATGCAATCCATATTCGATCAAGGTAACGCTTTCAAATTCAACTATGTAAAAAACGCTACTACAAATCCTCCAGATACATTTGTCAATGCATATTTAGGAGTTATAGACAATAATGGCTCCAAAGAATTGAAGTTATTTCTCATCAATTCCAATAAAGACACCAAAGAGCAACACGACTCCCCTGAAGGACTACTCCCTTGCATTACGGTAATTGCCCCCCTATCTGCTCATGATGTCTTACCTATGGGCAAAAATGATGTGGTAGATCCCGAACAAGCTAGGCAAAGAATACAGAAATGGTCGACAGGTAGGGATGGATGGATTAGGCATCAAATAGAAGATCCCGAGAAAAACATACATCAAATATTTGAAATACCAACACGCTATTTGAAAGAGAAGGACGAAAATGGCGAAAAAAGGGAATACCAAGCTTACTTTGCTTTGAACAAGAAAATCTCCATACCTAACAATGACATTTCCGAATACAAGGGGGATATGATTATTTTGGATTTAAACGCCAAAAAAATTATCCTACCTGTTGAGGGCGATTACGACAACTATTACAATACGGTTCGTTTGGTTCCCCCATTGCATCGTGAAGGAAAAGACAAGGATAAATTCTTTTTATTGAAGCTATCCACCAACATTTTTTTAAATTGAGTAAAAATCTTTGGTTAGAAATATTATTGTCCATAACGACATTTGCTTCCTTGATAGGAATAATTGTTGGTGGGCGATTCTTTAAAAAATTGGACAAATGCAGCAAGTATGTCTTTTTCTACTTAATAGCTGCTTTTATTACCGACCTAATTAGCAGAATCTTGCACATAACCTTTTTTAACACTCTTATCTTAGTTCCTGTTTTTGCCTTTGTGGAATTGCTTATCTTTTCCATATTGTACAATCAGTTGGCATTTAAAAACAATCGCTTCTTCAAACCAATAATTGGATTTTTGCTCATATTGATTTTTATAGACATCATAACTTGTGATGCTTCAAAATTTGAGCGTTTTCAATCTTATGGCAGGGTCTTGGATGGTTTTTCCATTATATTCTTCAGTCTTTATTTCTATTGGAAGATGTTAAACAATGGAACTTACGAAAACAATAGAATCTTAAAGCTAAATGCGGGCGTTTTTCTTTTCTTCCTATTGAACAGCTTTTGGTTTTTAATAGCAAACTTCTTGGTAAATACACCCTACAATGTAATTTTCACCATTTGGCTCATCAATATGATCACCACTCCTCTATTTTATACATTTTTGACTTTTCACCTATGGCAGAATGGCAAGACCCTAAAACAATAGCGTTATGGATTACTGTGGCCTTTGCCATAATATTGGTATTGGGAATAGTCATCGTGTTCTTTGTCCGGCTGCATTTGAAACGCATGCTCCTTGCCCAACGAAAATTAAGCTCTGAAAAGTTGATGCATCAAAAGGAACTACTGGAATATAGTGTGGAAATTCAGGAGCGAGAACGGAAAAGAATTGCTTCCGACTTGCATGACGAACTCATTGGCCAACTCAACGTGATAAGACTCTCCATAGCTTCTAAAAATCCTACCATCGATACCGAAGACATGTTAAGCGGGAGCATTGCCGCTGCTCGTAGAATTTCACATGACCTTTCACCTCCGCTTCTTGAAGAAACTCCTTTTGACGAATGGATTTGCAATATGGCATCACCGCTAAGAGCTCATTATGCAATTAGATTGAACCTATGGAAAGATCCATCGGCAAATATTTCCAAAGATGTAAAACTGCAATTGATACGCATACTTCAAGAGTTCATAAACAATAGCATAAAACACGCAAAAGCAACGACCCTTGGCTTCTCTTTGCGGGTCACAAAATCATACATAGCCTTGCAAATAACGGATGATGGAAAGGGGTTCGACACCAAACGCAAATCCCAAGGTTTGGGCTTAAAAAACATGGAGTTAAGAATGCAATTGCTAAAAGGACAGTATAGACTCAAATCAAGCATTGATAGCGGTACGGATTTGCTCATACTCGTAAAAACACCATCTGTACTGAACACACCCAACAGAAATCAGAAATAACCAAAACAACAAAATAAGGACAAATGAACAAAACAACTTTAAATTTAGCCATTGTAGATGACGATAACTTGGTTGTTGAATTGTTAAAAAAGCATTTTATCGATAGGACACACATAAAAGTGGGCATAACGGCTTACGATGGAGTTGACTTCATACAAAAACTAAAAAAAACAGACACTTTACCAGACCTCGTTCTACTGGATTTAAGCATGCAGGGCATGAATGGAGTAGACACGATGGCCATTTTAAAAAAAGAATTCTCCAGCATAAAAATAATTGTGCTATCGTCGCATTACAACAGGTCTTTCATGGGATTTATGCTTAAATCCGGAGCAAATGCCTTCATCCCAAAAGAATTGAGTCTAGACAAGTTGCTTTACGTGTTGGAGGAAGTACATGATAAAGGGCATTATTTCTTACCAGAACAAATCGATGTTATCAAGGAGCAACTATTAACGAACACCCCAAGACCTCCTCTTGACAAAGACAACCTTCTTTCCGAAAGGGAAATCGAGGTTTTAAAGTTGATCTGCCTTCAATTTACCGCCAAGGAAATTGGCGAAAAGCTATTTATCACCCAACGCACGGTAGAAGGTCATAAAAACCGAATTCTCTTGAAAACCGGAGTAAAGAACACAGCCGGCTTGGTTATCTATAGCGTGCAAAACAAATTGATAAATCCAGAGGAATGCTTTTTAGGTTAACCCAAATGCCTGGCTTGCGTTAAAGAGCAAGCTACAATTTAAAAATGCGTTCTCCATATTGAAGCATCGTTCTGACAACTATTACCACACCCAAAAGCATACTTTTCCCCATTGGAAATTATACTTGTTTTACAAGAACAGGTAAAAGCATCCTAAGAGCAATCATTAAGTCTGCATACTTTTGAAATGTAAACAAAGGGTAACACAATTATTAGGGTAGCTACCGATTCACCTTCTATTTACACATCAAAAAAAACTTAATTATTAATCTTAAAAACTACAACATTATGGCAGAAGCATCATTTAAATGGGAACTGGAAGCTTACGAAAATCAGGGCAACCTTCATCTTAGATGGAAAACCAATTCACCATTCAGAGCACAACAAGGACAAATTCGTGTCTATAAAGGCAATTCCTTTCCAAACAATCCAGAGCAGGACACTGAAAAATGGTCTTGGGACAATGAAAATGGAGGTGGTTCGGGCTGGGACACAAAGTTGAAATGGGGAACAGGCTGGCATTGTGCATACATTGCACAAGCCAGCCCCAATGGTCCTTACGTTAATTTTCTTAGACTAATCACGAATAAAGACATGGGCCCAAACGTCACCAAATAACATACGATATCGCGACATATCACATACAAATGACATGCCCCCTATTGACCTAGTCAATAGGGGGCATGTTTCATCATTAGGACAAATAACATCTCTTTCTTTAAAAAAACAGGTATTTCTACCTTGATTTCCCTTAGCTCCATATGCTACGTTTGGTCGACGGTTTTAATGGCAATTAAAAACTAATATGCATACTTGAGACAACCCTCCCAACATTTTAAATCAAAAGTATTTATTGATGGTTAAAAACGAATACATACTCATTGCAAGTGACACATCATTAACTAAAATAACAAAAAGCCTTGGTGACTTGACAGGTTTCACATGAGTTACTGCCACGAGGATACCCGATTGCATCAACATCACGAAATCGCTTCACCCCTCCTTGCTCATTTTTAACTTCAAGGACAACAACAATGTCATAGATTCCATTATGGCTTTCAATAAAAGGAAATTGTCCCGAATTATTTGCCTCAGTCAAAAATTCTAAAGTATGACATTACTAACCAAATGAGAAAATAATCCCAAGCATTGAGATGGAGTAAAAAAGATACAGCAACCATAAAGTCTTACTACACTTTAATACTCAATGCTTTTACCCTGAAATACTATAAACCCCATAGGAATTACAGTATTAAATATCTGACAAATAACATTGTAGGCTACATTTTGAAACCCTATTTTTGAACATTGAAACCAATTAACCAACTGTGGAAATGTTAGAAATATTCGGGTATGCTTGTGCATTGGTCATAGGCATATCATTAGGTTTGATAGGCGGTGGAGGCTCTATTCTAGCTGTCCCGGTATTGGCCTATCTATTCTCCGTAAATGAAAAGGTAGCTACAGCCTATTCTTTGTTCATTGTTGGAGCCAGTGCATTCGTTGGAGGCCTAAAACAACATTTCAAAGGTTATGTAGATTGGAGAACCGCTATCGTATTTGGAATCCCTGCCATTATAGGGGTCACATTGGTTAGATACCATGTGGTACCTTCTCTACCAAATGTTCTTTTCAATGTTGGCGATTTTGAATTTACGAGACGTATGGCCATGTTCGGTTTATTTGCTGCGCTCATGATACCAGCAGCTTTTTCTATGCTAAAGGAACGAAAAGACAAACCAAAGGGCGGAATCGTAACATACAACTATCCTTTGATTTTAATAGAAGGCCTTGTCGTTGGAGGTGTAACGGGTCTCATAGGTGCAGGAGGTGGTTTTTTAATCATTCCAGCATTGGTGATACTTGCCAATGTAAAAATGAAAGTAGCGGTTGCAACTTCTTTAATAATTATCGCATTCAAATCCTTGCTAGGCTTCTTTTTGGGAGACGCCTTGACAATGCCCATTGACTGGTCCTTTTTAATGGCATTTACCAGCCTTTCCTTCATTGGCATATTCGTTGGAAGTTATTTAAGCACCTTCATCGATGGTAAAAAACTAAAAAAAGGGTTTGGTTACTTCATTTTTGTAATGGCCTTTTTCATATTCTATATGGAATTCTTCATCAAACCATAAAACTAAAGTTTTATATTCTCATAAATATATTTTATGGTATTTTTGAGTACAATGGATTTTATGCCATTGCTCATATACGGAATATAATAGCAATTGCTATTATAACATTGTTGTATTTAATCCAAAAAAACTC
Organism: Bizionia sp.; assembly: GCA_020631395.1. Lineage (GTDB taxonomy): Bacteria > Bacteroidota > Bacteroidia > Flavobacteriales > Flavobacteriaceae > JAHDHI01. Next base: position 47,624 of record JAHDHI010000025.1, read on the forward strand.
TCTCAAATTACAAGATCAAGGCAGTTTCTCAAATAAAACAACTACATATTTTGTAGTTAACTACAAAATATGTAGTTTTATGAAAAATATAAAGATGAACATTCCTATACCTGGAAAGCCTGTAAGAGGCTCTAAATCTGGAAAACCGATAATGGCTCTTTTTGACTTGTTAGGGCGAAACTGGTCTATGAATATCCTTTGGTATCTAAAAGAAAATCAAAAATCATTTAGCGAACTAGAAAAAATATGCGATGGAATATCTCCTACAACTTTAAATACCAGACTAAAAGAACTTCAGAAAACTTTTATCATTGAAAAAGTTCTTGACGGCTACAAACTAACAGGTATGGGAGAAGAATTGTTTAATCTTTTTAATCCGTTAAGAGAATGGTCAGAAAAATGGTCGGAAAAATTTAACTAAAACTTAAAAATATGTTTATTATAAATTTTAATTTTATCAAGCCAGTTGAAGAAGTAAATAATTTTACTGAATTGCATAGAGAATATGTATCTAAACAATATAAAAATGGAATATTTACTCTTGGAGGCCCAAAAGATCCACGTAATGGTGGGATTGTAATTGCAAACTCTAATTCCGAAAAAGAACTATGTGAAATTTTAGATAAAGACCCTTTAATTATTGAGAAAGTTGCTGAATATAGCTTAACAAAATTCACTCCATTATTGAGTACAACTAATCTAAAATTTTTATTAAGTGAATCTAAACAATAAATACTTTGAACCATTATCCAGTAGCAAAAATAGCGACACAGATGATAGTACTGTGTTTCATTATTGTCAAAATGATGACATAGTTTGGGCTTAGATTTGGAACTCTGGTTGGTTCTGTTATAAGCAATGAGAGATTCAGGTTCAATTACCAACAAATTGACAACGAAAATATCATAAAGACTGGTAAGTGTATTTCTGACATTAGTGTCCTAAAAGATGGTAGACTTAAAATAATTGAGAATTGGGAATGGACTTGTAGAGGCTTTACCAAAGGAAAATCATCTCTTTTACAATTAAAAACTAAATATAACAATGGTAGTTGTTACACAAACCTATAATTAAGGAAAAACGAGTTCCATATAAGCCTCTCTGAAAAGGTTTTCATTCTACTGCCATATATTGAGGTCTCATTTTCAACGGCCTTGTCTGGAAGGAAAGGGCTTCGCAAAAGGCTCCTTTCATAGTTTTGACAAAGCGCAAGCTGCTTGCATATAGAGAAAATTCAAGCATCATTTTGGGAGTTTCAACTAGAAGATGTTATTAAAGTAGATAAATTTATAGCAAAAAAAAATGGCCGTATGCATCTTTTAATTTTAAGCCCAAGTTTTTACTGACTTGGCATATGAAGAGTAGGAAGGACAATTTACAACTGCAGTTTTTTAAGCATCAACGTAGTCATGCAGCGCAAGTCCTCAACGTTGGTTGTCTTGATAGGTTCTATGAATTCTAGGCTGTGCGATGCCAGAACTTTGTTTAAAAGGGGCTTGGTCAACAAAAAACGCTCGCTACCATCTGGCAATTTATAAATACCATTGGCGGTTTCCTTTATTTTGCTTTCAATGCCAAAACAAGAGGCCACCCTGACAAACAATGTGCCATTGGTTTTCAAAACGCGCAGCAATTCGGAAAACATCTCCAAAAAATGAGATTCGTTTTTAGCAAAATGCAATACCGCATTGCAAATGACATGGTGGAACGTTCCTGCCTCAAACTGCAAAGCCTCTATCTTGGACACAAAAAAATGGTCCTTTCGCCTACTGTGATTCTCTTTGACGTATTTTATATGCGATTCATTCACATCTACCCCAAACACTGGATACGAATTGTGATAAAACCATCTTAAATTCCGTCCCATTCCACAACCAGCATCAAGGATGTTTTCTGAAATGTCGTAACGTCCCTTTAAAATCTGATCCAATAGGTAAATGTCGATATGTTCAATTTGTACTCTTAAGGCTATGGCTGGCATAATTAAAGTGTTACGAGTGTTGCAATGCTTCTTGCTTGCATAGCCAAATTACAAAAAAATTCACATGCATTGAGCACCTATTGCATCACACGAAAACATTTTTGAAGCAGGATAACTTAAAGTCAATATAAATTGGCTTTAATCTTTGTCTTTGTCATGGATTTCATCCTTTTTTTTCTTATTATGAATTAACTTTGCATAGTTTAATTTCAAAGACTGGTACAGTATGGAAAACTTAGATGCAGCAAGACTTCAAATGGCATTCACACTTATTTTCCACATTGTCTTTGCCTCCATTGGCATGGTAATGCCCTTTTTTATGGTGGTTTCTCACAAAAAGTGGTTGAACACACGAAATCCAATCTATTTGACCTTGACCAAATCATGGCAAAAGGGAGTTGCCATATTTTTTGTGACTGGTGCCGTTTCGGGTACTGCACTATCTTTCGAATTGGGGTTGTTGTGGCCAGAATTCATGAAACATGCCGGTCCCATAATAGGGATGCCCTTTTCCCTGGAAGGCGCTGCTTTCTTTGTTGAGGCCATAGCCCTCGGCTTCTACCTCTATGGATGGAAGAACCTTCCAGAGAAATTCCATTGGTTTACCGGACTCATAGTGGGCATCTCGGGAGTGGCATCGGGCATTCTCGTCGTCTCAGCCAATGGTTGGATGAATGCTCCTACTGGATTCGATTACATCAATGGAGAATTTTTGAACATCGACCCCGTAAAGGCATTGCTAAACCCTGCATGGTTTACTCAAGCCTTGCATATGACTTTGGCGGCCTTTACAGCCACAGGATTTGCCGTTGCGGGTATTCATGCCTATCAGGTCTATAGAAAAAAGCAAATCGAACTACACAAGAAGGCTTTTAAAATTGCCATTACATTTGGTGCCATCGCCGCCTTGTTGCAACCTTTGAGTGGAGATTTGTCCGCCAAAGACATTGCAAAACGCCAACCCGTAAAATTGGCTGCCATGGAAGCGCATTATGAGACCCGGAAAGGAGCCCCTTTGTACATTGGAGGAATCGTTGATGTAGTCACGCAAGAAGTTAGCTATAAGATTGAAATACCAAACGCTTTGTCATTTTTGGCTTTTGGAGATTTCGATGCAGAAGTCAAAGGACTTAACGACTTTCCTGAAGATGAAAGACCAAATGTTGCCATTGTACACTATGCCTTTCAAGCAATGGTAGGCATCGGCTCCTTGCTTTTGGTTGCTGGTATTTTCTTCTTCATTAGCTTGAAGAAGAAAAAATGGATGAAAAACGTACGCTACTGGTTACTTTTCTCTCTATTGTCGCCAATGGGGTTCATTGCACTCGAGGCTGGATGGATTGTCACCGAAGTTGGTAGACAACCTTGGATTATCCATAAAATAATGAAGACAAAGGATGCAGTGACTCCGATGCCAGGAATGGTATATAGCTTCTATATGTATGTTATCATATATACAATACTGACCATAGCGGTAACATGGCTAATGACAAGACAGATAAAAGCTTTAAACAACCCTAAAAAATAAACTATGCTATATGTCGTTCTATTTTTTCTAGCAGTTTCCTTGTTGTTGTATGTCGTATTGGCTGGCGCAGACTTTGGATCTGGAATCGTCGAATTGTTTTCCTCCAAAAAAAATCAAGAAAAGACAAAAAAGACGGTCTATCGGGTAATGGGTCCCATTTGGGAAGCCAACCACATATGGATCATCATCATCATTGTCATCCTTTGGGTGGCATTTCCAAAGTTCTACAACATTCTCACCATACATTTGCACATTCCTTTAACTTTGACCTTGTTGGGAATTACGTTGAGAGGAGTCGCATTCGTATTTAGGCATTATGACGCATACATAGACAAATCCCAAGTCTTGTATGATTGGATGTTCAGGTTTTCAAGTTTGCTTACCCCTATCTTTCTCGGTATGACTTTCGGTGCAACGATCTCTGGAGAAATAACAATAACGGAGAATTATGATTCCCATGGCTTCAAGGAATTGTTCATAAATCCCTGGCTTAATGTGTTTTCCATATTGGTGGGCTTGTTCTTTGCTGGGCTTTGTGCCTTTTTGGCTTCCATACTATTGATTGGTGAAGCCGAAGCAGACAAGACGAACATCTATTTGAAAAAATCAAAGATGGCAACTATAACCATAGTCCTTCTTGGCTTGGTCTTATTATGCTATGGTTATCTGGACAACACGGTATTTGTCTCAAATTTCATTGATAATCCATATTCCATTGGTTTGATTGTGCTATCTGCTCTTTTAATCTACCCACTATTGCATAGCATAAAAAACACATATGTTATTTTGAGCCGTACGTTTGCTGGCTTGCAGGTTCTCTTTATTTTGTCTGCCGCCATATGCGCCCACTACCCCAACCTCATCATAACTGAAAATGCACGAATTAGCATTATGGATGGCATGGCATCCGAAAGCACGATAAACGTTCTTGGATGCTCTTTGATAGTTGGAGGCATTTTGATAATACCTGGCTTGTTTCATCTTTTGAAATCTTTTAAAATGATTAAAATTTTGGAACGACAATAATGTAAAGAGAAAAGGAAATTAGATTAATTCATTGAGTTCTTCAAATCAACATCAAAGAAAAATCAACCCTCATCAAAACAAAAAGACAATTAGCCTTTTCTATGATCTTTTCTCATATCTGTTTTTTCCAATTTTATTGCCAAAATTGATTTTTACCATTGTCTTAATCAATTATTTATGATACTAAATTATCCCAATCCAATACTATATTATTTACTCCTAATTTCCTTTCCAAAAAGACCTTGTGACCTTAATTCTTCAAGAAACAAAAGCATCGACATCTCTTCTTTTTTTGTTTAAAATATAAGAAAGAAAAAACCTACAAAACATACACCTTTCATCTACCGTAATTTATTTTTTTAGTGGTTGAAAATGAACGATGGATTTAATAAAACAACAGATGTCAAAAAAAAGGAAATCAAAAAAAGTCATATTTTAATGCATTTCAGAAGTAATTTCAAAGCAAAAACATCAATTTAAATTAATCATATGTGTAGCCTTTTACTCACGAATGATTTTTTCTAAAAAATCAAAATAATCTAAAAGACACAAACGTATACGGCCTTTTAAAAGTAGATCTCACTTTTTCATAAGAAAAACATTACGATAAAATCACATTGACTTAAACCCTAGTAAACATATATGCTTTATGGAAAAACACTAACAAAGAATGAAAATTATGAAGAGGTAAAATACCTCGAAATCAATATTGAATTCCTTCTCATTCTCTAAGTTTGGTAAAAACTTCCTCTATAGACCAAATGTATTTTTTGTGTATTTAATCGAAAATCAAACTCAAAATTATCATATGCATAATATTTTAATAGTTTTGTTAATGATTCATCAACAAATGAGTCGATTTAAAAACAATACCCATAACCCTAGCAGATTTTAATTATGAAAAACACATTTACCCTATTGATTTGTTTTCTTTTTTCGGTTGTTGCCTTCTCACAAGACAGAAGTTGTGCAGCAATGGAAGATTTGGAGCAAAGAATGCAAATAGACAAAGGTCTATCGGAACGTATGGCTGCGATCGAAGCATATACGCAAAAGAAAGTCAAAGAATTAGAAGATCAAGAAACAACCTCCAACAAGATTGTTGGAGATATAATTACCATACCTGTTGTGGTTCACGTACTTTATAGAAACGCAACCGAAAATATAAGTGATGCCCAAATACTATCTCAAATACAAGTATTAAATGAGGATTTTAGACGCACCAATGGAGATGCAGACAACATATGGTCTCAGGCTGCAGATACTCAAATAGAGTTTTGTTTGGCAAAGGTGGATCCCAATGGAAATGCCACAACCGGCATTACCAGAAAGTCCACCACTAGAGAAGATTGGGGTGCTGGTCCAGCAAACGAAATGAAGAAGTCCGCATCTGGAGGTGTGGATGCTTGGGATACTAGCCAATATTTGAACATGTGGATATGTCCTAAGATTTCAGCTCCTGGGTTCAACAACCTTCTAGGTTATGCACAATTTCCTGGAGGAGATCCATTGACAGACGGTGTCGTAATGGGCTACAAGTATTTTGGAAAGATTGGAACAGCAACAGCTCCTTTCGATTTAGGCCGTACGACAACTCATGAAGTAGGTCACTTCTTGAACTTGCGTCACATATGGGGCGATGGAGGATGTGGAGTGGACGATTTCGTATCCGACACACCAGAATCCGATGCTTCCAATACTGGATGTGCTACTACTCACACATCTTGTGGTTCTTTGGACATGGTACAAAACTATATGGATTACAGTGACGATTCTTGTATGAATCTATTTACTCAAGGACAGAAGAATAGAATGAGAGCCGTATTGTTGGCTGGAGGCGTAAGAGCCAGTTTGGGAGCCTCAAGCAAATGTGATGCCCCAACAGAACCAACTTGTAGCGACGGAATTCAAAATGGAAACGAAACAGGGGTAGACTGTGGAGGCGACTGCGCTCCTTGTCAAACTCAATATTGCGAATCTTCTGGAAATAGAGTACAATACGAATGGATTGCTGGTGTCCAAGTAGAAAGCTTCAACAATACTTCTGGAGCGCAAACATATTCGGATTTCACAGCTCAAACTGTAACATTGAACAGAGGGGAAAGCAACTCGATAACTTTGACTCAAGGTTATTCAGGAACAGCGTATGACGAATATTTCAGAATATGGATCGACTATAATCAAGATGGAGATTTCAGTGATGCTGGAGAATTGGCTTTTGATGCTGGATCTACTTCAAATACCGCAGTAACGGGAACCATAACACCTGCAAACTCCGTATTGTTGGGTACGACCAGAATGAGAGTTTCAATGAAATACAATGCTGCTCCAAATGCTTGTGGGAACATTGGCGATGGAGAAGTAGAAGACTATACCGTAAACATCACTGGACCTAATGTTCCTACTTGCAGTGATGGCGTGCAAAACGGAAATGAAACAGGAGTAGATTGTGGAGGTGATTGTGAACCCTGCCAAACACAAGTTGAATATTGTGCATCTGCAGGAACCAGAATACAATATGAATGGATTGCAGGGGTACAAATAGGTAGCTTCAACAATACATCTGCTGCGACATTGTATTCAGATTTCACATCCCATATAGCGACATTGAGCAGAGGTGAGAGCAATTCGATCACCTTGACTCAAGGCTACTCAGGAACAGCATATGATGAATACTTCAGAATATGGATCGACTATAACAAGGATGGAGACTTCAATGACGCAGGAGAATTGGCCTTCGACGCCGGTTCTGCTTCCAATACAGCTGTAAATGGAACCATCACACCACCTGCTTCGGTTTCTTTGGGAACGACCAGAATGAGAGTTTCGATGAAATACAATGCAGCTCCTAGTGCTTGTGGTAGCATTGGAGATGGTGAAGTAGAAGACTATACTGTAAACATTGTCGGAGGAAATACAAGAACATTTGATGCCTTGACATTGGATCTTAAAATATTTCCAAACCCGGTTACTGGCAGCATACTGAATGTATCATTGAACACTACGGGAGAAGTTCCCTATAGCATCACGAATATGATAGGACAAGTAGTTTCCAATGGAGTATTAAACAATAATTCCAATAAGATAAATGTTGGGGACTTGGAAGCTGGGCTCTATTTGGCTCAATTCAAGTCAGGGAATCAAACGACAACTAAAAAGTTCATTAAGAGGTAGTTTTACACCAACCTAACTATTATCGAGAGAGGCCGTCCAATTTTTTTTGGGCGGCTTCTTAATTTATTAACAGCATTTTATCTTCATTCTATTCTCATACCAAATTCGAATTCCTTTCGTCATCATCAAAAAAAGATGAATCAGTACAAAAGTATTGCTCCTGAAATACTATTAATGGAAATTGAATAGAATGTTTCATCGTCCATTTGAGCAATGCTTACAAGTGGTCTAACTACCCTAAAATCAGCTATGGTCCAATTTATATAAATTTCATTATTCTTATGTTTTGAAATATGAAAAAGCTAGCTTTTTCATCCATTGTCTCGTTATTTATTTTCGTTGTTTTATACCAACGACTCTCTTCTTCATTGCATTTTTTTCAATATATTGAATACTTTTCCGTCTCTTTGTATTGAGTCACTACAATAAGTAAAAAAAGGTTAAATTACTTAAGATAGACAAAGAACATTAACTTAAAACCTAACTTGTCATGAAAAAAAATCTTACAAAAATTCCTAGTAAAGTAACAAAGAAACCTAATACTAATAAGCCACTTATCAGACCTAAAGCTCCTTTTGATGTATCTGCATTAAAAGCCCCCAATGGGAACATTTCGCTTTCAATTGGAGTATACATCGATTCTAAGTATACAAAAGAACCCTCACTTCATGTTGATTCATCTTGGAAAAAATTCTATGTGCAATATGATTGTGAAGAAGGGGTTCCGGAAGAGGTTACTCCATGGACCATAACTGCCACACTAGATTCATGCCCTTTGAAACTGGGAGAGGAGATTACCATATACAACAGAGATACCGACCCTATAACTTCAAGGGGGACAACCACCACTGTAAAGCAATCTACGGATTAATCAAAAGATATGCCCGCATAATCGCTTAAATACAAGTGCATTCAAAAATAAAGGTAGGGGATATATATCCTCTACTTTTTTTATATTTTTAATTTGACTAAATTGCTAAGAAATATAGCATATGGCAGTTAAGATTAAAGTCGCACTTCTTTCTCTGTTTTTAATCATCCCCACACTACTTTTCTCTCAACAAGAAGCGAATGCCGGTCTTTTTGAAAGAGAAATCAAAAATAAGAGTGCTGTTTATATAGGTGAAGCCAATTTTCACAAAGCACAATCCTTCTTCTTGGAAAAGCAATGGGATTCCACATTGGTCTACTCCATGAAACAATTGGATTCTTCCATAAAAGATGAAGAACTAACCAACTATTGTCATTTTTTTAGAGGTTATAGTTTTAATCAGAAAAAACTATTCAGAGAAACCGAAAAAGAGTTTGCCAACATTTCCAAGGGCTTCGAATTTTACTTCAATGCGAGAATGATTCTTGGTGAGATAGCCTTGGAACACCAAGAATATAAAAAAGCCATACAGTACTTCCAAGAAATAGAGCCTCTTGATGCAAGTAAGCTATTAGGCATCAAAAAAAGCAACATCGATCATAATTTGGGCTTGTGCCATTTACATCTTGAAGCTTTTGACAAGGCTGAAGCATATTTGACAAAAAGCGTAAAATTGCAAGAGCAACAGAAAGATACGTTAGAAATGATTGGGTCTTATGGTGACATTGCCAATTTATATTATGTCCAATACAAAGATGCCTTGGCCATCCCTTACTTTAAAAAGGCCTACCAGCTTTCCAAAAAGACAAAAAATTACAGTGCAAAAAAAAATGCAGCATTCAACATGGCCATTGTGGAAGAAAACCGCAAGGATTTCGCTTTATCGCTTACGTACAGAAAAGAGTATGAAAAATGGAAGGACTCCATAAATGACCAAAACAAGGTTTGGCAATTGGCCGAGTTCGAAAAACAATTTGCCGTAGGACAAAAACAAAAGGAAGTAAGCCTATTGCAAGCTGAAAACAAAATAAAAATAGCCGAAAGGAATGGATTGTTCTATTCGGCCATTGTTTTATTGATACTATTGGGCACAGGAATATATTTTTATAGGGAGAAGGTAAAAACCAATAAAATCATAGTTGGACAAAAGGAGAACTTAGATGAATTGAATGCTACGAAGGACAAACTCTTTTCCATCGTAAGTCATGATTTACGCTCCTCTGTAAATGCCTTGAAGACAAGCAACGCAAAGCTATCCGAAAATTTGGAATCCAAAAATCTAGAAAAACTGGACACTTTGTTAAATAACAACAGTGCCATTGTAAATGGAGCTTATAATTTATTGGACAACTTGCTACATTGGGCTTTGTTGCAAACCAAGCAATCTTATTTCGAAATTGCATCCATGCGGTTGTTTTTCATAGTCGAGCAAGTCGTATACAACTACAAACCCTTAATGCTGGATAAGAAAATACATTTCGAAAATACTGTTCAAAAAAACGATATCGTCTATGCAGATCAAGAGTCTCTAAAAATCATCTTGAGAAACCTATTGGACAATGCCATTAAATTTTCCAACGAAAAAGGAACCATAAAAATACATACTCGAAACACCAATGAAAACTATTGTGAACTCGTCATAGAAGATTCAGGTTTGGGAATGAATGAAATTACTCGTTTAAAACTCCTTGAAGACACCATGCTTCTTTCTAAAAAAGAAAATGAAAACATCATTGGAACAGGGTTAGGCCTACAATTGTGCAAATCGATGATTAAAAAGAACAATGGGAGGTTTTCCATAGAAAGTGAATTGGGAAAAGGCACGAAAATGATTGTATATTTGTCAAAAACGTTACCAAATGGATAATATAAATGTGCTAATTATAGAGGACAGCATAGCCGAAAGTGATGCTTTGGTAAAAGTACTTGAAGCATACAACTACACCGTAGTGGCAGTTGCCAAAACTTATAAGGATGCATTGGCGAGCTTCTATGACAACAAGGTAGACGTCGTTATCATAGACATATTCCTAAATGGAAACCCAGACGGCATCACTTTTGCCGAAACCATCAACGTAGTTCCGGATTCGACAAAACCCTTTGTATTCTTGACCAGTTCCACGGATCGTAAAATATTTGAAAGAGCAAAACTCACTCAGCCTTTTAGTTTTCTAATGAAGCCTTTCAATGAATTGGAAATTCTATATGCCATAGAAATGGCAGTAGAGAAGTTTTATTCCCAAACAGATGTTTTTTTAGGTGAAGAAGAAAACACGGTCATAAGTGAAGAATACTTATTCATTAAAAAAGGAAAGGCTTTGAAAAAAGTCCTGATCACCGATATCATCTACATTCATGTAGAAGAAAAATACTGCAACATAATCACCGAGAAAGAGAAGTTCGTCATCTTGATATCATTGACAAAGATTCTTGAGCTATTGGATAGTTCAAGTTTTTGCAGGACACATAGAAATTACATCGTCAATACCGAAAAGATAGTGGAAATAATTCCTGCCGACAACCTTATCATACTATCGGGAAACCACAAAGCCACCCTAAGTGACAAGTATAAAGACTTAATAAAGAAAATACGCACTCTAAAATAGCCCCCTATTTTTCAATGACATCCTTTTTCCCTACAATTTTGTTACTTCTCCTCCTTTCCCTGCATACAACTTGAAAAAGTACTATAAACACTTACTGTCTTCGTTTTCAATTTGACTCCTTTCATAGGCAGAGACCGTTGCAGAAGCAACAGTCTCAGGTAATTTAAAAAGTGGGATTTACTTTTTAAGAATAAAGTCTAAAGATAAGGATATCGGGTTTAAAAAGATGATTGCAAACTAATATAATCAACCTTATTCATAGATCATTCTCAAAAGTTGTGGGAGGATTGAGATAAGATTGTGATCTTTGCAAAAA
>JAHDHI010000105.1 GCA_020631395.1 Bizionia sp.
AAATCCATCTTTTTTGCTATAAAAAACTTACCTAAAATTAATCGAACTCAGGTTAAAATGTAATTGGTATAAAACTATGTCCATGATCCTTGTTAAAAAACAGACATTGAGTGAAATGTTGTTTTGAATGAGGGAAGCCGGCAAACAAAAAAGGCCAAGCTTTCGCTTAACCTTCTTTATTCAACATATGTCTGGGTACCTTATACTACCATTTACTTTATTTCCACATTGAAAGGAAACAACAACTGAATTCCTTTTTGTTCCGTCATCGTCTTCACCTCTTTCAGTATCTTGTAGTTTTCTTCTCCTAGCTCTTCTTTTAGAATGGCTTCTCTGGATTTAACAAGCCCGAAGCCTTGCATTATTTCCTCCAAGGATTTTTCAAATACTGGAAGCTCTTTTATTTTGTAGTCTTCTATTTCCGACAACTCTGCTGCGTATTTCAAAGCTTCATCCAATCCGCCCAAATCATCTATCAATCCATTGTTCAACGCATCTTTACCCGTCCAGACTCTCCCTTGCGCTATTGCCTTCACGTCATCTTGCGTCAATCCTTCCCTTCCATCTGCCACTCGTTGAGTAAACAACTCGTAAATGTCATTGACCCCTTCTTTTATGAAGACACGTTGATCTTCACTCAAAGGTTCGAAAAAACTATAGGTCAATGCATTCTTGTTAGTTACTACCTGTTCTGCATTTATTCCCATTTTATCGGCTAATCCCTTTCCATTTGGCAAGGTTCCAAAGACACCAATACTTCCAGTTATTGTCGTTGGTTCTGCAAAAATCCTATCTGCATTGCACGCTATGTAATACCCTCCAGAGGCAGCAACGTCTCCCATTGATACAACTACAGGTTTTATTTTTTTGGTCAATTCTATTTCCCTCCAAATCAATTCGCTTGCCAATGCACTACCGCCTGGCGAGTTAACCCTCAATACAATTGCTTTGATTCTATCATCTTCTCTAGCTTTCTTCAAAGATTCGTTTATTGTTCCTTGTCCTACGAAAGTTTCGTTACCCTCTCCATAGATGATTTGCCCCTCTGCATAGATGACGGCTATTTTATTCTTGCTTGATCCAAGGATAGTCTTATCTGCTACGTATTTTGAGTATTTTTCTATGCTTATCGTATTGACATCCTTTTCTACATCTGTTCCAACTGCCTTTTTCAAATCACTGGCATATTCGTCATGATAGGCTATTCTATCTATCAATTTGGATTTTTCTGCCAAAGTTGCCGTTCTTGCCAACAGGCTATCGGCTATTGTGTTCAACTCTTCAGTTGTTACTCCTCTACTTTGTGATATTTCATCTTTGATCTCTGACCAGAGCCCATTTAGATAAACACTTATCTGTTCTCTATTGTTGTCGCTCATCTCATTTTCAAGGTATGGCTCTACGGCACTCTTGTATTTCCCCAATCGGATCACTTCCATCTTCAAACCTGTTTTTTCTTGAAAATCCTTGAAGTACAAACGCTCAGTAGACAAACCTTTAAATTCCATCGCACCAACAGGATTCATATAGATCGTATCGGCCACGGAGCTCAAATAATAATCTTTTTGAGTATAGATGTCCGCGTAGGCTACAATAAACTTTCCAGAATTCTTGAAACGCAATAAAGCATCTCTGATGGCCTTGGTTTGGGAAACTCCTGCCATTATGAAGTTGTTCTCTATGGATATCCCCTTTATCTTGGAGTCGGATGCTGCATAGTCAATTGCATTGATTATGTCGAACAATCCATTTTTCTTGTTTTCATTCAAGAAAGGGTAATCCACAAAAACAGTTTGTGCAGCATAATCCCGTATCGGAAAATCCAACTTCAAATCCAATACGGTCTTGTCTCTGACTGTTATCGTTTCTTTGGAAGATGAGCCTGCGAAAATACCTATGATCAACAATAAGCCAAAACAAATGCCAAAAAAGACAAATATCCCTGTTACAGTTGAAAGTACGCGTTTTAAAAAATTCATATACAATTGTTTGTTTGTTAGTAGCCATAACCCATAGATCGTTACAACTTTTCCTTTTAATTTATTCCTAGTTTTTCTAGAGTTTTCTTACGTTGAATCTTTCCTGAAGGCGTTTCTACGAACTGATCCACATTATGGATTTCCTTAGGCTTCTCAAATGGTTTCAAGTTTTTAAAAATTTCAATGCTCACTTTGTCTTCATTTCCTTCCAAAACCAATATTACTTTTTCTCCAAGTGTCTTGTCACTTTTTGATGCAATGAAGAAGCGTACCGAAATTTCCTCTCTCAACTTGTTTTCTATTTGCTCGGGAAACACTTTTATTCCTCCAGAGTTTATAACATTGTCCAAACGTCCCAACCATTCGAAGGACGTCTTTGTATGAAGATCTACCATGTCATTGGTTATTACTTTATCGGGAGATACCCTTGGCGCATTTATAACTAGACACCCTCTATCATCCTTGGTGACATCAACCTCTGGCAACGTTCTAAACGGTCTAGATGCTTCTATTCCGTTAATTTGCCTTACCGCTATGTGCGAGACGGTTTCTGTCATTCCGTAAGTTTCATAGATTTTTGTTCTTAGAGGCTGAATTGCCTTTCTTAAAGGACTGGATACTTGTGCCCCTCCTACTATCAGCAACTTTACATTATTCAATTTATCCATGCTACCTTGCAATTGCATTGGTACCATTGCTGTAAAATCATACTTTGCATTGGTATTGAAATCAAGGTCGGATTTGGGCTCCACGACATCCAACTCCAATCCCAAGGCAAATGCCCTGATTAACATCATTTTCCCCGCTATGTATTTCGCAGGTAGGCATAGCAATGCTCTATTTCCTGGTTTCAGTTTAAAAAAATCACCTGTGGCAATGGCAGAATTCACCATTGCTTGTTTATCCAATCTAATGGATTTGGGCGTGCCAGTAGAACCTGAGGTTTTGGCTTCTATAAAACTCTTTTCATCTTGCCAATCCAATATGAATCGTCCAATCTCAATCTCGAAAGGATCTCCTTCCTTTATCAATCCATAGGCCAACTCCTTCAATGCCTCAAAAGAAAAATGAATGTTGTTGTACTTAAACCTATTGTGTATTTTGTTATACTTTGGCATCACAAGCTATTCAATGACATTTTAATCCTCCTTTACGGGTATTTCTATAACTCCAAACAGTTTTTCCTTCCAATTGGTCCATTTGTACATTTTACTGAAAACAAACAATAGCAAAGGAAATATTATAAACACCGGCAATGCCAAATCTATGAAACCCAATGATGGCTCGGACACATCCTTTAAAATCGAGTGTGTTTGGAAAACCGTCCAATTGGCAGTAACCAACAAAGCCGTAAACAGATTGTTTGCAGCATGAAATCCCAAGGCTAGTTCCATTCCTTCATCCATCAAAGTAATTATTCCCAAGAAAAAACCAGTCCCTATGTAATATATCAACAAGCTGTATCCTAGTTTTTCGATCTCTGGATTCGCAATGTGCATCAAACCAAAAATTGATGATGTTATAAACAATGGCACCCAATTTCTTCGTATAGCCTTGGATATTCTTTTAAAGGATTCTCCTTGATAAAAACCATTTTTCAATAGAACTTTGTTAATTCCAATGGCAGCTACCAAAATTCCAAAAGCAATCGAGACATTGTACATTAGAGATATGGAATAGACTATATTCAGGTAAATCAAAGTGGGTATCGTTATGACACTCACGATGAAACCCACAGAAAAATATTTTTCCGTAGTCGCCACCCCAAAACCTTGCATCAAATACCCTCTGAACAGGTATTCTTCCAGACTTGTTTGTATTGGCACGAGAATTATGGCTATGATAGCCAAAACGATGAAGCGCTTCAATTCAAAATTATACACATAGTTCTCTGGGCTCATCAGGTAATCCACATAGATCAAACTTGACGATATCGTTCCCCAAAAAAAGAATGCAAACCAAATACGCTTCCAATCCACCTTTTTTCTAGCTGTCGTAACTGTCTTTATGGTTTGCCCATGTATGGTTTTAATGATCAAGATCAGACCTGCAAACCCAAATAAAAAGGATAATAGTATCAAGAATATGTTTAAATTGGGCTCAAGATATCCCAATAAACTTGCTTGGTCTATGGTAGTCAAATCCATTCCGTCTTTTGCCATTTTCATAAAAACAGCTATTGTGAACGGTACTTGACCAATCATTGATGCGATGAAGATAAATGCCGAACCTACTAGATATCTCCAAAATTCATGTTTAAAATTAAATGCCTGCTTTATATACATTCTCTATAAGTTAAATTTCCACTCGTTATTCGTATCGTATCGCAATGTACCATTTTTTACTTGCAATGGCGAATCGAAATTATTGGTAAACAGGCTTCCCGTCCCCAACCCTTGCGGTATGTCGTTTTGTTTTAAATAGGTATATTGTGCTATCGCATTCAAGCCCACGTTACTCTCCAATGCGCTTGTAATCCACCAACCAATGCTTTGCTCTTCAGCCAATGCAATCCAATCATCACTACCTCTGAATCCTCCTATAAAGCTTGGCTTTAAAATAATGTATTGTGGATTTATGGCTTGCAATAGTTCTTTCTTTTCAGTCAAGGAAAACACTCCGATCAATTCTTCGTCCAATGCTATTGGCAAGGGCGTTGTCTCACACAATTTGGCCATGCTCTCGTATTGTCCTTGCCTAATGGGCTGTTCTATCGAGTGCAATTGCAGTTCCGACAAACGTTTCAGTTTATCCATAGCCTCACTAGGTTTGAATGCCCCATTTGCATCTACCCGTAGTTCGATGTCGCTTTTGCTGAAATTTTCCCGAATGGACTTCAACAACCCCAATTCGGTTTCAAAGTCTATGGCTCCGATTTTCATTTTTATGCATTTGAAGCCTGCCTCGATCTTTTCTCGAATTTGTTGTTTCATGAAGGTTTTCGTTCCCATCCAAATCAGCCCATTGATTGGAATTGCATCCGTTCCTTCTGTAAACTCGGATGGAAACAACACGAAGGGAGATTTCGATGTCAAGGACATAAAAGCCATTTCCAAACCTATTTGAATGCTTGGAAACTCCACATTCTCTGTCAAAAGAAATTCCAATCCTTTGTCTATGTTGGCACAAGTATATTTCAATTGGTCTTCATAATCTGTCCTGTCGTCTATTGAAAGTCCTCGAAGAATACCACATTCCCCTATACCCATTCCTTCATCGGATATGACATTAATAAACCAAGTTTCCTTTGTTTTCAGTATCCCCCTGGAAGTTCCACTGGGCTTTTTGAAGTTTAGATCGTATCTATTGTAGGTTGCTCTCATAATTAATCTCAAAAATACTTAATTTATTTACTAAATTAGTACTCCACAAATCACTATTGACATATGACCGAATTTCCTAACATAATCCTTTATGCCATTCCACTTTTTGTTCTTGCAATGCTATTGGAAATATACGTTACCATTAGGCAAGGTGTTAAAGGTTATGAAGTCAAAGACTCCCTTTCGTCCATAGCAATGGGATTGGGAAACGTCTTTTTAGGTTTTTTAAGCAAGGTTGTCGTTCTTTTCTTTTTCTTTTACATTTATGACAACTTCAGATTGTTCACCATTCCTGTAGTATGGTGGAGTTTTGTTTTGTTGCTTTTTGCCGACGATTTTGCGTATTATTGGTTTCATCGCATTTCTCACGAGTGTAGGATATTTTGGGCTTCTCACATAGTACATCATTCGTCTCGACATTATAATTTGAGTACGGCGTTGCGCCAAACTTGGTCTGGAGGGTTCTATACCTTTGTGTTTTGGTTGTGGTTGCCCCTTATGGGATTTCACCCTGGTATGATTTTGCTGCAAATGTCCATTAGCTTGATTTATCAGTTTTGGATTCACACGGAGACCATAGACAAACTTCCCAAATGGTTTGAGACCATTATGAACACGCCTTCACATCACCGGGTACATCATGGTAGCAATCCTTTGTACTTAGATAGGAATCACGCTGGCATATTCATTATTTGGGATAAACTTTTCAAAACCTTTCAACCAGAATTGAAAAAGGAAAAAGTCGTGTATGGTCTCACCGTAAACATAAACACCTACAACCCCATAAAAATTGCTTTCTTGGAGTGGATTGATGTATTCAAGACCGTCTTTTCTGGAAAGAAATCACTATCCAGTAGACTAAAATACCTTATCAAGCCCCCAGGATGGAAACACGATGGCATGGGTAAGGTTTCCGACGATTTAAGAAACGATTGGTTAAAGGAGAATGATCTATAGTTCTATGTTGTCACCTATTTCCAACAACATTAAATCCTTGTCTTTTTCAAAAAACGCACGTTTGGCTGCGTCATGATCTATCTCTATGTACCCAAAGGTATCAAAGTGATATCCAAGAATTTTATCGCATTTTACGAAATCACTGGCTAGAATTGCATCGTCTATACCCATCGTGAAATTATCTCCTATCGGCAAGATGGCCAAATCCAACTTAGTTTGCAATGGAATCAATTTCATATCGAAAGTCAAAGCCGTATCACCAGCTATGTAGATGTTCTTATGTTCTCCTTCAATCACGAATCCTCCCGGTTGTCCTCCATAAGTCCCATCTGGAAAAGAAGATGTATGAATTGCATTGACATATTTCACCTTGCCAAATTCAAAATTCCAAGAACCGCCATGATTCATCGGATGCCCTTCTACATTTAGCTTTTCGAAGTGGCTAACGATCTCAAAATTGGAAACCACAACTGCATTTGTTCTCTTCGCTATGGCTTCCACATCCAATATGTGATCTTGATGTGCGTGAGTTACAAGTATGTAATCCGCTTTTAAACCATCTATGTCGATATGAGAAGCCTTTGGGTTTCCAGTAATGAATGGATCTACCAATATGTTTATATCGTTTATTTCAATTTGTAAAGATGCGTGACCTAAGAATGTGATTTTCATATACCTTGATTTTTAATTGCCTATCGTAAAAATAAAAATATTTAAAACAAATGACCAATTCCCAACAATAGGGACAATAGTACTGTTGAAAGCGCCAATTTTTTCAGCTCTGGATCAAAATCTTTGGGATTCTTGTTCTTTCTAACTCTATTCATATGAAGGACCAATGGTATGTAAGCTACGAAAAAAACAATGTTGTAAGGTGACGTATAGTACAATATCCCATATAAAGAAGACAACACGATGGCTCCAAGCACCAATGCATAATGATAATTCTTGGATTTTTCCTTACCTAGTTTTACTGCAAGCGTTATTTTATTGGACTTCTCATCGCTTTCCATGTCCCGCATATTATTGAGATTCAACACACCTGCACTCAACAATCCTATGGATATTGCTGGCAGAAAGACAACATGGTCTATTTCCTTTGCGAATAGGACATAACAACCTATGACACTTACCAAACCAAAAAACATAAATACGAAAACATCTCCCAATCCTTTATAGCCATATGCCTTGTTCCCCATGGTATACCGTATGGCAGATACTACCGAAATTGCGCCTAGTACAAAAAACAACAAAGCGTATAGCAAATGTTTTACTCCAAATGACGAATAAATCAAACTAACAGTTAGTATGATGCATATTATGATGTTGATTCTTATGGCAGAAAACATTTGATTTGGAGAAATGACCCCACTTTGTATGGCTCTTTCCGGCCCTATCCTATCCTCATTGTCCGTGCCTTTAACTCCATCTCCGTAATCATTTGCAAGATTGGACAGTATTTGAAAACTCAATGTCGTCAAGATGGCCAATGAAAAAATAAGCCAATCGAAAACACCATTGTATTCTGCAAGGCAACCTGCCACTATTATTCCAGAAATGGACAACGGCAATGTTCTTAATCTAATGGCAGACAGCCATATTGAAATGTTCTTCATATGATTACGAATGGATTAAGGAATCCATTGCTTTGGAAAATTAGGCTTGCGCTTTTCCAGAAAGGCATCTCGTCCTTCTTTGGCTTCATCCGTCATATATGCCAAACGTGTTGCTTCTCCTGCAAACACTTGTTGTCCAACCATACCGTCATCTGTCAAGTTCATTGCGAATTTCAACATTTTTATGGATGTTGGTGATTTTTCCATAATTTCCTGTGCCCATTCGTAAGCTGTATCCTCGAGCTCGGCATGAGGTATTACGGCATTTACCATTCCCATATCATAGGCTTCTTGGGCTGAGTAATTTCTTCCCAAGAAGAAAATCTCCCTTGCTTTTTTCTGACCTACCATCTTAGCCAGATAGGCAGATCCATAACCTCCATCAAAGCTTGTTACGTCCGCATCTGTCTGCTTGAATATTGCATGTTCCTTACTAGCCAAGGTCAAATCGCAAACCACATGCAAGCTATGTCCTCCTCCAACTGCCCAACCAGGAACGACTGCTATGACCGCTTTTGGCATGAAACGAATTAAACGTTGCACCTCCAATATATTTAAACGATGGTAGCCATCTTCTCCAACATAACCTTGGTGCCCTCTTGCCTTTTGATCTCCTCCAGAACAGAAAGAATATACACCATCTCTCGATGATGGCCCTTCGGCAGACAACAAAACGACACCTATGCTGGTATCTTCTTGTGCATCGTAAAAGGCATCATACAATTCTTTTGTCGTTTTTGGCCTAAATGCATTTCTTACATCTGGTCTGTTGAAAGCTATTCTTGCTACCCCACTACATTTGTTATAGGTAATGTCTTCATAGTCCTTGGCTTTTATCCATTTGATTTTACTCATCGTCATTTATTTTGGAGGATAAAAATACATAAAATAGAATTTATCATACCATAAATTTTAGCATAACTAACATTGATTCCATCCCATTGTTACAAATGCTACTCTCTATCAGCCTCATAATTAGAACGATATGTAAAAACCACAAATGCAAAGACTAATTAATTGATACACAAAATCTTGCAAACAATATTCTTGTAAGATTAATCTTAGTGATTTTTAATTTTAATCGATTAAAACAGTAATTCGTCGATTTCAAATTCTATATAAGATCATTATGAACGTATTAACTATGCGTGCATTGTAAATTTGTCTGCCCAGGCAATTAGAGACTAAAAACTCATTGTAGTTGCAATAATTTAAAACGCTATTAATTATGACAATAAAAAACTCCAATTTATCCAGTTTGATTGAAGACATTCACATCTCCAAATACGGTGATTATTATTTCTTCAAAGATTTCATCATCTCAGAAATCAAGGAAGGCATTACATTTTCATGGGAAGTTGCACAGGAATTGCTGCCTGCCGTTTTCAAACATTATGGCAGCAAACCATCATTGAGCTACATTACGAACAGGGTAAACAATTATTCCGTAAATACTACGGACTGGTATAAATTCTTCAACAGCAATGACAAAACCTGCCTAAAGGGGTATGCAATGGTAAGTTATACGGAAGCTGGTTGGGTAAACTCCATTATCGAGAAACTATTTGTCCAAACCAAGGTGGAGAGTTTCACAAATCTATATGAAGCCATAGACTGGGTTAGCCAATTAAGAATTAAATCTAAATAGTGATACGGATGGATCGTTTAAATGTTTTTCTGTGAATCATTCACCATCGATGTTCATATTCAAAATATTTATCAATTAACCATCCATCCTTAATTTTAAACAATAAACCACTATGGATTGGAAATCCATAGTTTTAAACAAAAGAATGAAATTCTT
>JAHDHI010000026.1 GCA_020631395.1 Bizionia sp.
TTGCAAAGATCACAATCTTATCTCAATCCTCCCACAACTTTTGAGAATGATCCTTGATTTTCTCCTTTAATAAGTTTCATATCCATTTTCGAAAACGAATAAAAAAGATGGCTTACTTGGAAAAACTGGAAGAATTGGAGACCAATGTTTCAAGAAGACCTGGGTATTTATATAGATTCAACGAATCTAAATATACTAATTCTTTTAAAATGTTTTAATAGCTGTAAGTAGTTGCTTGTAATTGTTATGTGCGATAGAAATTGTTTTACCAATATTCGAGCTTTAGACCTTTGATTTTTTTAATGATTATAGGGTTTGATAAGGAGATTAAAATACGTTCAATCTCGTCTATATTCATTTTTTTTATAAAACTTCCTTGTTTTTCAGGAATAGGGATATCTAATGAAATAGACCTGTCTGAATTAAAGATAAATTGAAATACCAAATCGTTGTCATCGATCAATCCGTAAAAATCGCCTTCTCCTCGAAGCGTATGAAGCGCTAAATCTATCATGGTATCTTTATCATATTCAATTGGGGCCTTGGAATCGATATGGTCATTTGTTGTGTAACAGCTATAAAAAACTTTAAACTTCATAGATAATCATTTTAGGCATTGTAAATAAGAGTTATTACGATTCTTATGATTTAAAAACTATGCCATGGGGTTTTATATGTTTTGTAACAAGCTTTTATTGTTTGGAGCATTGCTTTTATGCGTTTTGTTTTCTGGATATCAAATTATGGTCTCATATTCATTATTGCTTTTCATTCCAAGGCACTATAAATGTATTTCCTGAATTTCCTTCTAATGTCCAACGATTTCAAACCAGCTATTTGCGTCATTATTACAGCAGTAAAACCTTCTTTGGGATCTACAATGAATGATGTTGAATACGAACCTTCCCAAAAATAGCTTCCTTCGGAATACAATTCATTGTTGCTGCCATTTGCAGTAATTACATTTACACCAAAACCAAACGTATTTCCTTCGCCCAACAAGCGATTGTAACCTTTTGGGTATTCTAGAGTATTGATTTGGTTTCGGGTCATTAACTCAATGGTTTTTCTGGAGAGGATTCTAACTCTTTTGTATTTGCCGTCGTTAAGTAACATTTGGCAGAATTTCAAATAATCTTCGGCTGTGGATATGAGACCACTTCCTCCCATATATACTTTGGTAGGTGTGTTTTCGTCCAAATCTTCGGGCTTGTTCAATGGCATTAGACCATTTGTTTTATCCAATTTATACGTTCTTACCAGATTTACTGTCTTGCCTCTATGCGAATTGAAACCAGTATTGTACATTTCAAGTGGTTTGAAAATGTGTTCATCGAAATAGGATTCCAAACTCTCTTTGGTCAGTTTTTCGATGAGATAGCCAAGAATGTCTGTAGATGGCCCATATGTAAACTTTTCACCAGGTAGTGCAGTCAATGGCATTTTACTTAGCTTTTGTATGAATTCCATTAAATCATTGCCTTCAGGGTTGAAAAAATGTATGTTGTTTTCTTTGTAGAGTTTTGAAATCTTTGGTCCGCCATAGGCATAGCCTGAAGTATGGTTTAGCAACTGTTTGATGGTGACATCAATGTTTGTGCTTTTAAGGGAATCTGTTTTTCCTTCCTCAAAGTCAAGTACTTTTGCGTTTTTGAATTCTGGCAAATAGTTGGAGATGGGGTCATTTAAATCAAACAACCCTTTTTCATAGAGTTGCAAGACGGCAACAGTGGTAATTACCTTGGACATGGAAGCTATTTTGAAAAAGTCATTCTTTAGCAAAGTCCTTCTGGTTTCTACATTAGAGTTTCCTCCAACATAGGAGTATAGTGTTTTGTCTTTGTCGGCTATCATTACGATTGCACCTTGCATTTCTCCCTTTTCAACATCAGACTCTATCCATTTGTTAATTTCAGTAAGACGATTGACATCGAAAGTAGGATTTTGACCTTGTAATTTTAAGAAAGCGAGAAACGCAAGCGTTATTGTAAATAGTGTTTTCATTGTTAACGTGATTTGTTGTTTGTTCTGTTTTTATACAAAACAATGACATGTCACGATAGATGGCGTCAAAACTTATAAACTCTTCTGATGAAATTATAAATCGATTACTTTTTCAAAGAATTCCGATAGGCAGAAGGCGTGGCTTTTTCAAATTTTTTAAAAGCAGTGTTGAAAGAAGACAAACTATTGAAGCCAGAGTCATAGGCTATTGATGAAATGGTAAAGTTCTTTGACTTTTCATCTTTAAATATGTTCTTGGCTTTTTTCACTCTATATAAATTTATAAAATTGTTAAAGTTCATTTTAGAGAATTCATTGATGCTGGATGATATGATATGCCTGCTATGGCCTGTCAATTCTTCAAGTTTGTTTAATGATAGGTCGGAAGACAAATAGAGTTCCTCGTTTGCCATCAAGTCAACCAATTGCTTGTAAATAGATGAATTGCCCGTTGTAGAATCAATGGATTTTAAATTTATTTCATTGATTTTCAACTTGTAGGCCATAAACGAAAGAAGGTATATGCAAATGGAGTACAATATTGGCCCAACTATGTATGGAATGCTATTTTCGAAGATGTTCAAAACATATGATGCCCATATGGCTGTTATCCCCGTCATAACAAACTTTAACCAAGTTAAAATGGTTTCTTGGGATTTGGTCTTTTCCGTATTTAACAAAGATCGATTGAAGTCGTAGACCTTTTTAAACACCAAACAAATGTAAAGGGCCAAATGCAAATAGATGCAGATTAGTATGACATACGCCCAATGTTTCCCATTCTCTATGAACCATTGTTCAGACAAGTAGGGGCTTGCGGTTAAAATGAAAAGAAAAGGAATGGCTTGCAGGTAATGGGGCTTGGTTAATTTGAAGCCAGGAGTAATCATGGATCTTACATACCAATGCAATGTTGGGCCAATCATTAACAAGGTGGACAACCCCAAAAAGATGAATAAAAACTCTAGCTCGCTGTTAAATTGGAAAATTATTGATTTTCCAATTCTAAAAGCCATGAGAATCAATATGACAGCTAAGAGTTTGTCTGTCAATGTTCTCTTGTTTTTTAGTAAACCGATGTAAACGGATAGCGTCAACCCGTGGATTAACCCGGCCGCGCAAATAATAATCAATAAAATGTCTATGGTTTGCATAAGAATGGTTCAAGTATACCATTTAAACGATTCTATTGAAGAATTGTAACATATATGGATAACAATTTGCCAAGGAGCTAATTAATGCTGACGAAATCATAAATCAATTAGAGTAAATGATAAACATTTGAGATATTCATTATCAATAGTTATTTATTTGTTTATCATTAACAGCATAAGTATTTTAAAAATGAATTTAAGTCTTATAAATCCAAAACATTATTTAACAGAGTTCAAGAAGTTTTTGAACTATCTGAAACAACCTGTTCCTATAAACTCTCAAACAGGGACAACATATCAAAAAATACGAGGAACATGGACTATTTTTGTAATCAAGACATTGTTGACCATTGCAATAGGTGTACTTGTAACATTAATATATGATCCAGTAAATAAAACTGCCGTAAGGTGGAATGAGGAGTTTTCAACATTGACGATATTCTTTTTAAGTATCATAATACTTCCACTATTTGAAGAAATAGCCTTTAGGCTTTCTCTTAGATTCAAACCACTGTATTTGTCATTGACTCTTGGAACCCTTAGCTACTATTTTATGAGTAAAGCCATATGTCATACAAGTTTAAGCAATGTCGATCATCATTTTACAGCTCGTCTCTTAGTAGCTGCAGGCGTTATTGTTGTTTCATATCCAATATTGTATCAACAAAAAATAAAGAATGTATTAGAAGTGTTTTGGGAGATGAACTTTAAATGGATATTCTATTTTTTCTGTTTTGCCTTTGCTTGGATGCATATCTTTAACTACGGTATAACTTTAAAGCATTTGTTGTTGTTGCCAATAATTACATTGTCCAAATTGATATCTGCCATGACGTATGGATACATTAGAATGCATTATGGTTTTATCTACTCCTTGGGTTTGCATATGTTTTGGAACAGCATTGGGTTTGTTGTAAGCTTGTTTCCCACTATTGTCGACGATTTAATTTTTTAAAACTGTCAACCCCTTATGAACATCAAAGAAGCATTTAAACAAGTGAGGGACTGTTTTTCTCCCAAAATAATAGGAGAAATAAACGACGTCTACGTAAAAATCGTTAGAATAAATGGAGATGAAGTACCTTGGCACAAGCATGAGCGGGAAGATGAGTTTTTCTATGTAATTGAAGGAAACTTGTTGTTCGAAATGGAAGACAAGAAGAGTTTTACAATGAACGAAGGTGATTTTTTTGTTGTAAAGAGAGGAATTGTGCACAGAGTTTCTTCAACCGAAGAATGTAAAGTACTGCTTGTCGAAAACAAAATGACTTTGCATACTGGAAATGTTAAAACAGAAATAACAAAAACCATTGAAGAGCAGTTAACTTAGTTCATAATCAGGTATGAGAAATTTACACTTGAAATGATGGTGGAAAATGTAAGTTCGTTAATGGAGGATAATATAGATACGTATTCTTGCAAAAGGCCAAAAAATGAAATATACTAGCTGTAGGTTTTCATCTAGCGATATAATGATTGACATACAATGAGTACATACATAAGAAAAACCCCGATAAAGAGTGATTGTTCCATAGAAAAGACATTGCACGTGATTTCCGGTAAATGGAAGCCAGCAATTTTAAGTGAGCTCTTACGAGCTGAAACTATACGGTTGAAAGACATTCAAAAAGAACTTCCGGAAGCTTCAAAAAGAGTGTTGACGAAGCAATTGAATGAAATGATTGAAGACAATCTCATAGAGAAGGAGGATTTCAATGAATACCCCAAAAGAACAGAATATTCAATTAGCCCTTTGGGAGCAAGGCTTTCTTCTGTGTTTTCATCGCTTACGGAATTTGGTGATCTATTGTAATGCTTACTTGGTTTTTACTGCACTTGGAGGTTGTAATAGATTTTTTAAAGCATAAACCGGGTTAAAGCAATAGGGATAAATTTGCCCCTTATTGCAACAAATAAAAGCCCATTATACCTTTGTCCAAAACAAATTCATATTATGGACAGGCGCTTATTGGGAAACATTCTGATCATTGTGGTGTTAATACTTTCCGGCTCAGGAATATTCATATATTTCAAGCCTTTCGAAAAAAACATTGCTTCACTACATACTTTTTTTGCATTGCTATTTGTCATTGCAATGGTATTTCACATCATAAACAATAAACTGCCATTAAAAAACTACATAACGGGAAAACGGCAAAAAAAACTTAAAAAATGGCAAGCACCCTTGATATTTTCGGCAATCCTGTTGATGGCATTTGGTTTGTATTTGGAAACTCCCATTCTCAGTGCCATATATTCCATTGGAAATGAAATGAGAAGCAAACAAATGGGAAAAACCGAGGAAACATACGATTATCAGGTCATAGAGATGGATAAAACTTTAGGAAAACATAAATTGAGTGTTGAATTGAAGAAAGGAAAGGCTTTTAAATATCCATTGTTTGCAATATGGCTAGAAGATTCAATAGGGAACTATTTGGAGACCTTGTATGTGTCGAGGGTAATGTCGTCTAGCACGTTTGATTATGGCAAAAAAGTAGAAGGCAAATGGGAACCAGCCTTGGTGAGAAGGCCGGAAGCACTTCCATATTGGTCTCATAAGCGAGGAAAGGTAGCAACAGACGGTCTTTTTGTTCCTTTAAATGGAGCTCCAGATCTAGATGCTGTTTCCGGAGCCACGCCTACGGGTAGTTTTGTCATGAAATCAAAGATCGATTTGGACGAAAATAGAAAATACAAAATATTGGTGGAGTTGAATCAATCTTATGATTGGAATGGATATTATGCGAAAGATAGCTATCCCAATGATGAAATATACTCTGGGTCTGGTCAGGTAGGTCAACCATCATTGATCTATGCGGTAGAAATAGAAAAAGGGGATGATGAAACCGTCACTCATGAAATCATGGATTTGATTGGACATGGGCATCATTCAGGTAAAAATGGAAAACTGTACACAGATGTGTCCAACATTACCAGTGCCAAAAACATTGCAGATAGAATTATATTGACATTGGAATGATGCCTAACTCAATTTCTTTATGGCAACGTGCGAAATCTAATAGTGATGGCCAAATCCGTTAACTAACAAAAATGACCATTAACAAAAAAACACTTTTTTGTTAATGGCTATGCTGCTACGTTTCGATTTTAAATTCTCACAAGAGTTCATGCTCAAAATTGAAAGCAAGAATGATGAAGAGAAGATGAAAAAGGAGGGTCGCCCGTTTAATGTGAGGTCTACTTGTATTGAAACTTTAACAGATAGTCTTTTAAATCCATATTTTCCGATAAGTCCATTTTTTTCTTTATTCTATATCTTGAAGCTTGCACGGACCTTGCATCGATATGTAGGATGTTTGCAATTTCCTTGGTTTGCATATGTAATTTTATGAAGATGCAATGTCTTAGCTCGATTTCGGATAAAGTCGGGTGAAATTCGATGAGTTTATCATAAAAACCAGTATATACGGCATTGAAATGCTTTTTTAAATTTTCCCAATCGTCATTGTGATCCAAATTGTGTTTTATGTTGTTGATGGTGGACTTTACTTCTTTTTTTATTGATGTGGCATCTCCTTTTATGCTTTTTTCTAAATCTCTCTTTAATTCTTTTAAGTAGTGTTTGTCATTAAGAGAGTTCATTGAAATGCTCATCATCTCTAAATCTTTGTTGTTGTTAATTTCCTTGAAGTTGGAAATGTCCCTTAGTAATTTGTCTTCTTTGGTTTTGAAACTTTTAAATAGGCGGTATGCATAAGCTATTCCTATGAGCAATAAAATGAGTAATAAGAACAAAACTATTTTGATATTGCTTTTTGAATGCTCCAATGCTTCTAATTTCGATTTGTTTTTATCTAATTCTTGCTTGTGTTTAAGCTCTTTTATTTTAAAGTCCAAACTTAGGTTTTTCATTGAGCGTTCCTTTAACAAAAGAGGAAGCATTTCATGATTGTTGTCTCCAATGAGTTCCAGACTAAAAATGCAATCTTCAGAATTAGACGAGCCTTGATGTATGGATGCGGCTATGGTGTTCAATCCTGTAATGAAATCATCCGGAGCCAATACGATTGTGTGTACATATTCTTCGGCTTCTCCAGAAATGATGAGGCTGGTTGCCTTTGTATTGTTGGTGATTTCCTTGTCGGGCATGTCTATTCTGGTAATTTCCTTGCCGTTGAGGTAGAGTACGATACCATCATCTTTGTGAATGTTAATCTTGTATACAATGTACTCGAATGGATTGTCTATTCTAAATGTCTTTTTAAAGTATTTGACGATGTCCTTCTTTAGTGAGTCTTTGCCAAAACTTATCGAGGTGGTGACAAAGCTATCTCCATAACCCAAAGGGGAGATGCCTGTTTTCCATTTGCTTGTGTTGTTATTGAGTTTTTCCCATCCAATGGGAGGTGCTTTCTGGTCATCATAATACTGCCATTCATCACCTTGGGAGATGATTTTGGTTTGAGCACGCAAAGTGTTAAAAATAGTTAGAGAAAATAACACTAACAAGACGACTGTTTTTGTTCGAGGAAGAGAGATCATTAAAAGGGAAAAAAGGGTGTTAAATTAATTAATGTTTAAGTACTTTTTTTGATGAAAAATGTGGTCGTCGTTAGTGGGTGCAAATATAGTAGTTTTATATGTTAAAATAGTATATGAATAGTAGATAAATTGTAGCAGAAAATGCACTCAATAGTATCTGTCGATATAAATTTGCCTCTAATTAATTTAAAAATAAATCAATGAAAAATCAATTACATTTAATCACTTCCTTGTGTTTTATGTTTGTAGTACAACTATGTTTGGCTCAAAAGGAAATTAGTGGAAACGTTTCTGATAGCTCTGGGCATTTGCCAGGTGTCAATGTTATTATAAAGGGCACATCCAATGGGACACAGACAGATTTTGATGGAAACTATTCTATTACTGGAGACATTGGAGATGTCATTTCATTTAGCTATGTAGGTAAAGTAACGCAAGAGCTTACCATAGGTTACTCGTCTACGATAAACGTAATCTTTGAAGATGACAATCAATTGGAAGAAGTCATAGTTATTGCCTATGGTACATCCAAGAAAGATGCCTTTACTGGTTCTGCGACACAAATAAAGGCGGAGGACATCTCAAAGCGATCTGTAACCAATGTTATCTCAGTATTGGATGGCGCCTCGGCGGGTGTAAAGTTAACTCCTGCAAATGGACAACCAGGATCCAGTCCAACAATTCGCATTAGGGGAATAGGTTCTGTCAATGCATCAAGTAATCCATTGATTATAGTGGACGGAGTAGAATTTGTTGGTAATTTCTCCAGTTTAAATCCAAACGACATAGAAAAGCTAACGGTTTTGAAAGATGCAGCTTCTACGTCGTTATATGGAAGTAGAGCAGCCAATGGCGTAATTTTAATTACAACCAAAAAAGGAAAGAGTGGAGAAGAAGTATTTACTTTGGATGTTAGCCAAGGTATAAATTCCAGATCCATTCCCGAGTATGAAAGGGTAAATGCAGAAGAATACTATCCGTTGATGTGGGAGGCGTTGAGAAATGGATTCTCCATTTCAGGAACAACACCTCAAAATGACGCAAACCAAATGGCAAGCAATCAAATATTCGGCAACTTGTTGACGAACCCCTTCAATGTTCCCAATACGGAGATTGTAACTACGAATGGGCAATTGAATCCTGATGCCGAGCTATTGTACCCAGAAGACTTAAATTGGCAAACCCCCTTGCTTAGAGGAGCTACAAGATCCAATGTTAATTTTTCATATAGTGGAGGTAGTGAAAAAACAAATTTTTATTCGTCCCTTAGTTACCTTAAAGACGAAGGTTATATCATAAGATCCAATTTTGAAAGGATAACAGGAAGAATAAATGTGAATTCAAAGTTTAACGATTGGTTGAAAACAGGATTGAACGTATCCGCAACGACATCGACATCCAACAACGCAGCCGATGGTAGCAGTGTAGGGTTGGCAAATCCGTTTAGAACGACAAGATTGATCGCTCCAATATATCCTGTGTATTTGCACAACCCAATAACAGGAGCCTATTTGTTGGATGAGAGCGGAAACAGACAGTTTGATTTGGGAGAAAATAGAGTTGGGAGTAGTAGTGGGAGACACATAATACAAGAAACACTATTGAACAAGGATAAGAACAAAACAACGTCTTTAAATGCCCGTACCTATGCGGAAGCTACATTTTTAAAGGATTTTACCTTTACATTCAATGCAGCATTGGACAAACGTTTTTTCAACAATACGATATTTGACAACACAATTGTAGGAGATGGCGCTACAGATGGAAGAGGAGGTAGAGATGTGATAGTAAATACGACCACCAATTACAATCAATTGTTAAAGTACAATAGAGATTTTGGAAATCATAGCTTAGGTGTTTTGTTGGGACATGAAAACTTCCATACAGAAAGGAACTTCTTAACAGGGTTTAGATCAGGCCTGGTAGCGGATGGCAATGATGAACTTATTAATTTCACGACAACTTTGGATTTGGATTCTAACACGCGAAACCTTACAAGAGAAGGCTATTTTAGCAATGTGACTTATGATTTTAACGACAAGTACTACTTGTCTGGATCCTATAGAAGAGACGGATCTTCCAGATTTGCCAAAGATTCCAGATGGGGACAGTTCTATTCTGTAGGTGCTTCATGGAGAATGGACAGGGAAAGTTTCATTCAAAAGATAAACTGGATCAATACGTTAAAGTTAAGAGGGTCTTATGGAGAAGTTGGTAATGACGATTTAGGAAGTTTTTACATCAGTCAAGCATTGTTTGGATTAGGGTTCAACAATCAAACCGAAGGAGGTATCTTGTTTTCAGCAATAGGGAATAAAGATTTAACTTGGGAAACCAACGTGCAATCAGACATTGCATTGGAATTTGGGCTTTTTAATGATAGAGTATCCGGTACTGTGGAATATTACAATAGAAAATCCAAAGATTTGTTGTTTGAAGTGCCTTTGCCTGTTTCTTCAGGGGTAGATGATTTTCCTGACAATATTGGAGATATGACCAATAAAGGGTTGGAAGTAGATTTGAATATAAAGATTGTAGACAATGATGATTTCAAATGGAGGTTTAATATCAATGCAGCTACCTTGAAGAATGAAATCACAAAACTTCCCCAAGAGGAGATCATCAATGGTTCTAAAAAATTAGTGGTAGGAGGTGATATTTTTGCCTATTGGCTAAGAGATTGGTATGGAGTCGATCCGAAAGACGGTTCTGGCTTGTACATTTTAGATCTTGAAAAAGGAGAAGTGGGTGATGCAGATGTAAGAACAACAGATGATGGAACAGTTGTTACGACAAATCAAAACAAGGCGAAATTTGATTTTGTTGGTACAGCCACACCAGATCTTTTCGGGGCGTTCTCCAGTGATTTGACTTACAAGGGTATTGAACTAGGATTTACCTTTACCTATCAATTGGGAGGAGAAACCTACGACACCAATTATAGTGCTTTGATGCATTCGGGAGACTATGGAGTAGCTTTGAGCAGAGACATTTTGAACCGTTGGCAAAAACCAGGAGATGTTACAGATGTACCAAGATTGGACGACAACCAAGTGGCTGCCTTTGGAGCGGGATCAGATAGATGGTTGGTCAAATCAGACTACCTAGCATTGAGGACTCTTCGTTTGGGATACAATTTGCCATCTTTCATTATTGATAAAATGGGAGTAAGAGCAGCCAAATTGTACATTACAGGAGAAAATCTTTTTGTGATAAATGCTAGAAAAGGATTGGAGTCTGGTCAAAATTTCAACGGAACGACTCAAAACAGATTCTCACCTTCAAGAAACATCTCTCTTGGATTCAATTTAAAATTTTAAAAAATAAACTATGAAAACAATAAACAAACTAATAGTATTGATATTAATGTTTACAAGCGTTGTTTTTAGCTCTTGTGACAAAGAATATCTAGACGAACTGCCAACCGAAGACATATCGGCAGTTTCGGCAACGGAGACTGCGGACAACCTATTGGCAATTGTGAATGGTATCCATCGCTCATTGTACTTGACTTACCAAGGTTCTCAAGGAAAGGGAGGCATTGGGGCAATGATGATTCAAAATGATGCCTTGGGAGAAGATTATGTAATGACAGGGGCGGCAAATGGTTGGTTCAACAATGCGTACAAATGGAATGATCATACAAATGCAAACGATAGTGATGATTTGTTTCCATACAGGACGTATTACCGTATCATAAGAAACGCGAATATAGTTATCAATGGCGCAGATGGGGCTACAGGAGACGAGGCTCTTAAAAATGCAGCGAAGGGGCAAGCGCTGTTTTATAGAGCTTGGGCTCATTTTCAAATGGTGCAATTGTATGGAAAACGTTATGAAGCTGGAACAGAAAATGCACAATTGGGCATACCTATTAGGTTGACAGCTGGTTCAGGCCCATTGGCAAGAAATACAGTAGAAGAAGTCTACACACAAGTAAATCAAGATTTGGATGATGCCATAGTGGCTTTGGGTGAATATTCTAGAATAAACAAGTCACACATAGATAGGAGCGTAGCGCAAGGCCTCAAGGCTAGAGTGGCTTTGGTACAAGGGAATTACTTGGTAGCTGCAGAATATGCAGAAATGGCACAAGAAGGTTATACATTGATGAATGCAGACGATTACTTCAATAATTTTAGCGATTACGGAAGTGATGAATGGATGTGGGGAAGTCATATCGTAGAAGATCATACATTGTTCTTTGCAAACTATGGAGCATTCATTTCTAGAAACTACAGTTCATCCAACATAAGAGGTAATCCTAAAGCTATCAATAGCACTTTGTACAATACGATTCCTTCAACAGATGTTAGATCGACAATATTTGATCCATCAGGAGATCATTTGAACTTGCCAACTGGAGTTTCACTTTTGCCCACTCATGGATTGAGACCATATACGAGCCAGAAGTTTTTAGCTGTTGGTACAGGAGATAGTAGAATGGATGTTCCGTATATGAGAGTATCGGAAATGTATTTAATCGAAGCAGAAGCAAAAGCAAGGTTGGGAGCAGCAGATGCTGCAAGTGCGCTATTGGACATGGCGATTGTAAGGGATCCATCATATACGTTGTCTACAAACACAGGTACTGCTTTGGTAGATGAGATCTTATTGCAAAGACGTTGGGAGTTGTGGGGAGAAGGTTTTAGATTCTATGATTTAAAACGTATGAATTTACCTTTGGACAGAAATGGAGCAAACCATATTCAGGCATTGACCATAGTATTCGATGTCCCAGTAGGAGACAACAGATGGCAATGGCTAATCCCTCAAGATGCTTTGGATGCAAACCCTTTGTTGGTGCAAAATCCGTTATAACATAATTTCATCTTTAAAAGATAAAAAAGATGAAAAACTCAAATGGGTAGTAACCCAATTCTTTAAGTCAAAGAAAGATTTATGTCGTTATAGATACAAAATATAAGGAATAACATAATTACTTTATTTGAATTAGTCGGGAGAAGCAATGCTAGTTTTAGCATTGCTTTTTTTTTATGGATGAAGGGGAACTTTTCCCATAGCATAAGAATAAATTATCTGCCCATAGCAACTTTTAATGGATTGCTTGTAAGTTTTGGAGTAAAAATTCTACTTTTGCCTAACAAAAATGAATTAAAATGTCTGATACAATCGAAAAAGTAAAATGCCTGATAATTGGGTCTGGACCAGCAGGGTATACTGCTGCCATTTATGCTGCCAGAGCTAATATGAAACCTGTTTTATACCAAGGAACTCAACCTGGAGGACAATTGACTACCACCAATGAGGTTGAAAACTTCCCAGGATATCCAGAAGGAATCACTGGGCCAGCTATGATGATGGAGTTGCAAGCTCAAGCTCAACGTTTTGAGACGGATGTGAGAGACGGATGGGTGACCAAAGTAGATTTTTCTGGAGACACGCATAAAGTATGGGTAAATGATACCAAGGAAATTCATTGTGATACGGTAATCATCTCCACAGGAGCAGCGGCAAAATACCTAGGTTTGGAATCTGAACAGAAGTATTTGAAATTGGGAGGAGGAGTTTCTGCATGTGCAGTTTGTGATGGATTCTTCTATAGAAATCAAGAAGTCGTAATTGTAGGAGCTGGAGATAGTGCATGCGAAGAAGCTCATTATTTGTCCAAGTTGTGTGCCAAGGTAACAATGTTGGTAAGACGTGATGAGTTTAGAGCATCTAAAATCATGGTCGCTAGAGTAAAGAACACGGAGAACATAGAAATTCTATACAACACGGAAACAGAAGAGGTCTTGGGAGATGGGCAAGTAGTTACCGGGGTGAAAGTCAAAAATAACCAAACGCAAGAAATACAAGAAATTCCTGCAACAGGATTCTTTGTGGCCATTGGACACAAGCCAAATACGGATATTTTCAAAGATTACTTGGATCTGGATGAAACAGGTTACATAATCAATGAGCCAGGAACATCCAGGACCAATGTCGAAGGTGTATTCGTAAGTGGAGACGCAGCAGATCACGTATACAGACAAGCTGTTACAGCTGCAGGAACGGGATGTATGGCAGCATTGGATGCAGAACGCTATTTGGCAGCAAAGGAAGTTGTAGTAGAAGCATAGGAAATATAAAATGGAATATATGGGAAACCGAAGCAAAATGAATGCTTCGGTTTTTTTTATGCGAAAAGTTAAATCATTGATTTTAAATTACTATTTTGCAAAAAATTAGTTATCCCCCTAAATGACTATCAGTACCTTAAATAACATAGATAGAGTTAACCTTCTTCTGGATGATGCCTATCTAAGACGAACCAGTAACTTACCAGAAAGCATAGAAATAGCCAAGGAGGCGCTTCAAATCAGCAAACACATAAAAGACAAGGCTTCAATTGGAATGAGCTTGAACCAACTGTCTTTGTATTATATGATTAACAGCGAATTTGAGAAATCCATGGATCACTCAAGGGAGGCAATCGAATATTTTACAACCTTAAAAGATGAAAGAGGGGTTGCAAATGCAAACTACAACATAGGCAGCATCCATTACAAGACCAACAATTACCACATAGGCTTGACATATCTCATAAAGGCTCTCAAAGTCTATAGGAAGTACAATGATTTGTACAACCAATCCAAGGTGGAAAAGGCGGTAGGTACCATCTATGAATACATAGGTGACACATACAATGCATTCAAATCCTACAAGAGCTCCATTCTGGCAGCACGAAAGATCCTCAATTTGGATTTGGAGTCCAATGTCTACAACAATCTTTCCGGACTATTGTTGAAAAAGAAACTGAATAAATTTGCAATGAGAAGCATAGCGCACTCCATTGCCATAAAAAAGGAAACCAAAGACATAAGAGGGTATGGCTTTGCCATCTATGGTAGAGGGAAAGTGTATTTTGCAACAGGAGAATATGAAAAATCCGAAACCGATTTTATAGAGGCCATAACCATCCATAAGAGGATAGGAGAAAATATGGGAGTCGCCATGGGGTTGCGAAAGCTGGGAAAACTATATTTTACTTTGGGACATTTGGAAAAAGCAGAAGAAGCCATAAAAGAAGGATTGCATTTAAGTATCAGGTTTCAGATGTCTATGATAAAGATAAAGAACTATCACCTTCTGTATTTGATAAACAAGAAGAAAAACGATACGGAAAAAGCATTAGAGTATCTAGAAATCTATTTAAGGGAAAAAGAAGCTGTAATCAATACCCAGACATTGAAAGTCATTGAAGATTACGAATTGATAAATAGAATGAATGCTTTGGAAAATGAAGCACTGCTCCAAAAGATAAAACAAAAAAGCATAGATAAGAAGAATAGGGCAGAGCAAAGATCCATGAGGATAAAACAACAATTCTTATCCATAATGAGTCATGAGATAAGGACACCTCTCAATGCAATAACCACCATAATATCCATTCTTGACGATAAGGTGAAAGAAGAGAACAAGGAATTGCTTCAAAGCCTTGAATTTGCTTCAAACAATTTGATAAACATAGTCAACGACATTTTGGACTTCACCAAATTGGATTCCAAAAAATCCAAGTTGGAATTGCATAATTCCAACCTCGGCGAATTATGCGAGAAGGTAATGAACCTGCATTCGAGCTTGGCCAAAGACAAAGGCTTGGATTTGGTTTTGGAAAGCAACGTTCCCAAGGATAGAGGTTACCTGATAGATCAAACGAAAATATCGCAGATATTAACCAATCTAATAGGCAACGCCATCAAATTCACCGAAAGGGGAAGTGTTGGCTTCAATGTGGAATTGTTGGAAGAAGATGAAAATTACGATACGATAAAATTTGCAGTATCCGATACGGGAGAAGGGATCTCGGAGCAAGACCTAGCCGAGGTTTTTGAAAGCTTTACCCAAGTAAAACCCATTTTAACCAGAAAGCAAGGCGGTACAGGTTTAGGTTTGGCAATCGTGAAAAGATTGGTGGAATTGCACAATAGTGAAATAAAGGTAAATAGTAGGGAGCAAGAAGGTTCCGAGTTTTACTTCATACTCAAATTGGAAAAAGGAGAAAAGATAGTTGCTACCAAGAAAAGTAGCTACGACGAATTAAAAGACAAGCATGTTTTGTTAGCAGAAGATACACCGATTAATTCCATGCTTTTTAAGAAGTTGCTATCCAATTGGGGAATCATTACAGATCATGTGGTAAATGGGAAAGAAGCAGTCGAGTTTGCCAAAAACAAAAAATACGATTTTATCTTGATGGACATTCACATGCCCGAAATGGATGGTTTGGATGCAACACGTCTAATAAGGACGGTTGATAATTTTAATAGGAACACACCCGTTTTTGCTGTTACGGCAGATGTCATGGCAAGTGAAAACAAGTCTGATTTAAAACTGTTCAATGGAATTCTATGGAAACCCATAGAAATAGACAAACTCTATTCCTCCTTGGTCAAGACTATAAAAAACTAATGCCATTCGAAAGTAGTTGTTCTTTCAAATGGCATCAACTATAGGTGCGTTTTTATGTCCAACCTTATTTCTTTCTTAGGATGGCACTGTCTTCAAATTTTTTCAAATCTATCTTTGGATTGCCATAAATGTATGTCTCAGTGGAGCCCAAGGCTTCAATTGTAAGTGTCTTCGTTGCTTCAACAGAAGCTTCTGCTCTGGCTTCAATGGTTAGAAAGCAGTCTTTGGCAGTTAGCTTCTTGCCAGTAAATTGAGAATTGTTGTCCAATCGCAATTCCAAGTTGTCCGTATCACCTTCAATTTTTGCAGTACTACGTTGATACATGTCTATTTCAATGTCGGTGGCATTTATCAAAGCTTCGGTTTTGCTGTTCTCACTAAGCTCCAAAGTGACTTTTTTTGCTGTTACATTCAACTTGTTGTCACTTTTATCTCCATTTACCAATTTGAATAGGTCTGTTCTCAAAGTCAAGAAGGCTTTGGACGATCCTTTTGTTATCAATGTCAAATTGTCTGATTTTATGGAACTCAAATCGCTAATTTCTCCATCATCCTTCAACTCTATGGTATTTAACGATTCTACGGCAGTAACTATGATTTCCAGTGTTTTGCTGGAAACGATGCGTTTGGTCTTATTGAATGTCAAACTACCGTTTTGGACGGAAAACTCTATGACATCGTGTAAATTGTCATCGGCATTGATTTCTACCGATGGAGTTAGACCCTGAGTCAATTTTATTTCAAAGTCATCCCCAATTACGATACGCTCAAAAGATTCTATTTCCGTGATTTCATTTGTAACGTTTCTACTGCCTTTTACCTTGCTTTTCTTTTGAGAATAACCATTGTATGCTGTTAATGTCACAAGTAGGAATAAGATGATTTTTTTGCTCATTTGTGGGAAATGTTTTATTGAAAACAAATATAAACAAAAACCATCCCAAACTTTGTCAAAAGCTTAAAATGGTTCTCATACTGTCGGTTTTTTTGATTGATTAAATGAGTATTGCTACAATTAATGCGGCAATTAATTTTGCTAAGGCGATCATTTCGATTGGTTTTTATTTGTGGTTATAAAATTATGCATTCTTTATTTTAGTAATGGATGAGGTTTGTTATTCATCCTTTTTGCTTTTCTTTTTGGAAGTGATCTCAATGCCGTCATCATCTATTTTCACATCCACGTTTTTGCTTCCGGCTTCAAGACCATCATCATCAATCTTTACTTCTAGGTTGTCGCTTTTGACCTCCAATCCATCGTCATTGATTTGCAGTTTTGAATTTTCACCATTCAAATCGACCTTGACTTCAAAATCATCGTCCTCATTGGTACTCTCGTCACAGTCCAAGCATTTTGTGCCATTGCTTTCAATTCTCAGATAATGTTCTTCCATGCCATTGTCCAAAATGTCGTTGTAGTATCTGGAATTGTGATGAAAGTTGTATGTGTTGTCATCTGCAAAGAGCGTGGTGCCAATTGGAAGATACAAGGTGATTTCTATTTCTTGGTCTCTGAATTTTTCATTGTCGGTTATTATGAAATGATTGTCCAAAGTCAATTCGTTGTTGGACAGGTCGTAATGGTAAGAGATGTTTTCTGCCCTGTCCTTGGCTGCCTTATGAGAATTGCCTCTAGCAGTTTTCATTACCTTTATCTTTGCAACACTATCTCTCGTGGATTTCACTATGAGCCTGACATCTCGCGAATAGGTTACATTCTCCCCGTTTTCATCGAAACCTGTGTTGAAACCAGAACTCCTGTAAAAACGTTCAGCATAGAAATCGTTCCCTTTCATGGATACCACCAAGGTATCATTGGCGGTAATGCCTTCAAATTTCTCGGAACTTACAACGGCTCCCTTCTCTTTATAGGACATGCCTTGTTTTACAGCGAACACCATTATGGTAATCAAGCATATCAACCAAATACCCAATAGGGCAGACTTGGCAAAGATGCCAATGGACTTGAGGTTGTTAATCAATATCTTCAACCCTAGATAGAAGATGAAGAAGGCTATGATTCCAAAAAAGAAAAACAAGACTATGGATATGCCCCAAAGTGGCATTCCTGTCGAATTTGCGACATCCAACCAGTTTATGCCAGGAAAGTGAATCGTATCTACCACGCCAACGGATACCAAGCCTATCACCAAACCTATCAAAGTACTTGCTCCCGTTATCATTAAAATGATGCCAACGAATTTGGCAAATAGCTTTAAAAAGAACATCAAGATATCTGTAATGGTGTCGAAAAAGGTCTTGGAACTCGATTTGATGTTGTTTCCTTGTTTGTTGAGATCAACACGTTTCACCCCTTTGGAAATATTGTCGCTGGCATTGCCTAGGCCTTCTTTGAGCTTGTTCCCAGCCTTGTCCAGATGGGTACTTACATTTTCCGTGGCGTTTTGAAACCCGTCACGAATTTTTTTTTCGATGTTGCTTATGTTGACCGGCTCTCCTGTCATTGCTATTTTTTCCGAAGTGGATACCGCTTCAGGAACCAAAATCCATAATAGTATGTATAGGATTACTCCTGTGCCAGCTCCAAAAACCAAAAGAATCCAAGCTAGGCGAATCCAAATGGTATCTATTCCGAAATAATGGGCCAATCCAGAGGAAACACCTCCAACATAGGAGTTTTCCGTGTCTCTATATAGTTTTCTGGAATTTGAAGAGCTTCTTTTTGCATATGTGTTTGGTTCATCTTCAAAAATTTCATCGTCTACAAGATAGTCTTCAGGTTGCCCCATTATTGAAATGATTTCATCCACTTCTTTGCCACCTATAACTTGTTTGTCGTGTTTCATACGTTCTGCAAACAGTTCTGCAATTCTTGCCTCAATGTCCGAGATGATTTCTGAACGTCCTTGAGAGTCTGTAAATGAGCGTTTTATAGCCTCAAGATAGCGCTGTAATTTTAAGTACGCATCTTCATCTATGTGAAAAAATATACCTGCTAAATTTATGTTGACTGTCTTATTCATTTTTAGTTGTTTTTGAGCTTGTTACTATGTTAACTGCGTTTTGTAATTCGTCCCAAGTAGTGGTTAATTCTTTTAAAAATAGTTTTCCTGTTTCTGTTAGTCCGTAATATTTCCTTGGCGGACCCGATGTTGATTCTTCCCAACGATAATTGAGAAGTCCAGCATTTTTAAGTCTAGTAAGCAAAGGGTAGATCGTACCCTCAACCACTAGTAGTTTAGCGTCTTTTAGAGTGCCTAGGATCTCGGCAACATATGCATCGTCATCTTTTAATACCGACAATATGCAATACTCCAAAACACCTTTTCGCATCTGTGCTTTTGTGTTTTCTATTTTCATATTTTAAATAGATTAATTTTTAAACTGTTCATTTTTTGATTGATTGATTGATTGATTGATTGATGAAATTACCTTTGATTTATTTTAAAAAATTAATTGTCAATGGATACTTGTATCGTATGCCGTCCCTAGCCTTCAAGCTTGCTGTGATTATAAATACAAGCTCAAGAATAAAACCTAAAAAGGCCAAAAACCCCAAAGAACCTCCTATGTACAATAGAGGAGAGGGTTTGTTTACGTTTATATGGATGCTATCGAAAAAGTTGAAATCCAGAAAATCCATATTGTTGAATATGCCAAATATGAAAAAAGGAATGGTGATCATACCAAGGATCATTGCATACAATAGGATGCTTATTTGAAAATTGATTGCTTGCTTGCCATGGTCGTCTATGAATTTTGACTTTTCCTTGTTGGCTGTCCATAACACTATTGGTCCAATGAAATTCCCAAATGGAATGATGAATCTGGAAAAGGTGGACAGATGTATGAAAGTAGCAATGTTCTTGTGATTGTTTTCAGTCATTTTAAAATCATATAATAGTTTCTTATACAAATATATGTCTAAAAAAAGGTATTATGTTACGCATAGTACTAAAAATTAACAAAAAATTAACAATTTAGCATGTCGATTATTTTCGATAGTTTTGATTTAAATACCCCCACTAAAACAATAAGTACATAAGACACATACTTGTATTTTGCCGATTTCTTCAACTATAGCAGTGCTTTGTGGAGTATTGGTTGTTTTTTGTTTATAATTACGAATTGCACAGTTTCCGTTAAATGCCGACTTTTTACCGACTTTTTAAACGTTGTTTAAACCCTTTTTAAACACTATACTATACTTTACTTCTAAATGTAGCTAAAAACCCTTTGAAAGCAATAATAACAACGATTTTTTTTTAATCTGTACAAATTCAAATAGCTGCAAATTGATGATTTATTTTTAATTATGATAATTCAGTGAAAATAAATCTAGGGTTGCTTATAGGGTTGCTTCTAGGGTTGCTTTATTTTGATGTAAAAAGTATTATAAATTCACCCCGAAACAATATAAAAATAGCATATAACTTGCAAAAACCTCTTTATGAAGCCCCCAAATTGTGGGTTAAATTAGAAGGTTTTTTTGTAACTGACAGATTATTAATTTGTTAGAGTTTTGGAGGTGTTTTGGTACAGTTTATGATGTTAAATGTTAAGCAAAATCTGAAAATATTTTTATCAATTTTCCCTTGTAAATAAAGGGAATTACGGGTTTTACCGTAATTGAAAAAAATATATATATTTATATTGCGACGATATAGGACATTTTTCCTCCCTAAGTTTAATTGTTCTTAATTTGTGTATAAAAAAAGAGAAATATGAGAGATATATCTTTCATTATTTGATATTTTGAAACTTCTAACTTTTAAAATATCAAATAATGAAAAAATTAACTCTTTTATTCGTAGTAATGCTTAATATTTCTTTTTTTTCTTGTACAGTTGAAGATATTTCAGATGAAAACGATATACAACAAATAGATCCTACTAATAATGGAGAAGTCGACACAGAAGAAGAGGAGGAAACTGGCGAATAAAACTAAATCAATAATTAAAGGCATAGTATTGCTTTGCGCAATTACTGTGTCTTTAATGCATATTATACTTCCAGCGAAATCAGAAGATATGATTTCGCACAAAAAGACTTACAAGCCTATAATTAATGAAAGGGACAATGGCTCAGCTATTTTGTTGGATCAGTTAGAAACGAACAAGATAAGTAAAGAGGATTATATTGCTAAATTAAGAACACATTTAGCATCCTCCAATCTCAAAATTAAAAAATACAATGAGGACAAAAAGATATATGCTTTAGAGCATTCTTTCAATGGAAGAAATTCGCTTAAATACTGGTTTTTTGTTTTTGGTCTAGCTTTATCTTTTTTTGTATTATCCTTAAAATATGTTTATTCCAATGTAAAACATGCAGAATCTAACGATTTGAAAATTTCCATATTGTTAGAATCAGTTGCGTGGATAACTGTCTCATTTTTTTGGCTATTACACTCCATAGTTGTAAAGACAGCAGATTTTGGAACAATGATATATTTGTTAACAGGAGTTCTCATTTCTATTTTAGTAGCCGTTTCAATAGTTTTCTTTATAAAATACTCTATTATAAAACAGTTTTTCGTAGATAAATCTGTATCTGAACTGATTTCTCTTATTAGCGACCTTAAAGTTAACCATTACTTTAAGATGGCTTCAAAAGCATTAAATAGCAATAATAAAAAGAGAATTAAAGCAGATGCTGAATTGGTTGATGAGAAGATTATAAACACTTTAGACCGAATAAATTAATGGGGGTGAGTCGAAAAGAGAGGGTAATCGATAAATTGAGAAAAAAAGGTCTAATCACTAAAGAAGTTGAAAGCAACTTGTTTATGACCTTTGATGACTATATGGATGATATTGCTACCAAAGAAGTAGAGTTGCTTGAGGAAGT
This sequence comes from Bizionia sp., assembly GCA_020631395.1. Taxonomy (GTDB): domain Bacteria; phylum Bacteroidota; class Bacteroidia; order Flavobacteriales; family Flavobacteriaceae; genus JAHDHI01. The sequence goes on from JAHDHI010000026.1 coordinate 21,891, forward strand.
TAGTAGAATCAATGAAAAAAGGAAAAACAACCAGCCTCTTAGTTTCTTAGAAAAGTCTTTCTGGGAATATTTTATAAAAACATATAAAGTTTAAAATGAAGATTTTTGATCTCCATTTGCGATATCTTCTAATCGCTTAGTGGCCTTCAATTTTTCAACCAAAGACATAAATGCTGGGATTTTTTTGAATTTATTTTCTTTCAATAATAGGTAAGCCACTATTTTTTCTGGATCAATATTCTCCAACACATCAAAAGAATCCTCTTTTATTTTAGAGATTAAATCGTCTGCCCTATCAATTATTATAGGTTTTATCCCTTCTTTTAACCATTTTTTTGAAATGCCAAAGCTTTTTTCAATAAGAATCAAATAGCCGTCATTAAGGCTGTCACGATCTAGAGCTTTTCTTAGCGTATCTCGTTTCATTCCTATTTCTTCAGCTACTTCTGTAAGCTTTACACCCTTTAAATTAAGGGCCTCTTTAAGGCGTTTCTTCATTTGGTTTTGGAAAAAAGTCCGTTTTTATTTTGAAAACTAGGACAAATGTCCTTATTTTGTTCCCATAAAGAAACAAATATATGAAAATTTATTCGGGTTTTGAAAAGGATATTCACAATACACTAGCTGGTAACTTTAAAAAAGTTGCGGACAGATATGATATTTCAAGACGCTATGTCTCTATGATCTCCAATAGTAAAAGGGAGATAAAATCCCAAACTTCATTAATTGTTTTTGTTGATTTATTAGAGATTCTTAAAGTCTTAGATCCTGATAAATATGAACTGTACTTACTAAGCATTAATGAAGGGGTGATTGTCCTATTTAAAGAAAGAGTGATTTCAATTTATGGGGAGTACTTAAAATTAATTGACAACGATTAATCTAATCACCTATGGAAACTCCTTATCATTATTACAATAACAAATTGGGCTTTAAGATAAAGTATCTAACTACTGATAGAAATCACGTGGATAGCCTTTGCCTTATCTCTTATAATACATTGTACAAAAGAATGAAGAGTAAGACATGTTCAGAAAAACAATTACGTGAGGGTAACTGGGCAGGAGAGGCTTTGATCTTATTTAGTTCTCTGTCTCGAGATTATAAAGATAGAATAACGAAGGCCTTTGGAGTTTATAAAGAAGAGATTAAAAAAAGTTGGTTTGCTCAACATTATGTAACTGATAGAAATGCCTTTGATATTTACGTAGCTCATCGTTACGGAGAGAATAAAGATAAGAAGTTGGACCTAAATTTAGTCGAGCAATATACTTACGATGCATCGATGTTAAATACTGTTTTACAATTAAAGACGAACCGTAAGGCCTATGCCAAGGCTTTAGGCGGTGTAAAAATTGATATTTGGGATTCATTAAGCAAAGATGTAAATGCTTTTAGAGAAGTACCCCATAAATTACCAGCTACACGTGATGGATTGAGGAGAAAAGCTACAAACTATGCAAAGGCATTAAAAATAAGCAACAAAGAAGCCTATTTAAGTATAATATCGGGTCGTTTACAAAATCAAAATGCTAAAAAGGTAACAGAAAAGGAGCAAATGGCACTTCTAGATGAGCTTATTAGTAAACATACCAATTTAGAATATGAGCTCATTAAAGATGTCTATAACTCTGTGGCCAAACAATTGGGCTGGAAATCCATCACACGCCAAACTGTAGCAAATAGAGGCACCAAAAAGAAAATGACTACGCATGCAGGTAGAAATGGATTGAAGTCACTTAAAAATAATGTTTTAATGCAAAACAAACGTAGCCGTCCAAGCTCTCCAATGTTGTATTGGACTATGGACGGTTGGGATGTAGAGCTTTTGTATCAAAAAACAAGTGTTAATGATAAAGGACACAAGGTTACAACATACCACAACCGCTTAACAATTGTTGTAATATTAGATGCTCATAACAACTACCCAATAGGCTACGCCATAGATACGCATGAAACCCCAACTTTAATAAAACAAGCATTACAAAACGCAATGCAACACGTTAAAGAATTATTTGGTGATATGTATAGACCATTCCAATTACAAATGGATAATTATGGGTTTAAAACATTAAAGTCTACTTATGGAGCTGTCTCACCAAACTTTAAACCAGCTGCAGTTGGTAATGCAAAAGCAAAAGTGATTGAGCCTTATTTTAATCGCATAAATAAAAAGTATTGCAAACTACTTAACAATTGGAGCGGACATAACGTAGACAGTGGCTCTAAAAATCAACCAAACGAAGAATATTTAAATAAGATTAGAAAACAGTTTCCAGACAAAGAAGGTTGTATAAAGCAAATAGAATCAATTATCACTGCTGAAAGAGGTAAAGTGGGAATTGAGTATTGTAACAATTGGTTGAATACCAAAGAAGAGCATAAAAGCATAATGTCTTTAGAAAGTTACTTATTGACGTTTGGCTCCAATACAGGAGAAACCAATAGGCTTAAAGGTTCTGGTTTGACACTTTCCATTTACGGGCAAAAACATACTTACGATTCTTACGAGGTGAATTTTAGACATCAATCACATTTGGAATGGTCAATTCAATTTGATACTAATGATCTGTCTCAAGTATTAGCAGTTTCAACAGATGGAAAAGAACGTTTCATTTTAGAACAAAAATACATACAACCGATGGCAATGGCTGATAGATCTGAGGAAGATGATGTTGAGTTGAAACGTGTCAGGGATTTCAATAAGTCCATTGAAAAAACAATCATTGAAGAAAGATCTCAAAATGCGGAGATTCTTGACCCTCTTCTAAGCAAGGCTAATTTAAATGGCACTCTTGCAAAACTTTTGTTGACAGATAGTCTAGGACAGCATAAAAATAATAAATCCAAAGAACGGCTAGACGTTCATAAAAACGCAACTAAACTTAAAAACAAACAAGAACGAAAAGAAGAGAAAAAGGAGATTAAAACCTTTGCTGATGAGCAACAACAGTATTACAAGGATAAAGTAGATGTTAACGATTATTTAGATAATTAACTATGAATGCATTGATAGCAGCATTAGAGAGAATTGAAACCAAAATTATTAATAAATGTGAACAACGTGATAAGACAGCACTACAAAGGTCTGACAAATGGCAAAATTCACCTAAAGGCAAACTTTATGAAACCAAAACAAAAATACTAGCAGACTCGGTATTTGATATTCGAGACAGTATAACAAAAATCAAAGCTTCACAAAACGAATCATAATGAAAGTAGATATCAAAAGAAAAATAGCAGAAAAGGTTCAAGAGTATATCGACTTACACAGTATAACTCTAGCAATCGTATCTCAAAGAACTGGGGTAAGAAAAGAATATTTGACAAGTATACTCAAAGGTGTTTACACATACAATGCAGGAAGTGGAAATATTGGGAATATACCTGATAAGCATTTTTTGAAACTTGCCGAGTTGGTCGATTTTGAACTGAAGAAGAGGTATTGGGTAAATAGAGCTACTCCTCAACTAACTCAAATGTTAGCTGTTTTAAAAGAAGCTAGAGAGCATGCCTATACTCGACTAATAATCGGAGCAACTGGTTCTGGAAAATCACATACGATAAGCCTATATGTAAAACAACATCCTGTTGATGTTTTTTGTGTTAAAGTTGGCTCCGAAGATACTTTGAACATATTGTTGGATAAAGTGGCAAAAGAACTTAAAGTTCCTGTTTTCAAGCATAAGTCGATGAAGATTAGAGAAATCTCAAGAGCGTTGAAAATGCTATACTCTTATGGAAAAAAACCTCAATTGATATTCGATGAAGCTGAGTATTTAAAGGTATCTGCACTATGTTCAATCAAGGAGTTCTATGATTACTTGGATGAGTATTGCTCCATTGTGCTTATTGGAACTAACCAATTGACGGGGCAAATAGATAAATTAAGAAAGCAAGATGCCAAAGGCATCCCTCAATTATATCGTAGGATTAAGTTTGGGGTGCGTCATTTACCTACCATCGACAAATCATTTAAACTCTTTTTAAACGAAGTTACGGATAAGGAGGTGATTAAGTTTTTGCGAACTGAATGTGAAAACTATGGAGAATTGCATGATGTACTGGTGCCTTGTTTACGAGAGGCCGATAGATTGGAAATGCCATTGACGTTACCATTGGTTAAACAAGTTTTAAACATTCCTAATACAGCATATTTATAGATGAGACCGGCAGCTAGAACAGTGAAAAAAGAAACTAAGAAAATAAAGCTTAAAAAAGCACTTACCGTTGCGAACATTCAAAATCAAAAAATAGAATATGTGGCACTTACAGGATCATGGTTTGAAGCTTTGGGAAAACCTCAAAACAGAGGGTTGTGGTTTGTGTACGGGGATTCTGGAAGTGGTAAAAGTTCCTACCTAATGCAAATGGCTAAAGAGTTTGCAGGAACAATGAAGGTTTTATACAATCTGTTGGAAGAGGAAACAGACGATTCCGATTACATAAAACGAACAGAGTTGTTTTCAATGCATGAAGTGGCAGATAAATTCCACACAGTAAGTTATACGCTAGATGAATTAGATGCTTATTTGGAGAAACCAAATAGACCAGGAGCTGTGTTTATCGATTCTTTGGTTTATGCTACCAAAGATTGGGAAAGATGGTATGCTTTTAAGAAAAAATGGGCGCACAAAGTCATATTGGTTGTAAGTGCTCATGCCAAAGGTAAAAATCCTAAAACCGATTTTGAAGATAGGGTGCGCTTTGATGCTAAGATGAAAATTTTTGTAAGTGGTTATTTGGCAGTTTGTCAAGGGAGAACCATTGGGGCAAATGGGGGAACCTTCATTGTTTATCAAGAGGGGTATGAAAAATTAAGAGGAGCATCTTAAAAATGTATTTGATGGTGAGAGCTAAGGTTATCGAAAGGTTGAAGGTTACAGATGTTGAGTATGAAATAGAATTATTCAACATATGGCTAAGTTGGTGTGAGGGAAAGACGCAAGACTACAAGTCAATGCAGCGATTAGTTATTTATCAACCGCTTTTTAATTGGTGGTTAAATGAACTTGAAAAGCTTGAAATAGCTTTTTTAAAGGAAACTCAACCTTATGACAATTCATTGTCTTCCGAAATAGCTCTCGGTTACTGGAGAATAGCAACAAATAAAATACATAGCCATTTCTCGAAAACTTTAATAAAGAAAGCAAATGAACTCTAGAAGTAAAGAAATTGACAAAAATAATTTTGAAACATTAATTAATAGTAGATGTGATATGAATAAGGAAACTGAAGTAATCAACCCAGAAGAATTGACAGAGGATCAATTGAAAAGCCTTTTGAAAAAGAAGCAAGCAAAAGCTCGTGCTGTACAATTTGAGTTAAAAAGAGCTTACGAAGCAGATAACAATGCTTTTTGTGAGGAGACATTATCCAAGTTCAACGAATTGCACAATGAGCTAAAAGGGCTTAAAAATGTTGTTATCAATGATGCAAATGCATTATACATAAGGATGTATGAGGTAAATGGAAAAACGCCAAAGGAAATTAAAACTTTTTCCCGAATCAATACCTCTGGCAATATAAAAATAACGGTAGAACGTCAAGAACGTTTTGAGTTTACAGAGGAGGCCGTAGTACACATAAATGCGATAAAGGATATTTTTAAAGCTAAGTTCGAAGGAAGAAATAAAGGATTGTACAATATCCTTGATGGACTTCTTATAAAAGGATCCAAAGGGGACTATGACCCTAAGCTATTGGCAAAAGCTAGAACCCAAGTTAAAGCTCTAGGTGATGAGAAGCTAATTGAAGAGTTTGACAAACTAGATGATTGTCAGCGGATAACTGGTTCGTCTATGTATTGCAGAACCTATGTAAAAGATGAAAAAGGAAAATGGAAAGATATCTCTCTCAACTTCTCTAATCTCTAATCCATTAAAAATGAAAAACTACAAAGTATTAAAAATAACACAGATTCTTTCAGCCGTGGTAGTTGTATTATCTGTATTGACTCTTCTTTTATCCAAAGAAATTGAGACACTTATTTCTTGTGTAATTGTGGAAACAATAATGGGAGTAGTCTTTCTGGCAAGCAGTCACTACCTATTTAAAAGCCGCTCATTATGATTCTAGCGAGCAAAAAACAAAAACAAGTCATAGCCATACTTACCAAAAACGATAAAAGGTACAAATCGGAGCTTGTTATTTCTGAAACAAAGGATCCAAAAAGAAACAGTACAAACGATTTAACTCATGCGCAAGCCAACCATATCATATCTATGCTTGGAGGTCGGCCATTGAAGTATGACAATTGGGCTTACTATGATAAAACAAAACAATCTCACCTGTATATTTTGAGCTTGTCTATTCAATTTGGGTGGTTCATTGTAGATGAAAGATATGGAGAGATAGCAGATCTACAGAAGTTAAGTGAGTGGTTGAAGTCGGATAAATCTCCTGTAAAAATGCCAATAAAAGAAATGGCTCCAGAACAAATTAGCAAAGTGATCTTTGCTCTAGAGTCTATGGTGGATAATAAGTACAAGTGAAAAATGGTAAGATTTAAATTGGAGGATTGCGAGCATTTAAACCTTACTGATGTGGTGAAAACGAGTAATGTAACCTGTGAAGAAATAGAGACAATCTGTGATGATTGCTTTAAAGTCCTAAAAAAACGAATTGAATGTTAATTCAACTTATTACAAATGAAAAAGACCTATAACAACTTAGAGATACCCGAATTGCCAAAAGACATCAAGGAAATACAATTTGCGCATTGCGAAACTACAGTGGAGTGTCCAGACCAATGCGATAAATGCATTTTTCATTCAGCAAATCTAGAGTCATTTACTGAGTGGTTTAACAAGAAACGATACTACGGTAGGAAATGATAATAAAAATAAAACTCAACAATGATACATTGATCGCGGTCAATTCCTTGCTAAAAAAAGTATATGAGCTACCTCCTTCTGTAGACAAAAGGGAAAACATATATAAATCCATAGGATATGGGTTAGCTGATAAATTTGAGAAAAAGGTCAAGCTAATCATTCGTAAAGCTTCGCTTTTTGATCAAGCCAAAAGAACTGAAATGTCTCTAAAATTTCACGAGTCTTGGGCATTGCAAGAGATATTGACCGAACTTAAACCAACATTGGAAAACGATTATCAAAAAACACTTACCCAAAAACTCATTAATATTTTAGATCAAAAGACATGTTAACTACTTATACCGTTAAAAGTAAAAACACCAATAATGTTTGGGAGTTTAAATATGATTTAAATGGAAATTTAAAAGCCTTTAATGTCTTAGAAGGCGTGTTGTCTAAAAAGCAAGTAGAGTGGCTTTTTAGACAAGGCAAATTCCCTATGGAAGAAATAGATGTAAAAGAAAATTGGATTCCCAATCTTAAACAGAATTTCGAGATAATTATTGGAGAGGTCGATTTAAGTTTTGATGCCTTTTGGAATGCCTACAATAAGAAAGTAGGTAAACGTAAAATGGCTGAAAACTTATGGAATCGTCTATCTAAAGCTGAAAAATTACTCGTTATGTTAAGTATTCCTAGGTATAAAAATTACTTGAAATATTATCCTAAACAGGATATGATGTATGCAACGACATATTTAAACCAAGAAGCTTATAAAAATGATTATAAGGTAGCTGGTTAAATAGATGTTTCTAACGGGATTTCGTAAAATAAATTCAAAAATTCACAGAACTAAAACAGGGGTATTATGATGGAATTGCTACATTAGAATGTACAGTGAGTTAAGATAGCATTGCTAGGCATAAATTTGCAAAATGTCAAAAAAGAAACAATTGGTTACGTTCCTTTTAATATGTAAAATAATATTAAAGGAATCATCTCTTAAATAATTGATTCATATCTAGATAATAAGTTATTGAAATAAATTCCTTTTTCAGATAATGTATATTTAGTTTCCCTATTTTTATCTATTTGTAAGTTGGTTATTATTAAATCATTCATCGTTAAAATTGAAATGTCTTTTTGAGAAAAGCTATTTGGAAATCTAATAGTTCCGTTAACATCCATATTTTCAAGTGCTACTATAAAGTAATCATAATGCTTGGAATTCACAAACTGAACTAAATCATTAACTTCTTTTGCATTTGTTTTATTGATAACAACTATTTTCTCATTCAATGCTACTATGGAAGCTTTAAGCTCAGAAGTTTCTCTTTTTAATCTAATAATCTCGTTTTGGCTGCTTGTTCTCTCTACTTCTATATCTGTCTTGTATGTCTCTATTTCTTTTAAAGCTCCTTTAAGTTTAATAATTTGTTTGTGCTTTTCTGTTAGCTCAACATTTTGAAGCTCTTTTGTTTTATTTAAGTTTTCAATCTTGTCATTCAATTCAGATATTTGGGCATTTCCAGCTCTTATGTTTTCATACTTTTTTTCTTCTTTAGCAATTGCTTGTTTTCCTATGAAATCGGAAACCTGGTCATCAATGAAATTTCGTTTTCTAGTAATTTTTGCCTTATTCAGTATTAATTCAATTCCAATTGATAAATATGGCAATATTATAACGTATCCAAAAGCAAATAATAATGGATACCATAAATTAAAACTTAAATCACTAAAATTTAAAGCTATATAGTTTATTTTGTTTTCAATTATGGAATCTGAAAGGAATAAGGTGAAAATTGGCTTCCAGTTAAAAACAATCCAAGACAGTATAAATGAAAAAATCAGCGGATTTTTCATTCTCTCATTTGATGCTTTAAAAAGATTATTGATAAATTCCTTCATTGTTTGCTATTAGATAAAAATATTTTAACGTTATTTCAGTATCAAAATTAGTTAAACAGTAGAATATTGCAATATTAAACATAGCAATATTCTACTGTTTGGTAATGTGAAAATTAATCTATTATTTCAATAGTTCCATTTTTAATTAAACCTTCAAAATGGGATGGTTGTAAATCCATTATACCAAAATCTTTAAAGCCATAAAATCCGATACTTCTCATTTCATCTCTTATTATTTTTTGGTTTTCTGGTGAACTTATTATTCTTTGTTTAATTAATTCTCTTAACCGATTAATATCATTCAATTTAAATGTGTAATTTGGTTTCATCTCTTTTTATTGTTTTTAACTCTTAAATAACTAATAATATAAGTCAATGAAATTATTAAAAAGTTACAAGTGAATTGTAGTTAATTATTTTTCAAATACCATTGAACTAATAACGGGGTCATTGATTTATCTTCAATAGTTTCTTGTTTATATTTTAGGACGAACTCTCTTGGTATTGATATTCCATAATAAGTGTGAGGAAAAGAACTTTTTTCATTTTCAATGGGGTCATTTGGGTCACTAACTCGAGCAAAATCTATTACTTCTCCTTTTAAAGTATTAAAACTATGGGTAATAATTGGATATAGCCAATGTTCTCTATTAACAAATCCAGTAAAGTATTTAAAATTGTCATTTAATATTGTTGCTGCTTTCGAAGAATAATGGCATTGATAATGTATATGTTCATACCCTAGTCGTTTCAAGTCATTCATTACATTATTGTCAGGTACTACAATATCGTAATTTTCAATTGTAATAAATTCTTCTAAATTTTCTTTTATCCATTGATTAAAATTATCCTTGTTTAATTGATTAACGTTTCCGTAAATTTGGGGGCTTTCATCAAGGCATAATTCGTGAAAGTCTATTTTGTCTATATTCATTTTATATTTAGTATAATTTAAAGAATTCCTCATCAGCTTGCTGTATGGGTATTTATTTAGATTTTTTTACATCCAGCTTTTTAACTTTTATATTCCTCCTTGACTGCTGCATTTTGAATTCTATTATTTATTTCATTAATCATATTTGTTACTTCACTATGAATACGATCAAACTCTTCTTTGTCTAAATCTAAAACTTGTCCATGAGCAATGTTGTTTCTGTAATTTAATAATTGTGAATCTATTAACTGTTTTTTTAATTCAAACGATCGACAATCGATTCCTATTGTAGTTAAAACTTCTATTAGATTTGAAAAATTTAGATTTGAGTATGTTCTAATTGAGTTTGCAGTGACTACAATATTTGCTCGTTCGTTCAATGACCCAAGAATGAATGTTAAAAATTTAGAATGCTTGGTGCTTTTTAGGGTTGTTTCAAATTCATCCATTTTTTGTTTAACAGCCAAGGCTAGAAAACAACCACTAAGTTCGTTTAATCTTAATCTCTTACCACTCACATATATTAAATATGACTCAGCTGCCTTTTTAATGAATCCTTCCCAGTGTGCATACAGTAATACTGTTCCGGCTCTAAGATTTGTTGGAAGTCGTTTTTCGGGTGAGGTTCGAATATTATTCCGTAGATTGGTTAATTCTTTTTTTCGCCAAGCAAGATCTTCGTTTAATAAATCAATCAAAACCTCTTTGGTTTTTATTTTCATCTTCTAAATTCTGATTCGCCAAGTGGAATTATTACAGGGATTCTAGAGTTAGCTCGAATTCCACTACCTGATTTTGATTGATATTCCTTGCTATTCCAAATATTTTTTATGTTAGTTTCAATCTGTTCTTTAAGATCAAGGGTAATTGCTTCGTCTTTATATTTTGAAATATTTCTTCCAAGACCAACTCCAATTGTTTCGTAAGCAGAAAGTAAAAACTTTCCTTCAAATTTTTGTTTTTCAGAGTTATATCTTTTGAAAGATCTTTCAGACATTGTTCCATCCAAAACTCTAAAGGTGTTTTCAAAATCTTCTTTTTCTTTTTCCAAATCGAAACCGCTATCTTGGCAAATAATAAGCATTTTGTCTGTAATATATTCACCTAGCTCTTTTGAATATTTTATGTCATTTGAGTCATTATTTTTGAAAATGAAAAATCTCAAAGCTAATTCCATATTGTATTGTTCCGATATTGCTTTGTCGGTTAATGTCAAAGTGTTTAAAAAGTGGGGGTTTTGAGATAAATCATTTAACCACTTGTGAAAAGGTTTGTTTAGCATAACTAGAAGACAGTTTCGCACCTCTTGATCTGATAATTTTGAACCCAATGTGTTTAACCTCTGAAAGAGCTCAAACTTTATATTTGGATCACTTTCTTTCTTTACAATTTTAACATCAATCTTTTCTCTTTTAAATGTTAATCGTAATGGTTGGTCAAATGAGTTTTGAATATCATTTGCGTCATTCCATTTTTTTCCTTCTAATGATGGTAAATATTTAGTTTCGACCAAAACATTAGGAGGGAGGACATTATCATCTTCATCTTTTAATAACCCTACAAATTCAAAAATGGTAGATAATCTTTGGAGTCCATCTACCACATCCCAAACTCCATCTTCTCTTTGAGATACAAAAATTGAAGGTATTGGAATTCCCAATAATATACTTTCAATGAGCTTTGTTTTTTGAAGAGCTGACCATCGAAAAAATCTTTGAAATTCAGGATGAATATCTAGTTCTTCATCTTTATATAAACTTATAAGTTCTCCAATTGACATTGGGTAGCTATCTGTGGTTATATCCCTTTTTTTATCATCAATTTCTTTTTGTATTGACATTTTTTAGTTTTTTTTAGCTAGTAATGTTATATTGATACTAAGGTAACTATATTTATTAGATATGAATTAATTTAAATCTAAAAATACCTCGGGAGCTTGCTCTGGAGATGATTTATTCAATGAAATACGGAATTCCGTAAAAACAAATAAAACGATATTGTTACATTTGATTAACCACACCTAATTTTAATAAAATGAAAAAACTTTTAAGAGCTTGGCTAGGTATTGAAAAAAACACAGTAGCCATCAAACAGAACACGCAAGACATAGAGTATGAAAATGGAAAGATAAATACGGTTTTAGAAATGTTCGGTATGAATCCAGACATTACAAAAGTATTTGTTGACAAAGAATAGGGAGGGACATAAAAAATATTACCTTTATTGTTATGAAAAAATTACTATTGATAACTGCAGTATTGTTTACTGGTCTTTCTTATTCTCAAGACATAGACCTTTTAACCACATTAAATGGAATGGATAACATAACAGCTGAAGCGCTTTCAAAAAAACTTTTAAATCAAGCTCCAGTTGAATATCAATTGTTAAAGGCAAGCAATAAACGATTGGTTTATATCCCCAACGGTTTAAATAAAGCTGATTTCAATCCAATTAAAGATGCAGATAAAGCTATAGTTATTGATTTCTACATCAAAGAAGACAACGGCTTGAAAACGCTTAAATTAAAACGTATTACTGGAGGCTATGATGCGTCATTTTCAATCTGGAAAACATTTTTTAAACCCAATGCAGATGTCAAAGTAACAATGACAGATTATGGTAGTCAGCGAATGAGATTAAATGCCTACAAATATACATTTCGTAAAGAATTGGGGTACGGTTCTAATGTTTGGACTATTTCAAATCAATCGTAATCTAAATAGACAGACTTAAATAAGCCACTCCTATTGGGAGTGGCTTTTTTTTATATACCACTTTTGTGTTGTATGGACATTTGTCCTATATTTGTGTATATGACAAGGAGCCAGTCGCAACAATTCGGTATTAAAAAGAATAAACTCCTGCGATACAAACTAATTCTCAATTTGTATAAGGAGCATAAAACAGAGGATATCCCTGTTACAGTTGTGCTACGCAAATATATTTATCCTGTTTATCCAATTAGCCGTACCACCTTATATGAGGTTTTAAATACTCCAGTAGAAAAGCAACTCAAAGAAATAAAGGCTATTGAGGATAGTCAATTAAAAATGGCTATTTAGACATCATTTAAGCCAAAACTGTACGTTACATTGTATTCCTGTACTCCATCATCCCGTTTTATTCTAGTCCGACTGGTACGAATTAAAGCACTTGCATTTGGACCAGGTCTAAAACCTTGAAGCACTTTGTGTACATCTTCTATCAATGTTTGAATGTTGAAGGCACTTGCTTTCTGTTGTTGTGGAGCAAAACCACTCGTATTGGTTAATTTTAGGTTTGCGATGGTCAAACTAAAAGTACAGTCTGCTTGCTGCCTGTTGGTTGGAATTGCAGTTTTTTTTATTCCAATGTCACTGTAGTTGACATTGGAAACATCTGTTAAAGCACACGGCCATTGCACAGGGAAATTAGGAGCGTAATAATCTAATTGTCCCCAATCTTCATCAATGTATTTTAACTCGTTAACGGTTTTTAGTTGGTTTTGAATATTGTCTAAGATTGTTGTCATTGCTGTTTTAGTTTATTTATGATGGCTTTGTTTATCTCGTCCAAATTGGTGTTAACCACTGCTTTGATTCTAACGTCTACTTGTGGATGCCATCCTATGAATTGACGTTGTTCTATGGTTATTGTACTACCAACTTTCATTAAGGCCATAGCCTTCCATTTGGCAGCTTCTCCAGTTAATTTTCGATTACGTTGTGTATTGCCAGCCTTTTTGGTTTTGACGTTGAACAATACGGCATTATTGGACTTGTAGTACATTGCCCAAAAAAAGCTTATCATTTTTTTTGTTACTTTTATTTCTCCTCCTTCATTGTGAATACTCATATATGGTAAAGAGCTGTTCCAGCTTATTTTTCCATTGTTGCTTTTGCTTTTTATGCTTCGTCTACCTTTGCCACTTCTTACCATCATAGAACCTCTACTGTTGGCGTATTTTTCTGCAGGCCATTTCTTGTTGAAAAAGGACTTGCTTTCAAAGTTCCTGTCAAATGCTTGGCTTAGATCTATCTCTACATCCTTTGTGAGTTGTTTTATGAAGTCTTCAAGCATCTTTCTTGTTTTTTAAAATGGATTTCACCTTTGCTGCTCCAGCAACTTTTTTGTAAGGGTGTTTAGGAGGAAAAACCACCTTTTTCTTTGCAGGGTTGAATCTGAATATTTCGAGTTTGTTCTTGCCGTTTTTGTCAATTTGGGTAGTGGCTTCATTACCTTTTTTCAAAGCTTTATTGCCGTCACTTTGCTTGTTTGAACTAGCAAGTACTTGTACAACGGTGCAGCGACATCTCCATCCGTTGGGGGCAAAGTATAAATCCCAAAAGGAATGATTTTTAGGTAAGGTAATATTATGCAATGCTGCATGACTGTCTCGAACTCTATTGTCTGCGGCTGTTCTGTATTGTAAGTAATAACGACTACCATCGCTAAAGGACTCCCAACGATCTACCATTTGGACAGAGCCTACAGCAAATTCATACTCGGCTTCTAGGTACTGCCTGTGGCTTTCTTTTATGCCTTTTACGTCATTGTTGAATTGAGCAAATGACTTTATCTTTTTGTCTTCAGTAAGTATTTGTCTTGAAGCTTCAAATAGTTGTGCATGAGTTTTTAAGCTGGAAAAGTAAAAAACATCCTCTTGTAGGCTATTCAACATTTCTTCAGATAAATCATTGTCCTTAAACGCACGATTTAGAATGTTCGTGGTTTCAGAAACAATGTTTTTATATTCTGGTACCTGGTCTAAATCTTCGGGTTTGTATTTACCTCTTTTGTGAAGTGTTTTAAAAGCCGTTTCAACTGTTTTTAAAAGTTGTTTAAATCCTCTTCCAAAGTTTAATTGCAAGCTTGTTTTTTTTGCATTACAGGAGTTACATCTGCAATCGTAAACAAAACCCAATCGATTGTGCAATGCCCCAAAGTAACCTTCAGGGCTTAGTCGAAAAAATCTAAACCAATACCTAAGTTGTTCTGTTGTTGCTGTTCTCGTTTTCCTTCTATCTCAATGCCAAACTTCTCTTTCATCCAATCTGGGTTAACATTAAAATAAGGCAGGGATTCCACGGTCATTGTCCATAGCTGTTTTAAATCTTCATGTTGCTCATAACCATAAGTCAATTCCCCTTTTAAAACACCTAAACGTACCAAAGCAGGAATTACGATGGAGTTCCAGTACTTTTCGACGAGACTCAAATCGCTTTCAATTAATGTCTTTAGCATTTCTTGAGAGCTTTCATCTTTGCTTCTGCTTCCGTTTTTAGTGTCTTGACCTATGATGGCACCGCTAAATAACAAGGAGATTTCATTGCTACAGAGACTCATTAGGTTTTTATATACATCTCCATTGGTGCTTACTCCTTGCGCCCATTCAAATTGTTCGGACTCATCAATGATAAACCAAGCCGCGGCACCCATATCCCTCATCATACTCTCAGCTCGTTTAACCATAGATGGATCTTGCGTGTTGGTTTTCATTACACGGGGAGGTATGCCGTAGATTTCACATAACTCACTGTAGCAACTCTGGGCAAAGCGTTTGAATAGAACGTGGGGAACGGCTTTGTTAAGTAGACCAAGACTATTTTTTTCTCCAAACTCCACTAGCCAAGTTCCAAATTCGGAAGCTTCACGATATAGTATTTTTTTGTCTTCGGTATAATCTGGATATATGGCACCATTTAGCGGATCCACATTAGCCCGAGGTATTAGATCCACTTGTAAAATACCTTCATCATTAAAGGAGAATTCGATTAAAGAATGGGCATAATATTGACTGTCTAAAATATGTCTGTTAATCTCATTGGTAAATACAGCACTGTTTAACAACTTGGTTTGTTCTTCGTCGATTTCTCCATTTGGCTTTTTCAACACAATACGCTCTGATAGGGCTTTCAACTGTCTATTTTGGTACTGAGATGTCAATAAGGCATCTAATAGTATTTCGTCGTAAAGTTGCTGTTGCAAGTACCATTTTGGGTTGTCTTCCAATTTGGTGAGTTGTTGTGCTTTTTTCCAACTAGCGATGTCTTTTCGTGTTTTTGCGACTGCTTTGGGAGCAATGGTTGCCGAGTACTTTGGCTGTTTGGCATTGGTCTTTACATTAGACAAATGCTTTGTCTGCTTTCTTTTGTTTCTTTTTGCCATTTTACTCGTGGTTGAATTTTTTGCGAGAACCAAAACTAAATGGTTGTTTGTCATCGCTTATTGTTTCAGGATCAATTGTAGGTAAAGTGCTTAGGTTGACCTCTCCTGAAGCAAGTTGTTTTAACCAATTAACAGCTCTGTCATAACGTTCTTTGGTTTGTTCGTAAATAACATCTGCATTGCATAGATCGACAATCCACCATTTTGTAATTGTTACGGCCTGTTTTAGAATCAATGAGTTCCTATCTGTTCCTGTAGCAGTTAATATGGCATCTACATCATATTTTAGTCTACCATCTAGCCATTCTATACGGTTGTTCCCTGTTAGGTAGCTCCGTATTTCTTCCTCTGCCGCAGCCATTGCAATATCAATGATGTCGTCATTACCTTCGGTTATTTGTTCTATTTGATAACCATACATTGAGCTTGGTAAGTCTGTTTTTTCTATAAACATAATTAGTATTTTCGTGATTCTCTTGCGCTATGTGAATAGCTCGTGTTTTTTTGTGTTTGTCTGTTTTGTATTAGCCAACAAGCACCTTCTAATGCATCTGGTCCATCCATAACTGTAGCGTTAGGAGATACCCCAATCATTTGATCATGCATACGAACCATATTAGGTTCTTTTTCCATTTTTGCATCAAAAATCAAATTACCTAGCCTGTTTAATGGTTCTAGAGTACCTTCAATTCTATAAAATTTATCAGGCTTTTTTCTAGTGTCTGGAGTTATTGGCAATGTGAAGCCATATTCTTCAGCCCGGATATATACTTCAGGTAGTATTACTTGTTCATAATGCGGATTTTGTAGAGAATTGTTTTCTATGTGGACTCTTTTTGTATCAACATTATGCTCTTTAAGAAATAAATAGGCTTCGTACATCCATTCTACAAATCGGGTATTTCCAGTTTGGTCTAGCCATACCTTGTATAGATATCGTTTTCTAGATTTTGAACCGACAATTACTACTGATTTATGAGAGGCCTGTTTGTTTTTCCCTTTATCTTTATTAGACGTTGAGGGATCGGCATAGATAATGACTTGGTCGCAAGTTGCCAACCTTGGTACTTTACCATAAGTTATTTCTTTAAAAGTGTCTCCTTCAGAAATTGGATTGTTAAAGTATTCTTTTTGTTGCGAAGCCCAAGGGATTGGTTTTAAAGTCCTGTCAATAAGCTCTTCTGTGTTCTTTTGAGGCCACGTGCTTTTGCCTTCTCCATCTCTGATGTTAATGACTTCGTGTTTATCGGCTTTTTTAGCCATTTCAGTAATAGAGCAAAACTTAGCTATAATGTTACCATTGGCTATCCAAAGTAAAGGATTAGAGATTGATCGAGTTGGATATAATGCTTCATTAATCCATTTTACTTTGTCTTTAATGCGCTCTGCATTTCGACATTCTTCGTCAGTATCAATGTCATCGATTAGAATAGTGTCTGGGCGTACAGCATCATTATTAGTCCCACGTGGACTCTGGCCAGCTCCAATAGCTCTAAATGAAGCTCCTTTTTTAGTGATAAATTCGCCTGCTTCCCAATTACCTAAACTTTGTTGCTCACCATAATCGTTAATAATGCGGTTATTGGTTTCGAACTGTACTTTGTAAGGTAATAGTAATCGTTCTGCATTATCATAAGTATTGGAGATTAACAGAATATTTTTCTTTTTACCCGTTAGAACGAGTTTTAATACTTCCATTCGAGTACGACTCGTTTTTGATAACTCACGAGACCAAGAACGTACTTCGTACCATTCAGGGTTTTCCATTACTCTTTTTGTAGCTGCTATATGGAAAGGAGCAGGTTCTGATGTGTAATGGTTTGGGAAGTAGTATTTAAACCACGCTTCATGATTAGCCTCTAACCTCTTAATGCGGTTTTGTTTATCTACAGGTGACTCATTTAAATCTACAGGGGTGGCCTTGGCAGTATTATCTCGGTACTGCTTCCAGAGAGCTAAGTATTTTTTATCTTCAGCTCTAGACATTATTTTAGTTTTGAGTTGATGAATATATCAAAAACAGGAATCAACTTTTTATACAGATCAAAGTCCATAGGCTTTATGAAGTCTAGGAAAGAAGTGCCGACTTCAAAAATTTCGGCAATGGAAGTTTCTGTTTCAAGTCTTTTTATTGAGGAGGTAATAACTGCAATGGTGTTTGCTTCTTTTGCATCAGCCACTTTTATATCACGGGTTTTAATATCGTTGTTAAGCCATTCCAATTGGTCATATAAATCGGTAATCATTTTTTGACGTGTTACCATCAAAGACTTTCGCAATTTCTCCCATCCTCCCTTTTTAATCCACCCCGATACTGTATTTGGTCTTACTGTTGCTCGTTGTGCAATCTCCTTTATAGTTAACTTTTGATTGACATCTAAATAGAGCATTTTCGCATACTCCTCTTTATCTGTTTTCTTTAATCCCATTCCCAGTGTTTTAAAGCAAAAGTGCTTAATAATTCTACTCGGATAAAAAAGTTGTAAAGCTGATTTACAGTGTTGTAAATCTAGTTTTCACAAGTGTTTAGAGGGTTTTCAGATATTTTTTTCAACTATTAATTCAATACATATTTGCTCTCGAATTAGTCAATGAAGACATAGACGATTAAACAGTATTTAATGCCAAAGAAGAAACCATTTATTTTTAATGATGAAGCTGTAGACAATAGTTATGGCTTTAGGATTCCTACCAAGGGTATTGGCTTGAAACGCTTTAAAAAGAACCCTGTAATGTTGGATTCTCACTTGAATTCTACAAAGCATGTATTGGGGCATTGGGAAAATGTAAAGGTTGAAAAAGGATTGTTAACCGGGGAACCTGTTTTTGATAGTGCAGATGAAAATGTAACGCTTATTGAAGGAAAAGTAGAACGAGGTGTGATTAAATCCTGCTCTATGGGGATAAGCTTTAATCGTGAAGATTTAAAGTTGGTTGCAGGAGTCTTGTTACTTACAAAATGTGAGTTGTATGAAGTCTCCATAGTAGCAGTTCCAAGCAACGCAAATTCCATAAGGCTCTATTTAGATGGTTCTGATACAGCATTAACCGATACGGAAGTACAAACACTTTGTATGTCTTTAGCTGACTCTACAGAAGTTTCTCCAATTGAAAAACACACAGAAAACGAGAATATGAAAATTACATTAACACTAGCTGCGGCCACTGCTTTGGGGTTTGGAGCTACCGAATTAGAACAGGATGTCGCAGATGTGAATGCTAAAATCCAAAAATTGAGCGCAGAAAAGCAAGCAGCTGAGTTAAAGCTTGAAGTAATGGAAAGCGATGCAGCAGTGGCAGCAAAAGCGTCTATTGAAGCTGAAGTGGAATTAGCTTTTAAACAGGGGCAAATTACGGCAGACAAAAAGGAGAAATTCGTTCAACTTGGTTTGGTTGATAGATCTCTAATGACCGAAACACTTTCTGCAATACCTGTGAAGAAATCTATTGCGCAACAAATCGAAACTCCTTCTAGTGACGGAGAGGTGAAGTCAATGGATGACTTTCAAAAGTTGACGTTAAGCGCTCAATTGGAATTCAAGGCGAATCAGCCAGAAGCCTACAACAAAATAATAACTCTAAAATAAGAAAAGATGCCAGCAAATTTTCCAGAAGTATGGTTAGGTAGAATTCGTCAGAATTTAGACCAGTCAGATAAAGCAACGTTCTTAGACGGTATCCCAGAAATTGCAGCAGATGTACATCAAATTAATCAAGGTACAGCAACAGAAAAAAACATAATATATGTGCCAACCACAGATTTTGAAACGGAAGTGTTGATTAACAACAATACATATCCAATTCCATTTCAGGAATACGAAGATGATACCATTCAAATAACTTTAGATAAGTATCAAACAAAAGTGGTGACTTTGAAAGATGATGATACACTTGGTGCATCATACGATAAGATTGATGTGGTTACAAAATCAGGTAAAAGAGCAATTGTAACAAGTAAATATAAAAAAGCGATTCACTCTATTGCACCATTGTCAAATACAGTTTCAACACCTGTCATAGCTGTTACAGGTGGACCAAATGCTTTGGCTGATGCTGATGGAAGAAAACGGTTGACATATGAAGATTTAGTAATAGCAGCAGGAAAATTTGGAGAAGGTCGTTTAGTCCTAAACAAACTGCATTGGAATGATCTGTTGATGGATAGAAAAAACTTTGGAGATAAGTTGGTGAACTATGTAAAAGGAACACTTGCACCTGAAATTTTAGGTTTTGAAATTCATAAGTATGATGGTGCTATGCCAATTTTTACAGCAGCAAAAGCAAAGAAGCCTTATGGATCAATTCAAGATGCAGATGATTTAATTGGTTCCGTATTCTTTGACAAGGAGGCTATTGGTAAGAAAACGGGGGTAACAAAACAATATTTCGTGAAGGCAGAAAACAATCCAACACGTCAATCAAATGACTTGTCATATAGACACTATTTTGTAGCTGTTCCTTACAAAGCAGAGAAAATTGGAGCATTAATTTAAGCAAAAACAAACTAAATAAAAGCAAGTCATTCGATTGACTTGCTTTTCCTAAGCCTCATGATAGACCAACTTTTAATACCAGTATTAGTAACCTTTTTTACAGCTTTAATCACTTGGGGGTTTGCTAGAGCAAAAAACAAACGTGATTTAAAGGCACAGGATATTGAAAATGAAACAAAGGCTGCGAAATACTATCAAGGATTACTTGATGATATGTCGGTTAGGTTAGATAAAGCGATTACGGAGTTAATGGAATCTGAAGAGCGTCATCGCACACTTATGGAAGTTAATAGACAATTAGTCGTAGAGCTACAGAAATTTAAACAATTAAACGGTAAAACATTGTAGAATGAGCCTAAGTAAGCATCAAAGAATATTCACTTTAAATGTAAGCAAGTTAATTGCTTATGCATACGACAATGGAATAGAATTGACTTTTGGGGAGGCTTATAGAACTCGTGAGCAACAATTTCTTTATGTGCAGGCGGGAAAGTCCAAAACGATGTCAAGCAACCATCTTAGACGATTAGCTGTAGACTTTAATTTTTTTATAAATGGAAATCTTACCTACCAATGGAGTGAGATTAAGTCTATAGGTGATTATTGGGAAAGTCTTCATCCGAAAAACCGTTGGGGAGGAGATTGGAATAAGAACGATATAAAAGATGGATTTATTGATACTCCTCATTTTGAAATGAATATTTAAAACGCATTTAAACAATGAACTGGAAAAACACAGCTGAGAACATTTTAATTCTACTGTTGGGCATTTTAGCAGGAGTAGTGATTGGTTACAAGGTGTCTGTTACGACAGCTGAAGTAATGTTGGAAAATCAAAAAGAATTGATTTATGAAGCCATCAATAAAAATACAACAGCTATAAACAACACTGTAACCAACGAATTTAAGAAGATAAAGTCTCGAAAGTCCGAACCAATAAACATTGTCATAAAACCAGAGAGCAATAATGCCATCCAAAGTAATGAGGCAAGTGATACGCTATCAGAGGTTATTCCAAAAGAAAAACGAAAAGGTTTTTTCGGAAGGTTATTTGGTAAAAAAAAGAACAAAACAGGAAAAAATTAAAATGTACATAAAATGAAAAATCAAGACATATTTAAAAGACATCCAAAAATGACAAGCTATTTCGAGACATCGGATGGCGTTAAATTCTTTACAAACCATCACGCTAAAGGGCACGCTAAGTCTTTAGGGAATAAAGATGTTGTGGAAGTGAAAAAAAAGAATCTCCTCAAAGTTTCAAAGCCAGTTAAGTCAAGTGATTTGACTTCTATGCAAAAAGCAAAACTTAGAGCTGAATATGTCAAAAAGTTAGATAACATTGAAGATGTAAATGAAGCTTTAAAAGGTGAGACGGCAAGTACTGTGTTAAAAGCAGGAGAGGATAGGATTGCTGAACTGAAAGCATTAGATCTAGATAGCGACACGGGAGCTGTTGATGATACGGGTGGAGTTGATCCATCTGAGAAAGGAAAAAACAATACTGAAAACAACGAGTAATTATGTTACCAGGAATAAATATAAATTTCACCAATGGCAACATTGGTAATGTTGTTTCTACATCTGATGGAATATTAGGTCTACTAGCTAGTGCTGTACCCGTAAGTACAACCTTTGCGTTGAATACTCCTTATGTGATAAAAGGAATGGCGGATGTGCAAGCATTAGGCATATTGCCAGATGTTGACAATTACCATCTTCATAAAACTCTATTGGAGTTTTATGAAGAGGCAGGAGAAGGAACTAAACTTTGGGTTTTAGGATTAGCCAAAGACACAAAGGTCAGTGATTGGTTTACTCCAGTTGCAGGCAAAGCACCTGTGGAAGTTTTGTTGGACAAAGCAAATGGTGAGATCTCAGGTCTATTTACGGCATTTTCTCCAGATGATTCCTATACCTTGACGATAACCAATGGTATTGATGAAGATGTGCCTTTGGCAAAGGTTGCTGCTCAATCTTTGCTGGATGCTTATATCGACAAAAAATACGCTCCAGCATATGTTGTTCTGGAAGGTTATGGCTTTACTGGTGATCATACGAACTTGGCAACTCAATTGACAGGCACAAACAATCGAGTAGGTGTTTTTATAGGTGAAACTAAAAAACGTACTGACGTAGTTCCTCATTCTGGTGCAGCATCTCAAGTATTGGCTGCTAGGTTAGCTTCGATACCTGTACAAGAGAACCCTGGACGAGTGCGACGAGGTTCTTTAAAATCACTAACCGCTTATGTAGTCGACACTCCTGTAGAAGAATATGATGTAGAGGCACTGCACGATAAAGGCTATATCACCATTAGAACCCACGTTCGCAAGTCGGGTTATTATATTTCGGATGACCCATTGGCTACAGATCCTTCAGAGGATTACAATGGCATAGCTCGTAGGCGAGTTATCGACAAGGCCTTTAGATTGGCTCACAACATTGCTAGTGATGAAATTCTAGAGGATTTCAATCTAACCAACGAAGGTAAAATAGATCCTTTTTATGCTAAAACAGTAGAAGGAAACATTGAGAGAGAGATTGCTCAGCAAATGACAGCCAATGGAGAGTTGTCGGCTGATCCAATCGATAAAAACGATTTGGGCGTTAAAGCAAAGTTTGATACTGATGCAATCGTTTCCAATACAAATAAAATAGGATTAACCTTAAAAGTGAGACCAAAAGGATATGCACGATTCTTTATCATCTCTTTAGGGTATGATGTTAACCTTTAATAACAATTAAAAATGATTAATAGTAGAGAATACGAATGGGCAGATTTAACCTTAATTCTTGGAGGAGAAGACATAACGGGAATAAGAGCTGTTAAATTAAGCGAAAAAATTGAAAGAGAGCCAATTTATGCAAAAGGCCGAAATCCACATACCATACAAAGTGGAAACATTACATATGAAGGAGAAATAACACTATTGCAAAGTGAGTATGAGAAGTTGGTGGAGGCTGGAAATGGAAGCGTTTTAAGTATAGCTGTTGACGGTGTGTTTGGGTTAGGCAATCCAAGTGCTGGAGATGATCTGATTACTACAAGAGTTTCTGGTATTCGCTTTTTGGAAGCCGCAAAAGAACTAAAACAAGGTGACAAGTTTATGGAAGTGAAATTACCATTCATTTGTCTTAACATAAACAATCAAGTATAGCATATGAGTACGGTGACGAAAACAAACGAAGCGTTTGAAATAATGCGCAATCAAATCGTAGAATGGAAATCTAAATATGAGAATGTATTTAAGATTACTGTGGATGACAAAATAGCGATATTAAGAAGTCCTACACGAACCGAATTAGGGTATGCGAGTAAAGTGGGAGCTCAAGATCCAATGAAGTTCAATGAATATATTTTGAAAAGTTGTTGGTTGGGAGGTGATGATGAAATCAAAACCAAAGACTCTTATTTTATGGGAGCCAGCTCTAAAATTTCAGAAATCATTGTAATTAAAGAAGCTGCTCTGGAAAAGCTATAAAGGCTGCTGAAGTAAGCCCTGATGATTTTATACGCATTAGTAACGCTCAACTGCGTTACTATATGCATATAAAAGAACCAGACAGTCTTAGTGATGATGAATGGGCTATGAGAATAAAAGAACTTGAATACATTAGAAACCTAGAAAATCCAACCGATGAATAATCGGGATTTCCAATGAATAACACATTAAACTATAATCTACAATTTAACAGTAATGCTGATAGCGTTTCAGCATCGGTAAACAAGTTAGATAATAGTGTGAACAAGGCGGCAAACGATGTCAAGAAATTGGCATCGGGATTTAACAAAGCAATGGATAAAATAAACTCCAAACTATCAGGAGTCAACATTCAAGCTTTTATATCCAATATTCAATCTGCTTCACAAGGTTTAGATTCATTAAGTCAACCAGGACTAAAATTATCGACTTCATTGGCAGATTTGCAGGCCATTACAGATGTGACAGATAGCACCTTGAAAAAATTAGAGATGTCAGCTAGAAGTAATGCTAAGACATTTGGAGGAGAAGCAGCGGATGGCATAGAATCCTACAAGCTTATTCTTTCCCAACTATCACCTGAAATTTCAAGTGTTCCAGAAGCTTTGGAGAGTATGGGTAATTCTGTAAGTACGTTAAGTAAAACTATGGGAGGCGATACTAAGGCAGCTACAGAGGTTTTGACCACGGCATTAAATCAATATCAAGTATCTACAGAAGACCCAATAGAAGCGAGTAAGGAAATGGCAAAAATGATGAACATTATGGCAGCTGCTGCCAAAGAAGGTTCAGCGGAATTGCCGCAACAAAAAGCAGCACTTGAGCAAAGTGGTATGGCTGCCAAAGCAGCAAAATTACGTTTTGAAGAACATGCTGCTGCAATACAAATACTTGATAAGGCAGGAAAAAAAGGAGCTGAAGGAGGTGTGGCGCTTAGAAATAGCTTAGCTATTTTATCTACAGGACGATTTCTACCTAAAGATGTGCGAAGAGAACTGGCTGCTGCTGGAGTAGATATTAAAGTGTTAGGGAATAAAACTTTAGATTTTACAGAGCGTTTGAAGCCATTAAAAAACATACTTAAAGATGATGCGCTTTTAACGAAGTTATTTGGGAGAGAAAATAAAAATGCAGCCTTGGCTTTAATTAATGGTATAGATGCTCAAGACAAATTGAAACAATCCATTGTCGATACTAATACAGCTTATGAGCAAGCGGCCATAGTAATGGAGTCTAAAGCTGAGAAAAATGCAAGGTTAAAGGCTAAAGTCGATGATTTAAAAATAAGCTTGTTCAATGTTACTGGAGGGGCTTTGGGTTATGCAAAAGTATTGGGAGACATTGCTTTTGACATTAGTAATCTCATTCCTGTATTCATAGGCTTTGGTAAAGCAATTAAGTTTGTCACCAATGCAGAGAAAATGCTAGCACTTTGGACAGGAATTGTTTCGGTAGCAACTACGGTATGGACGGGTGTACAATGGGCTTTGAATGCTGCACTATCCCCAATATTCATTATACCGGCTATAATCATAGCCGTAGGTGCGGCGATTGTTTGGGTGATATCCAAAACGGAAGGATGGGGCAAAGCATGGAAACACACTGTACAAGGAGCAAAATTATTGTTCAAAACGTTTGTAGAAGGCGCAAAGCTTCATTTTTTAGTTGTGGTAAACAGCATCATGATCGGTATCAATAGAATTAAAAAAGGGTGGTTGCAATTCAAAACAGCAGTTGGTCTTGGTGATGCTTCGGAAAACCAAAAAATGATTGCGAAAATTGATGCCGATACAGAAGCTCGAAAAAAAGCAATTGT
The DNA here is from genome assembly GCA_020631395.1 of Bizionia sp. GTDB lineage: Bacteria > Bacteroidota > Bacteroidia > Flavobacteriales > Flavobacteriaceae > JAHDHI01. The sequence goes on from JAHDHI010000026.1 coordinate 47,489, forward strand.
CGATCAAGGTAAAAAAGTAATTGAAACGGCCAAGGCAAGTGCAGAATCCTTTAGAAAAGCAGCAGGGTCTTTAAAATGGAAAACGAATGCTGAAGAAAAAAGTTCAGGTATAAAAACCCCATCATTGCCAGGAGTAACTCCGTCGATGGATGATGATAAGACCAAAGGAGATCTAGGTGGGTCTAAATCCACAAATAAATCAATTGCAACTGGAGGCTCAAAACACAATTATATAACGATCAATCTAAAATCTTTGGTTGAGCAATTAAGCATAAAAGGGAACGATTTCAAGGATGGAGCAAAACAAATGCAAGATCAAAGTACAGATGCTCTACTAAGGACATTGGCATTAGCAACAACAGCAGGAAGTTAAATGGTAGTAAATAAAACAGGAATAATATTTTCATCTTTGGTAGGGGCAGTAACAACAGAAAGCTTACCTAGATTTGAAGCAGTACAAAATGAACTTGTCAAACACGTATTGCCTCCAATCCCCTTTTTACCATTCAAATCCGCAGAACCTGTTAGAGATTCAACTGCCAATTTCAATTTGGACTTGTGGCAAGCTGATGCTCCAGTAGCTGAAGAAAAACAGTTTTTTCCATTCTCATTTGTTGGAGAAGATGGTACCAAGTATTTACTACCGTATGAACCAATGATAACGATAACAGGGAAAAATACCATAGTTAGAAGAAATGTTGCAAAGGCAAATGGATTAATTGGTTCGATAAAAGAACGTTGGAATCAAGCTGATTATGAAATAACCATTACTGGAGCTTTGATTGGATCAATTTTGACGGGTAACGTTGAGGATTGTTTTCCCATAGAGGATTTTGAAAGGTTAAGAGACCATATGACAATTCCAAAGTCCATAACGGTTTATTGTGAACCATTGCAGCTTTTGGGAATTAATCAAATAGTCATTGAGGGGTTTAGTTTCCCTTTTACAAAAGGAGAGAACGTACAAGCCTACGAAATTAAATGCTATAGTGACTTTGCCTATAATTTATTATTAGATATAAATGATTGATGTATAATCTGGATTGGTACATAGAATTCAATAAAGAAGGAAGGCGAACACAGTTGGCTCTTTTAGCTGAGTGCGATATTATTTCCAGTGTAGATAATTTGGCAGATACAGCTACAATAGTATTGCCAGAAGCTGTAATGAATAGCGTCTTGAATTTTGAAAATAAAATTTCGAGAGGCACACAGGTTTTAATTATGATGGGGTATGATGGGAATTTGGAAACTGAATTTGTTGGCTACATACAAGAAATTAAAAACAACGATAGTTCTTTAAAAATAATTTGTGAAGATGCCTTGTTTTTGTTTAGGGTTGGTGTCAAAGACGTAGAATTAAAGCCGACATCATTATCTAAGATTGGACAATATGTGCTAGATCAAATAGATAGTTCCTTTACTCTTAAATGCAATTATGACATAAGTTATGAAAAGTTTACCATCCATCAAGCAACGGGATATGATGTGTTGAAGAAAATACAGCAAGAAACTAAAGCGAACATCTATTTCAATACAGAAAAGAGAGAATTACACATTCATCCACCTTATATCGAAAAAGATGGAGAAGTCTTCTATTCGTTGCAAAAGAACATTGAAAACTCAAGTTTGGAATTTAACAACAAATTAGATTTTAAAGTAGAGGTTACTGTAGAAAGTACAGATATAAAAGGAAATGTTAATAAGGTTACTGCGGGGACTACAGGAGGAGATAAAGTAACATTGAAAGTCGGTGCTATGAGTAAGTCTTCAATGTTGAACATTGCGGATGGAGAATTGATAAAGAGGAGTGCACCGGGTTACGAAGGGACTTTTGAAACTTGGTTGGTTCCTATGGTTAAACCTACATATTCCGCAAGAATTAAAGATGAAGATTATCCCGATAAAACAGCATATTATTATGTCAAGACAGTAAATACCAATCTTAGTGAAGCTGGAGGGAAAAGAACAATTACACCAGGTATTAAATTAAGTTAAGGAATGTCGGATTTAGTAGAGGTAAAAAGGTTGTTTAAGGAAATAGTGGGGGCTAATCCCAATTTGCCAATAAAAGGTGTTGTCAAGTCTATTGAAGGAGATGCTTGTAGTGTAGTAATAAATGAGAAGTTAGTTGTAACAGATGTAAAGCTGAAAGCAACTTTAAACGAAAGCGAAAACGGTTTTAAAATAGTCCCGAAAACGGGGAGCAAGGTTCTAATAATAAGTCTTACAGGAGAATTGGATAACCTAAGTGTCATCAAGGTTGATGAAGTTGAAAAAATAGAATATAGACAAGATGGATTGGAGTTCTTGTTTGATAGTACCGATAAAAAGGTAATGATTAAAAACAATGAAGTTTCATTAGTAGATGTGTTTTCAGATTTATCAACATTACTAAAGCAGTTTAAGGTTTCGACACCTGCTGGTCCAAGTGGAATGGTTTTGCCAATTACCATAGCAGCCATAGAGCAATTGGAAACAAGATTTAACCAACTTTTAAAATAGATTTAAATGGCATTAGACAAGGAGTTTTTAAAGAGTGAAATAGTTAGTTTAATGACAGATATGTTACAACGTGAAGACACTTCGGTAGAAGAATTTGCAACGCGTTTTAGTGATGCTGTGGATGCGTATGTAAAGGAAGCTGATATTGTTTATACAACAGGCTTGACAAGTGCTACAGGTGGTGTCGTAACAGGAATATTTGAAGGACAATTGCAATAATGGGAAAAGATATAGGCATACAGGTAGTTGATAATTTAGATGAAGGAGTCGTAATGGATATCAAAATAGATGTCATTAAAGATTCTGATGGGAAGATAATGAGTGGATTGGTCATTGGTAATACTTTAAATCAAAACAAAGCATTGATCTTGATTGCTCACCCCAATGATTTCAAATACTCACCAACTTTAGGGGTTGGTATTGAAGATATTGCGCTGAGTAGTGAGTTATTGGAATATAGGCACAAAATCAGAGAGCAATTTTCTATGGATGGAATGAAAATAACAAAACTAGATCTATACAGTTTAGATCGCATTTCAATTGAAGCAAAGTATGAGTAACATAGTAAAACAAGGTCAGAGTTTTTTAGATAAGGTGGTACAGCAAACTGGTAGCTTCGAAAATGCATTGGCTATGGCCATACTAAATAACAAGAGTATTACGGCTTCATTGGAGATAGGAGAGGAAATCCAAGGGTCAGGAATTACGAATAAAAGGGTTGTTGCTTTTTTCAATAAATACAATGAGCCATCAACTGCATTGACGAATAATGAAATAATGGCAATTGAAGGTTTGGGAATTGGACAAATGGTAATAGAAAATACATTTAAAATAGGATGAGATCTTACAAGGAAATACTAAATAAAATAACAAGTAGCTTCATAGCAAACCCTCAAGTAATATCAGCTTATGGTTTAAATGTTGGACAAACTTTTGATGAACAATTTTCTCTTGTAAGCATAGAAAATATCATTTTCAATGTTGTGGCAGGAGTAATATATACTCTCGAAACCTTTTTTGTTCAACATAAAAAAGATGTGACAGAGCAATTGTATAACCAAAAAAGTGGTCGACTTCCATGGTATAGGTCAATGGCCTTGAAATTTCAATATGGTTTTGATTTAATGGAAGATAGCGATAAGTTTGATAATGCAGGTGCTACAGCTGAGCAAATATCATCTTCAAAAATCATTAAATATTCAGCTGTAAACAATAGTGTTACTCCTGGGGAAATAGTAATAAAAATAGCTACAGAAATAAATGATGTGTTATCCCCAGTTACGGCTGAACAAAAAGATGCAGTCGAAGCTTATTTCGAAGAGGTTAAATGGGCAGGTACAGAAATAACCATACTTAATTATTTGCCAGATAGATTGTTTTTAAATCTAAAGATTTTCAGGGATCCTTTGGTGCTAGATGAGAATGGGAATAGCATATTGAATGGAGGTAACCCTGTTGAAAAAGCAATTAAAGAGTTTATGAAAGAATTACCTTTTAATGGAGAGTTGATCCTTGCTCACTTGGTAGACAAGTTACAATCTGTTGAAGGTGTTTTGATCCCTGAATTAATAGAGGCTTCATCTAGTTGGATAGATGCTACAGTTGATGATTATGGAATGCCTACGGTAATAGATGTTAAACGTATTCCTATTAGTGGTTACTATGAAATCGAGAATTTTGAAAACATAGTTTATGTGGTCTAATATCAATATAGAAACATTAGGCATTAATAGCTTGGCTACCTTTCTAAGGTTGCCAAGGCATATTGCCTTTGTAAAGGCATTGGTTAGTCCAATCGTTTCAATTTACAATGATTGGTTTAGGATGAGGAATGACCATTTGTATAAGCTTAAACACAATGCTCAGGTTTGTTATTTAAGAAAGTCGTTAAATGACAAATTTGATAATGTGGAAAGAAGAATATACATAGGAAACGGGAATTCTTTTAAACCTGAATACATCTATACTCCAGCTGAAGCTCAACCTCGGTTTTTAGGGACAATATTTGTTCACTCTCAAGACGATTATGCGGACACTGGGGTAGATTACATAGTATATGTGCCGTCTAGTATTGTCGCTACTCAAATATATGAGTTGGAAGCCCACATAAATTTTTACAATGAAGGTGTTAAGCGTTATAAAATAGAAGATATATGAATAGAATAGATTTTGACCAAACGGGTGGTTATCGCCTAGAAACTGAAAGCTTATCCAAGCTTCAATCCAATTATAAAATATTTGAAGCTTTGGGAGAAGTAGTTGGTAATAAATCCATAGTTAAAGGGTGTGTTACCACGGGAACAAATGTGAGTGATGGTGTTATTTTTTACAATGGAGAACTTTTGGATTTTGTGGGAGGTCAATCACAATCAACTATTATAATCATTGAAGAGGAAACAAATTTGCTTTTTGAAGATGGTACAGAAAAACCAACGTTTTACAAACGTTATGCTCGTTTTGGTTCAGGTATAGAGGCTGTGGAATGGAGTGGTTTTAAAAGAGCTTACCCATTGACATCCGCATTGTATATAGACAAAATAGATATGTATGGAGGTGATATCGACAATATACCTGAAGGATGGTATTTATGTGATGGGCAAAATGGGACACGGGATTTGAGAGGTAGATTTATTGTTGGCTATAATCCAAATGAAGTAGATTATAATGAAATAGGAAAAATAGGAGGAGAAGAAAAGGTAACTCTTACTGAGGCTCAAATAGCAAGTCACAATCACAATGGCAGTTTTATAATACCTCCGCATACGCATGGCATATCACCAAGCGCTTTAGCTTCTGGAGGAGGAGGGACTAATCAATTGTCTACATCAGACAATACAGGTCATCAATATGTTAATGAGACTCAAGCTTCTTCAGCTTTAAATGGGACTCTAACAACTAGTAATACAGGATCTGATGAGGCACACGAAAATAGACCGCCATTTTATACTATGGCATTTATTCAATTTAAAGGTATATAAAATGGCAAAAGTAAATTTAAATACAATTAAAAACTGGTTTAAAACAGGTTTAATACCAACTCAAAACCAATTTTGGGATGTTTGGGACTCCTTTTGGCATAAGGATAATCAAATCCCTGTAGATAATATTGAAAATCTAGGGAACTTACTTAATAATAAGGCGGATACAGAGGCACTTCAAAATCATAATGAAGCTGATGATTCTCACAGTGATTTGTTTAATGCATTAAAAGGTAGAATTGATGAGAATGCCCAAGAAATTGAAAGCATACAATCTACAGATTATTTAAAGGTTGATGATGTTACAAAGGCAGCAAAAGTTGGTTTGTCCATTCAAGATAAAGATGGTATTGAACAATGGAAGTCTACTGAAAAACTAAAGTTTGGCAAAGGTTTAAAAAAGACAGTTGCTACAGAGTTGATAGAGGTGAGTGATGAAGTAGCTTTGAAAGATGTAGAGAACACTTTCCAAGCAAAACAGAATTTTTTAGGAGGAGCAAGGGTTTGGGATGTTGGTAGTGCCGACCAAAAGAACAATTTGACACTACGGGCAAACCCCTCCAATACTGATACGTCAAACCCAAGGTTTTACGACATTGTGGCCTATGGTCGCAATTCGGGGGCGGGATGGAAAAGCGGTCTTAACTTCATAGTACACTATTCGGGTGGTGATGAGCAAAAAGCATTGGTGCTGGAGGCTATCGATGCTACCACGGCCAAAGCGACCATAAATGCAAATACAGTGGTCAATGGCGACTTTTCCATAAATGGAGCGTTTGTACAGCCTTTTTGTAGTTTAACACGCACCAGTAGCGATATTTTGACCTTTAGTGCTTTTGACCACCTAGTTGGAAGCATGAAGTCGTTTAGAGACGGGTCTAATTTACACATAGAAGACGTTACCATAGGAAATGGTGGTGGTTCTGGCTGGTCTGCTCATAAGGACTTCTATGTGTCCAATACCAGTGAAGCCGCAAAGCAATTGGCTTTGAGGTTGGCCGTTAAATGGATTTCTGGTGAAGGTGATGTGCTTCAAAATGAAATATTTGGAGAGTTAAAAGTCAATGATTTGGATTTATCGAATTTGGGCAGTTATACCGATGATGCTGCGGCCGCTTCTGGAGGTGTGAAGGTTGGGTTTGCATACATAAATAATGCTACTGGGGCAATGCATAGAAGATTAACATAAAACAAAAAAAACAGATGATTAAAATACGCTCAACAGAAAAACTAGCGACCTCAAATTCAGACGGGTTATGTGATATGTTGCGGGAAATGTCCAGCTTCAATTTTAACATTGAAACATTGACATTTACAACAATAGTAAAAGATTCCTTGTTTCAAGAAAAAGAGATTGAAACCCAAGTCACAGACGATGAGGGAAACACAATAGATAAAACCATTGTTGAAAGAAAGGTCATTGAGGAAAGACAAGCCATTGCATACAAATACACAGTCGATTCAATAGAGGAGTTTTACCAGTTGCTTGGACAAACCATATCTAAATCAACAGGTTTTTCCAATGGATTGATAGCTAATTTAACTGTGGTTTTAATTGCTCAAACTGGGCAATACAAACGGCAAACAATGACTAATTGGATTGTAGATACTGATCACACAATTGTAAAAGAATTTAGCGTCTAATGGGGTTTGTTTTATCAATAATAGCATACATAATGTTGCCATTTGTAGGTGTTACTCACTTCATTGTCGTAATCTACAAGAACATTAAAATTAACGGTTTTTTTAGGACAATGAACACCTATTGGTTTGAAAATGCCTATGCCATCGATGTGGATGCCAACCAACGTTATGAAATTCTCTGGAACGTTATAATGCGTAAAAAAAGAGGCTATCGATTCGGAAGGTTCGGGGAAACTATTAGTAGTGCATTAGGCAAAAATCAAAGAGATAAAACTCTCAGCTGGTTTGGATGGATATGGGTGATTTTATTATTCGCCATAGATGTAAAGTATTGGCTCAAGGGCGGGCATTGTATCAATTCCATACAAGGATAACTATGATGAAATAAAATGATTCATTAGAAGGAGGATAAATAATCCTCCAGTATTAAAAATAAGCACCACACCTAATTTTAATCTAAGAGCCAGCGGCTACTGGAGGACATAAGTCTTCTGGTTGCTGCTAGCTCTTTTTTTTGATTATAGGTGTGGTGAAACAAATGTAAATTAAATAATTAATATAGAATGATAAAAGAAACACAAAAACAATTGAAAACACCCATTAGTTACTATGGGGGAAAACAAAGTATGTTGAAACATATTTTACCTCTTATTCCTGAGCATAAAATATATGTAGAACCTTTTTTTGGAGGAGGAGCTGTTTACTGGGCTAAACAAGCAGGGAGGTGTGAAGTTATCAATGATGCGAATGGAAATATTGTAAATTTTTATGAAGTATTAAAACATGATTTCTTTAGCCTAAGAGAGAAGATTGAAGCAACATTGCATAGTAGATTAACTTACAAATCGGCTATGGTTATATATGATTGCCCTTGGTTATTTGATAGGGTAACTCGAGCTTGGGCTTTTTGGGTTGTAACTAATCAAGGTTTTAGCTGCAAAATAGGTTCTTGGGGGTATGATAGGGCAAAAAGAGCAATCACTATTGCTAATAAAGTAGAAGCTTTTAAAGAAGATTTAACAGAAAGAATGCGCTATACCCAAATTGAACAAAATGATGCAGATAAAGTAATATTAAGTAGAGATACAAAAGATACATTTGTTTATGCTGATCCTCCATATATTGATACTAATCAAGGTCATTATGGAGGTTATACTCATGAACATTTTAAACGAGATTTGGATGCGCTTGCATCTATGAAAGGTAAATTTTTACTCAGCACTTATCCTAGTGAAATTCTAAATGAGTATGTAAACAAGTATGGGTGGTATAGTCGTCCAATTGATAAGCCATTATGTGCTGGCCACGTAGTTGATTTAGGTAAGCGTAAACGGAAAATAGAGGTTTTGACAGCGAATTACCCTATTTAAATATAAAAGGCGTTTAAAACAGTTTTAAACGCCTTTTTAAATTAATATATTTACAATACGAAAACGAACAATGTAAATATGTTTGTGCCAGTTAAAAAAAGGGCATTTGGAATTTTCAAAATGTACATTTGGATTTCGCGATTATATAAACAAAAAGAAGATATGAAGTTAACACCGAGAAAGATCAATGCTTTTAACCTATTCAAGTTGCCTGCCGTCTATTTTGCAGGCGTGAGAGTGAAAACGATTACCGATGAGTCCTGCTCTGTAAAGGTAAGACACAAATGGATTAACCAAAACCCTTTCAAATCGATGTTTTGGGCCGTTCAAGGTATGGCTGCGGAATTGACTACAGGAGCGTTGGTGCTGATGAAGATTAGGGAGAGCGGAAAGAACATCTCGATGCTGGTATCCAACAACAATGCTTCGTTCACCAAAAAGGCAACAGGTAAGATTACATTTGTCTGCAAAGATGGACATTTGATAGATGATGCCATAAATAAAACGATAGAGACAGGTGAAGGACAGACACTATGGATGCAGTCCATTGGAACCAATCAGGATGGCATAGTGGTATCGACCTTCAATTTCGAGTGGTCGGTGAAGTTGAAAACCAAATAATAATGATAGGTTGTAACGAAATTTGAATATAATCAACTAACCAAGTAGTTAATCAAAAAATAAAACAATGACAGCACACGAAATAGATTATAGAATTTACGGAGAAGAAATGCAATATGTGGAGATCGAGTTGGATCCCCAAGAAGGCGTAGTTGCAGAATCAGGCAGTTTCATGATGATGGACGATGGCATCAAAATGGAAACCATATTTGGAGATGGGTCGCAAAAGGACACTGGGTTCCTAGGGAAGATACTGGGGGCAGGGAAACGTATTCTTACTGGTGAAAGCTTGTTTATGACTGCTTTTTACAATGATCTTACAGGAAAGCGAAACGTATCTTTCGCATCACCATACCCAGGAAAGATAATACCGATAGATCTAACAGAGTACAGAGGCAAGTTTATTTGTCAGAAAGATGCATTCCTATGTGCGGCAAAAGGAGTCAGCATAGGAGTGGAGTTTAGCAAGAAACTTGGAAGAGGATTGTTTGGAGGTGAAGGTTTCATAATGCAGAAATTGGAGGGAGATGGTATGGCTTTTGTACATGCAGGTGGAACAATGGCTAGAAAAGTCTTACAAGCAGGTGAGACGCTTCGTGTGGATACTGGTTGTATTGTTGGATTTACTCAAGACGTAGATTATGACATAGAGTTTGTAGGAGGCATTAAAAACACCATTTTTGGAGGAGAAGGTCTGTTTTTTGCAAAATTGCAAGGGCCAGGGGTTGTTTATGTACAATCTTTGCCATTTAGTAGATTGGCAGGGCGTGTTTTATCTAGTTTGCCAAGAGGAGGTAACAGTAAAGGGGAGGGTAGCATCCTTGGTGGTTTAGGAGACCTTTTGGATGGAGATAATAAGTTCTAGCCTTAAAAATTATGTTTTTTTTAACTGTTAAAAGTGGGGTGAAATGTTTTTTGAATTCTTTTTTTTATTACTTTTAATCGGAATAATAAAACACTTTGCCTATAAAAAAACAGCTACTTTTTTAATTTTAACTAAACCCTTATTACTTAATTATGGCAAGAGCAATGTTCGAGTACACCAAGACAATACTCAATAAAGTAAGTTTTGATGTTAACTTGTTTTGCAGGGAAGTAGAAAAGGCCCTTGAAAGGTTGTTACCTTATGAAATACAAGAGCTTAAGATTTATATTGAATCTTTGATACAAAAAAACCCTGACCTAGACCAATGTTTAATTTATCTTAAAGCATAGAAAAAAGCGACTTACGAGTCGCTTTTTTTATTATTGTATGTTTTCAAGAAAAGATTTATCGTTCTAGAAAGTTGTTTGATGATGCTACTTTTGGTAAAAGGACTATAACTAGTATCTTGTAAGAGTTTTACATTACCGTTATTCGTCAGCTCTAGTTTGTGTACAAGGGCAATTGCTAATTCCTTGTAGGAAATCCA
>JAHDHI010000106.1 GCA_020631395.1 Bizionia sp.
CCTTGATTTATAGTAAAATCAATACTTAACGTGATTTTAAGGGGCGACTAATTATTCAAGAGTTAAAAGTTCAGAACCTGGTAATGGGCATATAATAAACGAATATACTAGCGCTATAAATTATCCAAATCATAGACCAACGAACTACACATATTATGCCCCTGACACCACAACACCTCCTAGTTTTGTTTCTGAAAACATAGAACAAGGTTTTTGGCCTGTTTCGTTCATAGACAATGCCATACAAAGAGGCAAACTAATTTCTTCAAAGATATTTGACAATCAAAACAATTTAATAAAGCATACTACAAACGAATATGAATATAATATTTATGATTCTTTCGACATAATTGAAAATAATATTACCGAAAATCCTAATTTCTCATATTCAACAGGAAGCAATGCAGGTCAAGTGCATTTTCAAATTCCAATGTTGTCAAAGGGAAATCTCTTAAAAAAGACAATATCCAAAGATTATACAGATAGTGGTACACTAACAAATGAAAAGACAAATTGGTATGATTCAAACCTGCCGTTTCTAAAAGAAAGTCTAACAATCGTCAATGATGCAGAAACAAGAAAAGAGCGAATTTACTACCCTTTCGATTCCGAAGTATCTTCTTTGCCAAATATAGGAGTTCTAAATGCTTTGAATATGGTAGTGCCAATCAAGAAAGAATACTTTAGCAATAACGAATTGTTGGCCACCAGCCTTACATCCTATCATGATTTTGGAGCCAACAAGATAATGCCTTCCAAAGAAAGTGCCTCTAAGAAAAACAACCCTTTAGAAGTCAAAGTCAACTTTGAAAACTATGATAGGAGAGGCAATGTCATAGAATATAAACAAGAAGACGGGATGACTGTTTCAGTACTTTGGGCATACGACTATCAATATAAAATAGCCGAAGTACTCAATGCAACCTATAGTGAAGTTCTAACTGCTTTGGGAGTTACAGGCATTAAATACCTGCAAACAAAAACAAATTCGCAACTTGAGGCAGAGCTTGCCAATTTAAGAAACAATTTGCCTAATGCCCAAGTATATTCTTACATCCATACACCGGGAGTGGGTGTTCTATCCATCACAGACCCCAGAGGAAGAAAAAATACATACGAATATGATAGTTTTAAAAGGTTGACAAGCATTAAAGACCACGAAGGGAAGGTAATTACAGAAAACAAGTACAATTACAAATTGAATCCATCTGTGACCATCCCAAACATAGGGCCATTGACGGTTGCCATTGAAAAAAACGCAACACCAGATTATGTGCCAGATCCAGCACCAAGCATGCAATACACCGTATTGTCTGCCATGACATCGGGAGGAAGAGGCGACTATAGCTATGAGTGGAGAGAAGATGGTTCTTCGACAATTGTTAGCACGGCTTACAAGTATACGGCAGAAGTCCCTTGTAGCACAAATAAAACCTATAATGTTACGGTGACAGACTTAAATGGTACGTCCATAAACGAAACAGTGACGGTAAACGCTCCCAATTGTGGTGAAGCTTTTTATTTAGGCCCAATTTATGGGCAATCGTCGACAAACAATCAAAATCATTTTTGGGTAGACCCTGCAGAAGGAGCAGATTTTGGAATTTTTAAATACGTGCTATTCATTGTGGACGATACTTCGGGATTTCCAACCCCTTCTCTTTATACCACTCATTTCCGCAACAACAATGCATCAGTCTTGGTAAATACTTCTGGGAATCCAGTTACAGTTACCATAGGGATATCTGCTTCTAATGTTAAATCGGGTTATACCGTGACATCCACCAGAGTAGTCACCATCCAACCCGAATTCGAAATCAATTCCTGTTTTGTAGCTGGAACCAAAATAAAAATGGCAGATGGCTCAGAAAAAAACATAGAAGAGGTAACCAAGGGAGATAAAGTGCTTACCTACAATACGGAAAAAGAAAAAATTGAAGTCGGTGAAGTCTTGAATATGGTAAATCCCATACATACGAAATTGATTCAGTTTAGTTTTGAAAATGGCATAAAAAACACAAACACATTGGATCATCCCTACTATGTAAAAGACAAAGGCTGGGCATCGTTCAATCCAGATTTGACTAAACGAAATTACGATTTGGAGGTTGAAAAAATAGAAAAGGGAGATGTCGTGTTTTCATACACTTCGAGAGGAAAAAAATTAAAACCTATAAAATTGATGGAGTATGAGTTTATTGACAAGAAGCAAACAACATATAACCTAGACAAGGTGAGTGTGAACCATAATTTTTTCGCAAATGGAATATTGGTACATAACAAATCCCCATTTACCAATACCAACCCCAAAAACTAAATTAGATATGAAAAGATTATTATTTATTTTAGCAACAGTTTTTGTTTCAAATCTCGTAAATGCTCAAATTGACACAGGTCAAGAAAGAGTTTCTCCTCCAATTATAGATTTATGCCCAATAGGTGAAACCAAATGGTATCCAGATAACGATGGTGATGGTTTTGGGAGAGCTACTACTTTTATATGTAGTGAAAACATGCCAATTGGACCAGCAAATGCCTATGTTGCCAATCATGACGATTGCAATGACAATGACGCAACAATAACAAATCAAGGAGTTGTTCAATACAGTGATGTGGACAACGACGGTCTAGGCGATCCCAATAGCTTCATTACATCCTGTTTTATTGTAAATGGCTACGTAACCAATGGAAACGACCAGTGTCCTACTGTTTATGGAACAAACAATGGTTGCCCAGTTACACCGCCAAGTACCAATGAAAACTACATACAAACCACAAACTATCAAGTACCTGTAGAGACGCAATCTCAAATAAATGCGTTGAGCAACGATGACAAAATAGAATCCATTACGTATTATGACGATTTGGGAAGACCAAAGCAATCCATTGCCAAACAGGGAGGAGGAAACCATCAAGATATTGTCATGCCTGTTGTCTACGATGGCTATGGTAGAAAAACCAAAGAGTACTTGCCTTATGCAAACCCGAATCAATCTGCCTCAAGTGCGACATTGAACTTTAGGGAAACTTCAACATTGATTGGTGACATTGAAACATACTACGGTACTAAATTTCCTGAGGACATAGACACTTCTGCTCCAAACCCCTATTCTGAAAAAATCTTTGAGGCTTCCCCTTTAAATAAAGTATTGGAAGAAGCTGCACCAGGAAGAGATTGGAAAGCAGATGCCAATGCCGATACGGATCATACCATAAAGTTGGGATATGAAACCAATGCAGTAAACACTGTGCCTCATTACAATGCAATATTCCCGACAGGAAATACAGAAGTACCACAATTGTCATACAATGGTTCCCATGCGGAGAACCAGTTGTACAAAAGCATTGTCAAGGATGAGAATTGGAGTCCAAGCCAAACACACTTGAAGGACCATACCACAGAAGAGTTCAAAAACAGGAAAGGGCAAGTTGTCTTAAAACGCACCTACAATGAGGGCATAGCGCACGATACGCAATATGTTTACGACGTTTATGATAATTTGACCTATGTGTTGCCCCCAAAAGGGACGGATATCGTCTTGACGGAAAACCTGTATGTGGATTTTACGAAGAACATCTCGCCGTACGATTATCTTTTTCCAGCGCGATATCTACCTGGAACGGCAACGGGAACGTCCAGCATAGCCTTGTCGGGAACGAACCTGACCTTTAGCGTAGACATACAATTTGCAAATCCGATGACCTTGGAATTGGGGCCTATCGTCCAATTGCCCGAAGCAGTTCCAAATGTGGACTTGAATGTTGGTGCCAACCTAAATGGTTATGAATTGAAGATAGAAAACGGATACTTGACCTTGTCTTCCACTCAAGTCTCGGATACCAGAAATACGCAAACGCAAGTAAACGGACTTTCAGGGACTTTTACTGTGACACTACCTGAATATACAATAGAACAGGAGGTAATAGATGAGCTTTGCTATCAATACCATTACGATTCTCGAAATAGATTGATTGAGAAGAAGATACCCGGAAAAGGTTGGGAATACATCGTATACGACAAATTGGACAGACCGGTACTTACCCAAGATGCCAACCAAAGAAAGGCCAACCATTGGCTCTTTGTCAAGTACGATGTCTTTAATCGTGCAATTTACACGGGAAGACACGTCTACGATCCAGATGGAGACAACACCAATTCAGACCGTTTGGCATTGCAAGCCTTGGTAAATGCGCAAAGTGAAATCAATGAAGCAAAAACTACAAGCGCAACGATTGTTGGAGATGCCTCACTGCACTATGACAATGACGTGTACCCTAACTTGAATATGGAAGTCTATACCATAAACTATTACGACGACTACCCACAAGACATCGCCACGACAATTCCAAATCCCGGAGCATTCGTCCTTGCAGGGAGAAACAATGTCATAACGAACAATCCAAAAACCTTGTCCACGGGAAGCAAGGTACGTGTATTGGGAACAAACGATTGGATAACCAGTGCAACCTATTACGATGACAAGGCTCGCCCAATATACATGGAAACCCACAATGACTATCTCAATACGGCGGATGTCATGAAGATGGCTTTGGATTTTACAGGTTCACCCTTGGAAACCGAAAGCAAGCATACCAAAGATGGCACTACCATTGTTGTCATTAATGATGTATACACCTACGACCATGCGGGTAGATTGCTTACCCAGACCCAAAGCATCGATGATGCTACGCCAGAGCTCATAGCAAACAACGAATACGATGAGTTGGGGCAACTTACCAGCAAGAAGGTGGGTGGAACAGTAGCTACGGATGTAACGGAATCCACAGGATTGCAAAGCGTGGACTACAAGTACAACATAAGAGGCTGGTTGAGGCAGATTAACGACATAGACAACATGGGAGACGATTTGTTCAATTTCGAGCTGTCATACAACACTCCTAGGACTGGCACCAATGGAACCCCGCTATACAATGGCAACATAAGTGAAACCCTATGGAGAACAAAAAACATCTCTTCCGATGTCCGTGGCTATCTCCATGAATACGATGCCTTGAACAGATTGAAGAATGCTAGAGGGATAAAAAATATTTTTGGAGGCTATTTCCCAGTACATTCCTATTATACCGAAGGTGGGATCAAATATGACAAGAACGGCAATATGTTGAAGTTGTATAGAAAGGAAGATGGTACACCAACAATAGACAACTTGTATTATACTTACGACATAGGAAACAAGTTATTGTCCGTAAGAGATTATTCCAATGACATGAAGGGCTTTCTAGATGGCAACATCACAGGAGACGATTATGATTACGACACCAATGGAAACATGGTAAAGGATTTGAACAAAGGTATAATCGGTGCAACCGATACCGATGGGATAACCTACAACCATCTCAATTTGCCTACCAGTGTGACATTCGATGGTGATCCAACGAAGAATATTTCCTATATTTATGATGCCACCGGGGTAAAACAAGCCAAGGTGGTAACAAATGGAAGTTCTTTGACAACGACGAAGTATGCCGGCAACTTCATTTACGAACAAGCGGGAGTATCGGAAACATTGAAATTCTTCAACCACCCGGAAGGTTACGTACAACCAACCAGTGCCGGTGGTTTCGAATACGTGTACCAATACAAGGACCACTTGGGGAATGTAAGATTGAGTTACTTGGACAGCAACGACGACAATGCTGTGGATACTTCCGAGATTGTGGAAGAATCGAACTACTATCCTTTCGGCCTCAAGCACAAGGGCTACAATGATGTGGTGTCTGCCAACGTAAATAGCATTGCCAGCAAGTTCAAATACAATGGCAAGGAGCTGGAGGAAAGCTTTGGTTACAACATGTACGAGATGGATGTACGTAGTTACGATCCCGCCATTGCACGCTGGACGGCCATAGACCCCGTTACACATCACAGTTTGAGCACCTACAATGCCTTTGACAACAACCCCGTGTTTTATGCAGACCCGAGTGGGGCGGATTCTAATCCAGGAAATCAAGGCTTGGGAAGGACAAGGCTTCATGAACATATGAATGTCTATAACTTTGGAATGTCTAGAACAGAAGTTTCTGCTATGGAGAATGGTACTTATCAATTAAGTCAAACAACTACCGTATCTTCATCGATAATCTTTAACCCAGAGCGTGAAGGAGATAATAGAGGACAGCAAGTTGTAGAAACAAAGTATGAAAAAACAAGTAGATACCTACAAGACAAAAAGATTATTCAAGTAAACGAACTTCTTATTTACGAAACAGTTCTTGATGATGAAATTAATTATGGGATAACTTCTTATACAGAATACTACGACAAATCAATTAGCATTTTTGGTCGAGGTGGAAAAAAAGAAAAAACGATTGATTATACGGCTCAAATTAGAAATGTAGACCCTGCATCTGCACCATCTTTATTACATCTAGATGTTATACTTAAAACTCAAAATACATCTCGGCATTACAATAAGGCAGTTCCTCTTTTAGCTCAAGAATACATAGGGAATGTTTTTAGCAAAATTAGTTCTGGATATGATATAAAGCTACCTATCCCTGGAGATGCAGGGCAATCTCTTGGGAGCATACCTGGTAATCCTTCTTACGGAAGAATTGGGAGTCATATAGGTGAAATTAAAAGTTCAGATATCCAAGCTCAAGTTGTAAAAAGGCAAGTAAAATCAACAATGTTAAGAAAAACAGAACGAATAAAACTGTAAGTTATGTCTATACTAAAATCGATACTTTTTTATACTTTACTATGTATTAACCTTTGTTTTCTTTCTTGTAAGAAAGAAAACAAAAACCAACTAAAAGAAAATAAAAAAGATTATAATATACCTAAATCTACAAAGGATTTTGTATTTAACAACGAATTAAGGACAATACATGGGATGCCTAAAATAGATTCTTCTAGGTTTATAGGGTATTATAGTAATGAATCTAAAAAAAGTATAACTTTTGAGAGAAAAACTATTAATAAGAGCAGCTCTAATAAAATCAACAAACTATTTTTCAAGCCATACATTAATAACAAGTATGCTAAAGACACCATACTAATAAGTTATTATAATATTGGTATAGATAGTGTTTTATCAATACAGTCCAGAATACAAAACAAGAAGTATTTGTTTAACAATATGGCTGTAAAGATTATAATAAAAGACACCGTAAAATATATTCTTTATGATGAAATTATGGACATTGCCAAGAAAAAAGGTTTGTTAAAAGAAGGCGACACTCTATTTTATGGAGCCAAAACTAATACTTCGTATGAAGCATTGAGAAATGAATTTATTCTTTCAAGACAAGTCAAAAAGAGCAATGGTGGGTGAGTGGTTTCATTGGAGAAACTAAAAGGGGCTGAAAGCTGGAGCAAGTAATTTTTTGGGCGACCTTTGGAGTTCAGCCAAAGAAGGAATCTCAAACGCGATAAATGACCCCATAGGGACTTATAAGGATGGATTTGAAAAAAGAGGTGGATTTGCGGCTTTTTTTGGCCCTTATCAAGCATACAAAATGCTTAAAGGTAGTTGGGATTGGGGCTATAACACCGGTATGGCTGCTTTAAGTGGAGATAGCTATGCTGCAGGTTATTCTGTAGGTAGCTACTATACTGGTGCTGCCGTTACGACAGCGTTAACTTTTGGGGCATATAAAAGAGGTATCTCATTCCCCGGGTGGAAAGGGTTTCACATTGGGAATAGACAAATTACTTTTGGATATACTAAAACATATGGTATAGGTGTGTCATATAGAGTAACAAGAAATGGACTTACTCTAGCAAAAGATTACCATACAATTAATGGTAAATTACAATATCATTATCATTATATTGAAGCAGGAAAATTTACAAAAGGACATTTGTCACCTAGGCTATTAAAAACAAATGGATTCAGATTTAATGATCTTAAGCAAGGATTACCAAATATAAAGTGGAAAAAAAGCCCATTGTGGAGAGCTTTAGAAGATTCTAAATATTAAAATATATGAAATTAGACTATGAAGGAATAAAAATAAGGACAAGCTCTCAAAAATTATATTTTGAGATCGATGCAATTGATAGGTATCTGAGCTCTAAATCATTTGTAATCAATGTTAAAACTATAAAAACAAATAAGGTTTTATTAGTTTTATCAGGAGAACACGAAAGTTATAAGACCTTTAAAGGAAGTACATATTATTATAAGTCTTTCAATTCACTTATAAATTATTTTAAGTCATTAGATTTATTTTATGAGATAAAGAAAAATAAATATTCGATTTATGTTGTTATTTTAAATAAAGAAGATATTATAAAGAATGAATCAAAACTATATGAGTTATGTTTGTTATTTCGTTTTTCTTCTATTTTTTCAATAAAAAAAGAGGTTAAAAAAAAGGATGCTTTAAATATTATAAATAAGTTAAGTTTCTATTCTTTAAATAATTTTAAAAGATGGAAAAAAATAATTATTGATGGGATATTTTTTGATGCAGAACATTTATCAGGTTATTTGATAGAATTAGAGTAGATAAATTTACTTATTCCAAAGGGAGAAGATATTAATGATGAAATATTGGAGATTATAAATGAGTTATGGCTAGAATATGAACACCCTTCATTGATAGCCCATAATGAGAATAAACTAATAATGAGAAAAGATTTTTATGCTGATTCTTGGAGTGAAACAACTAGTCTAATTAAATCTATTGTTTTATTCAAAGGCGTAGAAGAGGATGTTTTATGGATAGGAAAAAGTAAAAATAAATTTTTGCCAAATATTAAAAATATAATGCTAAATGAACCTAAATTAGGTTAATGACACTTTGTGGGATTTGGAAAATTACGCTGGACGGGCCATAGACCCGTTACGCACCACAGCTTGAGTACCTACAATGCCTTTGACAACAACCCAGTGTTTTATGCCGATCCATCTGGTGCGGATTCCGATGCAGGTAATTTTGGCCTAGGAAGAACTGGACGTTATGCAGATAACGTGCAGATTTATAATTTTGGGATGGGAGCTTGGAGGGATTCGAGTGGGGATAATGAGAGGATATCTTCATATCAAACGATAATGAGTCTGTCCAAAGTTATCCTGATAGAATAGATTTTGTAAATACTAAAAGTAAAGAAGAGAAAGAAAAATTCTTGAATAGTGTCACTGATTGGTTTGGGTATATAGATCAATATGGCAGTAAATCAATATCAGTAAGAAGTATTATTGATTTTTTTGCTGACCCAAAGATTAAAAATAAAAAAACTATTGGTAATAGAGTTCTAGGTTTTTTAGAAGATGTAATAGGAGGTGATGCTTCAGATCATAATAACGTGATAATAACTGATGGGAATGGCAATTCAGTCAAGATAGGCTATAATAATGTCGTTAAGGATCATAGTGATTTATATAGTGGTAGTTCTGTCGATTTTCAAGGAGAAGAATGGAATGTCTAGTTTTGTTGGTAGGAATTATTAAGTGAATTTTCATAACTTAC
>JAHDHI010000107.1 GCA_020631395.1 Bizionia sp.
CCAGCTTCGATTACTGTACATGGAATGTTTTTTCCATTTTCATCAAAGATGCTGGTCATACCGATTTTCTTTCCAATTAACCCAGACATAATTATTTATTTGTTATTATTTATTAAAAAAACAGGGCAAAAAAACACTTTTCTACCCTGAATGCATTTTTTATCCGTTTTTCCTTCGCTCGAAGCTTAGGACATGTCTTTTAAAAAAAATATCCATTAACTCTTTTAACAGTTGAAAATCAATATTTTTCTTAATGAGGTGCAAATGTACTGACTTTTTTTAGATGTACAAATTATTTGTTAATTATTTTGTATGAAGACAAGTTATTGCTATCTCTAATAATGCAAATAAAAACACTTTTCGACATTTTAGGAGTGTCCATCTTTAATTCTCCCCTACCATATATGGAATTATCATTTTTCTGCAAGATCAATCTCCCTTGAATGTCATAGAGAAAAACATCAATGTTTTTTTGTCCCCCATTCAAGTTTTCAACTATTAATGAATTATCCATCAAGTTCACATTGAAATCCTCACTACTGCTCTCTAGGACAAAATCCGTAACATCCAAAGTTTCATCTACCGTACTTGTTGTTAAATGATTAAGATAATAATCTTGCACTTTTTGTATCCAAAAGTGATCATCTGTCAAAGTAGCTCCTGGCTCTTCTGGATCTCCGATTCCATCTGTACTATCTCCAACTCCTGCTCCCATCAAAACCAATTTGACCCCTGACTCGTTGACTTCTTCAAAATGATTGCCCCAAGTCACATGCTTCGTCACATTGTTAACCACCATCTTTGTATCTCCATGCATGTTTTCCGAAAAATAATCGAACCTTACCAAATCATCCGAAAAATCCGTGGTCTCTCCAAAGAAAAAATTCGATGCTGAATCCTCATAATGTTTGGAGGTGTTGTTAAAGGGAACGAAATCTGTACCAGTATACTCGTTTGTCGTAGTCGTACCATTGATGTGACCTACTGTTATTTGCCATAAAATAACGTGTACTCCAGAATCCTCATACAATTGCTTTACGAATGCCAAGTAGTTTTTCCAGTGATCATTGTTCCAAAACCAAGTGTATGTAGATGGATCTGCGGGATCGCTGTTTGTCGGAGCCCCCATAGCATCCAAACCATACTTGTCTATGGAGACAAAATCGGCATTGGAGCTCATAATTCCCATTATGTTACCGTATTCATATATATCTGATGCCGTTTGCTTTATTTTTTGCAACTGCGTATTGAAATCTCCTGTGTCTGTCTCCCTAATGATGCCTCTCAATCCTGCGACATTTGGCTTGGCCCATAAATTCAATTGCCATCCAAATTCAAAATTGAGGTTGTCATCTACTCTCTTCTTGTTTACTTCAAAGTTTATTCTTTCCACCAATGTCTTTAATGTACCTACATTGTCTCCTATGCTATTTTGACTTACTGAAGTCGACAATGTCGAAGGCTCGGAATTTTGTTGCATGTATCCTAAAAAATCCGGTTCCAATATAATCCCAAAAAATTCATCTCCAACTTCGTCTTTCACTTGGTTTAAAAACAAATCCAAGTTTTCAAAATATGCCGTCATATAATCAGGATCCTGTATATGTTCCAAATTTGTAGTGTAAGACTCTCCTCCATCTGGAATGTTGTAAAATATGAAGAAAGGTATCAACCCCATCTTCAAACTATTCTTGGCGAATTTGATAGCTCTGTCCGGTTGCCAAGTGTTCCAACCAATCAGCGGCCCTCCATTTATATAGATGTATCTTACGTCCATACGGTTATTTAGCAACAAATTGTCATTGTTGATCCCATCATTGAAGAAGTTAACATCGTCATCGATATCCTCGGACACAGAACCTATTGCCACATGAGTTGGATATTTTGGAATCGATCCGTCGGAGTTGTCTATCCTTAAGCCCATGTGATATCTTTCTCCATCCGAAGTCGTTATCTCCAATCCAGATCTTCCGGGATTATCCGAACTCACCGTTAGAACATTACTATTGAATGAAAAAGCAGTCAGTGGCAGATTTCTGGATTTCACACCAGTTATTTCTTTATTGAAAACAAACTCTTTTTGAATATTGTGAACCGCCTTGATTTGATGTGGAAGAGATTCAAACAACAAATCCTCAGTTGTTGGATCCACTATGACATAGGAAAACGTTTTTACTTGTGTGGTGCCCATGTTATCGGTTGCTTCTATTTCCAAATTGTTTATCCCATATGCCTGGGGCATCCAATTGAAGGTATATGCTTCTGTTGGAGAAACTGCAATTGAATTAGTCGTATTGGATGTATTATCCTTGAATACGATGCTTTGAATGGTTTGATCTGTAACTTCAACATTGAATGACACTGATATTGCCGAAAAATTCAACTGAACGAAGGAACTGGTATTCTCTGGCGAGTTAAGCATTACATTTGGAGGTGTTGATGCTGCTATTTTGATAAGTCGCTCCTCAACGCTTTCCACTCCAACGGAGTTCACTGAAACATATTGCAAGTCATAATCGCCATACGAAGTTGGAAGCCAATCATAGGCAATCGTGCTACTTGATAAATTCATGTCGTATTCGTCAAAAGTAATCACATTGGTTTTCTTGATCCTTATTTTGTTTTCTGTTGTAGAGAAGGCAAAAGTATTTATTGTTGCAGAAAGCTCAATGCTTGCCAACGATGACTGAATAACTACTGCATTATTTTGATAGGCAGGTATTATCTCTATTGGAACGACACAAATCCCCAAAAACTCATAAGCTTCCGAAACATCTGGTTGTTCAGTCCCAGCCACCCAATATTTAGCTCTATATACACCATGATTGAACCCTACAAGGTCATTGGGGTCGTAATTGTCCGTGGAGCTATCCCAAGTTTCCACATTGGCACAATCGGTATATGCCAAATTAGGATTGTCTATAAGCAATTGCTCATTGCATGCTCCCAAAGTTGTCCAATTGTCATTTAGATCCGGTTGTTGATTTTGCGACCAGTTCGTATTGAAATATACTTGTGAGTCATACCTAACATGGGAATTGCTCGAATACCCCAATGCGGCATCCCATTGAGGTATGCCACATTCATTTCCGAGCTGAGCAAAAGAGCTATTGAAGACAAGTAGTGCTATTAAAATTTGAAAAAAAGGTTTCATAAATAATTAAATTGAAGTTAATAAAGCATCCAACAAATGTCATCTGCTTTGGTTATTAGATTATACAAACACGGCTAATCAAATGATTCGAAAGATGAAACATTTAACCAGTTCAGTTAGGAAATCTCCGTATCCTACCTATTTGAAGTCAAAGGTTTTATCGGATTTTAAAACACATAGGTATGAAGCATCCGTCCCTAGCCATTTCAATGTACTTTTCATTACATTGAGCAAAGAGACCATACTATGTTCAATCGCAAAAAAAGTTGATGGAGGTGATTGTACTTTCTGCTGCAGAAAATAAAGTAGCAGAACAACTGATAAAGGGGTTGTTTTTTTCATTTATAAAGGGGTTATTAGATTATACAAACACGGCTAATCAAATGATTCGAAAGATGAAACATTTAACCAGTTCAGTTAGGAAATCTCCGTATCCTACCTATTTGAAGTCAAAGGTTTTATCGGATTTTAAAACACATAGGTATGAAGCATCCGTCCCTAGCCATTTCAATGTACTTTTCATTACATTGAGCAAAGAGAGCATTCTATGTTCAATCGTATGGGAGGTTGGTGGGAGTGATTGTACTTTCTGCTGCAAAGAACAATGCAGCAGAACAACTAATGAGGGGGTTATTTTTTTCATTATAAAGGGGTTATGAATTAAAAACTGGTCATAAATTTATTAAAATACTTCCATATTCCCACTATTTTAATAGAAAAATAAACGAAGCCCGTAAACTCAAACTCCTAACTTCCAAGGCTTGACACGTGACAACCCAAAGCCAGACAAGAGAAATCATAGGATAAAAAGATTCAAAAAAAAACCTACCAGCTTGATAAATCAAACTGGTAGGCTAATATAATTTCATTGACCTGTTGCGGTCTAATAATTACACTTTTATTTCAACTTCTACTCCACTTGGCAATTCAAGTTTCATCAAAGCATCAATTGTTTTAGAAGAAGAAGAATAGATATCCAACAATCTCTTATATGAGCTTAATTGAAATTGCTCTCTCGACTTCTTGTTCACGTGTGGTGAACGCAATACAGTGAAAATTTTCTTATGCGTTGGCAATGGAATTGGTCCAGTTACGACAGCACCTGTGCTTTTTACTGTTTTTACAATCTTATCTGCAGACTTGTCCACTAAGTTATGATCGTAAGACTTTAATTTTATTCTGATTTTTTGACTCATTTTCTTAACTTTTAAGATTGTTCTCCTTTAGCTGCTTTAATTACTTCTTCTGAAATGTTAGAAGGTGTTTCTGCGTAGTGAGAGAATTCCATAGTAGATGTTGCTCTACCTGATGACAATGTTCTCAATGTCGTAACATATCCAAACATTTCAGATAATGGCACGGTAGCTTTCACAGTTTTTGCACCTGCTCTGTCTCCCATATCACTTACTTGTCCTCTTCTTCTATTTAAATCACCTACGATATCACCCATGTTTTCTTCTGGAGTGATTACCTCTAATTTCATGATAGGCTCCATTATTACCGCCTTCGCTGCTCTTGCTGAATTCTTAAATCCTAGCTTTGCTGCCAATTCGAATGATAATTGATCAGAATCCACATCGTGATACGAACCGTCTTTCAATGTTACTTTCATCGAATCGATTTCGTAACCTGCCAATGGTCCATTTACCATAGCCATCTTGAATCCTTTTTCAATTGAAGGGATAAATTCCTTAGGAACGTTACCACCTTTAATTATAGATTCGAATTGAAGTCCAACTACGCCTTCATCTGCTGGTTCTACAGTAAATACGATATCTGCGAATTTACCACGACCACCTGATTGTTTCTTGTAAACCTCTCTATGATCAGCAGAAGCAGTAATAGCTTCTTTGTACTCAACTTGTGGCTGCCCTTGGTTTACTTCAACTTTAAACTCACGCTTTAAACGATCTACAATAACATCCAAGTGAAGTTCACCCATTCCTGATATAATAGTTTGTCCTGAAGCTTCGTCTGAACGTACTGTAAATGTTGGATCTTCTTCAGCCAATTTAGCTAAACCAATACCTAATTTATCGACATCCGCCTTAGTTTTAGGCTCAACCGCGATACCAATTACTGGGTCTGGGAAGTCCATAGATTCTAAAACGATAGGGTGCTCTTGAGATGACAATGTATCTCCTGTCTTGATGGATTTGAATCCAACAGCAGCTCCAATATCACCAGCTTCTATAAAATCTATTGCATTTTGCTTGTTTGCATGCATTTGGTAGATACGTGAGATACGTTCTTTTTTTCCAGAACGATTGTTCAACACATAAGAACCTGCATCCAAACGACCAGAATATGCTCTAAAGAATGCCAAACGTCCTACGAAGGGATCGGTAGCAATTTTAAATGCTAGAGCAGCAAATGGCTCTTTTACACTTGGCTTGCGTAAAATTTCAGCTCCAGAATCTGGATCAGTTCCTACAATACCTTCCTTGTCCGTTGGAGAAGGCAAGTAACGACATACTGCATCCAATAAGAACTGCACACCTTTGTTTTTAAAAGCGGATCCACAAATCATAGGAATGATAGCCATATCCATTACAGCAGCCCTAAGCGCAGCATGCACTTCTTCTTCTGTGATGGAATCTTCATCTTCCATGAATTTCTCTAATAGATCCTCATCGTAACTTGCAACCTCTTCAATTAAGAGTGCACGATACTTACGAGCTTCTTCTTTCATATCCTCAGGAATATCGATCACATCGAAAGTTGCTCCTTGAGTTTCGTCATGCCATACGATGGCACGATTCTTTACCAAATCTATAATTCCTTTGAAATCTTCCTCGTCACCAATGTTTAATACGATTGGCACCGCATTGGACTTCAACATGTCCTTTACTTGTTGACAAACACCTAAGAAGTTAGATCCTTGACGGTCCATTTTGTTAACGAAACCAATTCTAGGTACTTTGTAGTTATCGGCTAATCTCCAGTTAGTTTCAGATTGAGGCTCAACACCATCAACTGCACTAAACAAGAACACCAAACCATCCAATACACGTAGAGAACGATTTACCTCTACGGTAAAATCTACGTGACCAGGAGTATCAATGATATTAAAGTGATATCCTTTCGTATCTGGAGTAGGCTCTCCGTTTTCAATCGGAAATTTCCACTCACATGTCGTCGCAGCAGAAGTAATTGTAATACCTCTTTCTTGTTCCTGCTCCATCCAGTCCATTGTCGCAGCACCATCATGTACCTCTCCAATTTTATGTGAAACTCCTGTATAATAAAGAATACGCTCTGTTGTTGTTGTCTTACCAGCATCAATGTGAGCCGCGATTCCAATGTTTCTTGTAAATTTTAAATCTCTTGCCATTTCTTGTTAAAATCTAAAGTGAGAGAATGCTTTATTTGCTTCGGCCATCTTATGAGTATCAACTCTTTTCTTAACCGCTGCTCCTTCTTCCTTGGCTGCTGCTAGGATTTCTGAGGCCAAACGTTGTGCCATGGATTTTTCGTTTCTTTTACGAGAATAGCTAATTAACCATTTCATTGCTGTAGAAACCTTACGATCTGCACGTATTGGGTTAGGAATTTGAAATGTAGCACCACCAACTCTACGACTACGTACTTCTACGTGAGGCATAACGTTAGACAATGCATCTTTCCATATTTCCAATGCTGTTTTTTCTTCTCCTTCTGTTCTTTTTGAGTCTACGATATCTATTGCATCGTAAAACACTTTAAAAGCTACGGACTTCTTACCATCCCACATCATCATGTTAACGAAACGAGTTACCAACTGGTCGTTAAAACGTGGATCTGGTAAAAGCGGTCTCTTTTTTGCTGCTCTTTTTCTCATGTCTTCTTCTTAAAGTTTTAATTACTTTTTAGGGCGTTTTGCTCCATACTTAGATCTACGTTGTGTTCTACCTGCTACCCCTGCGGTATCAAGTGCTCCACGAACGATGTGATATCTAACTCCTGGCAAATCTTTTACCCTTCCACCTCTAACCAATACTATCGAGTGCTCTTGTAAATTGTGACCTTCTCCAGGGATGTATGCATTTACTTCGTTACCATTTGTTAACCTAACACGCGCTACTTTACGCATCGCTGAATTTGGCTTCTTAGGTGTCGTTGTGTAAACACGCGTACATACCCCTCTTCTTTGAGGACACGAATTCAAAGCAGCCGATTTACTCTTCTTGGTTATTTTGGCTCTTCCTTTTCGTACTAATTGTGAAATTGTTGGCATATATTTTATATATAATTTTACGTTCCCTTCTTCTAAGGGGCTGCAAATGTAGTAATTTAAATTAAAAATTCAAATCCTAAAAGATTAATTTTCAGCAGTTTTTCAAAATTACTAAAATTCATATATTATATCCATAGTTTTTCCGTTAGTTTTACAAAGCAATCATATTAAACGCCAAAGTGAGCAAACAGCATTACTTTTTATTTTTCGCCCTCATTTTCTTCCGCTTAGAAACATATTCTCAAAATTTAAATTTGAAAGTGATAGGGAATGATGAGTCCGAAACAGAAATACTAAATAATTATGACTACGGCAAAACCTTCATCGATTACAATTCCGTTACGATTGAAATAGATTCTCTTCGCCAAAAACTTTTCAAAGACGGCTACATTGAAAACAAATTAGAAGAATTGAAAAGAACCAACGACAGTTTGCTGACAGCCTCAATATCCCTTAGAAACAAATACGACAACGTATTCATACGCTATGATGACTCCTTAATAAGGAAAAGCATCATCGACTTAGTTTCCAATGAGGTCTCGAATACGCACTTTTCAATTCCTTTCGATGATACAGAACGCATCTTGAACTTTCTCAGCACCAAAATAACTGAGGATGGTTTCCCTTTTACAAAACTTAAACTTTCGGAAATAAAGATAAAGAACAAGAATACCATCGAGGCTAATCTTACCGTAATTGAAGACAACAAGAAAAGAGGTCTAGACAAGATTGTCATTAAAGGCTACGACAAGTTTCCCAAATCGTATTTAAAACATTATTTGAAGATAAAACCTGAGAGTACCTTTAACATAGAAGCCATAAAAAAGAGAATAAATGCTTTGGACAACCTACGTTTTGCCAATCAAATAAAAGAACCTGAAATTCTATTCACAAACGATTCAACACAACTGTATCTATACATAGAGAAGACGCTTAGCAATACCTTTGACGGTTTTTTGGGTTTTAGCACCAATGAAGAAACAAATGCTTTGGAATTCAATGGCTACCTCAATCTCGAATTGAACAACAACTTCAATTACGGCGAATCTTTCAAGCTCCTATACAAAAGCGATGAGAGCGAACAGAAGAACTTTGAAGTCAAACTAAACCTTCCTTACCTTTTCAACTCACCCATTGGGATCGAATTGGAGCTAAACATCTTCAAGAAGGACTCTTCGTTTACCACCATAAACCAAAAAGCAAAACTGTATTATCAATTGGACTCCAAAAGCAAACTCTTCTTGGGTATTGACACTACCGAATCGAACAACCTATTGGACGACGACGACGGCGACTTTTCAAACATAGATGATTACAAGTCCAAATTCTATGTAATGAGATATGATTTTGAAAACAGACGCAACTACAACCAACTCTTTCAAGTCAACTCGGCTTTGAATCTGGAAATCGGCCTAGGTAGCAGAAACTTAAACAACACCAGTGAAAACCAAACAAAAGTTGCTTTAAATGCGCATCATATATTCAATCTAAACAAAAGCAACAGCCTTTTCATGAGGCTAAGTGGTGCGTTATTGTCATCCGATTCCTTTTTGGACAATGAATTAATTCGGTTTGGAGGCATAAACTCCATAAGGGGCTTTCAGGAAAATAGCTTGACTGCAACTCTATTTGGGGTCTTAAACACAGAGTATCGCTATAAACTAAGCAACAGTGTCTATGCACATACAATTATAGATTATTCCAGATTGGAAAACAAAATCACCAACCAAAAAGAAAACTTGTATGGTTTCGGCCTAGGCTTCGGAATTGTAACTAAGGCTGGTTTGTTGAAATTCAATTTTGCCAATGGAAAAACAGAAAACCAAAAATTCAAGTTCTCCAATTCAAAAATACACTTGAGTTTAATTGCGATTTTCTAAAAAAAACACATCGAATAATAATTTTTTTTGATTATCCGTTATTTATCATAATCCTGTAATTCCAGCAATAACAAGCCTG
>JAHDHI010000027.1 GCA_020631395.1 Bizionia sp.
AACGTGGCTAGAATGTCATCTCTGTTGGCGGGATTGCCTTTTACAGTTCCAGGGGAAACGGTAAATCGTCTATGCAGTTCTGGACTGTCAGCGATTATTCATGCCAATCGAGCCATAAAAGCTGGAGATGGAGATGTGTTTATCTCAGGAGGAGTGGAGAACATGACACGCGGCCCATATGTCATGGCAAAGCCATCAACAGCATTTGGAGGAGATTCCAAGATGTACGATTCCACATTTGGATGGCGTTTCATCAACCCAAGAATGCAGAAACTGTATGGTACGGATGGAATGGGAAGTACTGCTGAAAATTTAGTGGAGAAATATGACATCTCTCGCGAAGACCAAGATAAGTTTGCCTATTGGAGTCAAATGAAGGCTACCAAAGCTCAAGAAAATGGACGTTTGGCAAAAGAAATCGTGACTGTCGAAATCCCACAACGTAAAAAAGATCCCATTCAATTCTCAAAAGACGAGTTCGTAAAACCGACAACTTCATTGGAGGTGTTGGCAAAATTAAGAGGAGCCTTTAAAAAAGAAGGGGGAAGTGTAACGGCAGGGAACTCCTCCGGATTAAATGATGGAGCAGCAGCAACGATAATAGCTTCGGAAGAAGCCGTGAAAAAATACAACCTGAAACCATTGGCAAGAATCGTTAGCTCGGCAGTAGTTGGAGTAGAACCAAGAATAATGGGGATTGGACCTGTGCAAGCCTCGAACAAGGCTTTGGAAAAAGCAGGATTGACAATGGACGACATGGATGTCATCGAACTTAACGAAGCATTTGCAGCACAAGCATTGGCTTGTACAAGAGCCTGGGGCTTGGCAGATGACGATGCAAGATTGAATCCAAATGGAGGATCAATAGCCATTGGTCATCCACTAGGTGTCACGGGAGCAAGAATAGCATATTCAGCAGCATTGGAATTGCAAGAGCAAAACAAAAGATATGCATTGGTGACTATGTGTATTGGAGTAGGACAAGGCTATGCGGCCATCATAGAACGCGTATAGTTCCAGCTAAGGTGGGAACTTTCTGATAAAAACAAACACAACATTTCCGTGAAAATGGAAATCTTAGTAATATTAAGAAGAAGTAATTATGAATAAAATTCAACATTATGTTCTTGGAAAATGGACAGAGGGAAAAGAAGAAGGAATCCCTGTATTGGATGCCATAACAGGAGATGCTTTTGCAAGTGTAGCCATTGAAGGATTGGACGTTCCGGAAATCTTGAACTACGGAAGAACAAAGGGAGGGGAAGTCCTTCGAAAAATGACCTTCCAAGAGAGAGGGAACATGCTTAAAAGCTTGGCGTTGTACCTTAACAAACGTAAAAACGATTTTTACGAATTGAGTTACAGGACAGGAGCTACAAAAATAGATAGCTGGATAGATATCGAAGGAGGGTTTGGAAACTTGTTTGCTAATGCATCTTTGAGAAAGTTGTTTCCTAATCAACCCTATCACGTGGAAGGAGATGCCATTGATCTATCTCGCGGTGGACGTTTTATGGCACATCATATTATGGTCCCGAAAAAAGGAGTGGCAGTTCATATCAATGCCTTTAACTTCCCAGTATGGGGGATGTTGGAAAAATGCGCAGTCAATTGGATGGCTGGAGTTCCTGCAGTTGTGTTGCCAGCACCATCATCGTCATATTTGGCAGAAGCAGTCGCGAGGACGATCATAGCCTCAGGAATTTTACCAGAAGGAGCATTGCAAATCATAAACGGAACCGTTCGCAATATTTTAGATACGGTAGAGTCTCAAGATGTAGTAACCTTTACTGGTTCGGCAGCAACAGGCCGTCTGTTGAAGGCTCACCCAAGAATCATTCAAGAAGCTGTACCCTTTACGATGGAGGCAGATTCATTGAACGCTTCCATATTAGGCGAAGATGCCATTCCGGGAACACCAGAATTCGATTTGTTCATAAAAGAGGTTAGAAAGGAAATGACGGTAAAGGCAGGACAAAAATGTACTGCCATCAGAAGAATCATCGTTCCTGAGAATCGAGTGGAAGATGTCCAAATAGCTTTAGGTAAGGCACTGGACAAAGTTACGATAGGAGATCCAAGATTGAAAGAAGTAAGAATGGGATCGCTTATTAGCAAACAACAAGTGGAAGCAGTAAGAGACTCCGTAAAGGATTTGGCAAAAGAAGCACAAATCGTTTATGGTAGTCTTGATAAGATTGAAACCATTGGAGCAGATGCTAATAAAGGCGCTTTTATCAGCCCTATTTTATTGAGAGCAGATCATCCATTCGAAAATACAGCCATTCATGAACGAGAAGCATTTGGTCCGGTAAGTACCATAATGCCATATAAGAATTTGGAAGAAGCCATTACCTTGGCTCAAATGGGGAAAGGATCCTTGGTATCATCGATAGCAACAAATGACGATAAGATTGCCAAGGATTATGTTGTAAATGCAGCAAGTCATCACGGACGCATTTTGGTGATCAACCGTGAAATGGCAAAAGAAAGTACAGGACATGGATCGCCATTGCCAAGTTTGGTACATGGAGGCCCAGGGCGAGCAGGAGGAGGAGAAGAAATGGGAGGAATGCGTGGTATCAAACATTATTTGCAGCGTACGGCCATTCAAGGCTCACCAACAACATTGACGGAAATTACCGGTATATATCAACCCAATTCGAAATACAAGGAAGCAGAACAACATCCATTCAAGTACCATTGGGAAGACATTCAGCCAGGAATGTCATTGAAGACCCACAAGCGAACCTTTACGGATACGGACATCATCAACTTCGCAAATGTGACGTGGGATCATTTCTATGCACATACGGACATTACATCTTTGGACGGGAGTATTTTTGAGAAGAGAACGGCACATGGTTATTTTATAATCTCAGCAGCAGCTGGATTGTTCGTTTACCCTAACAAAGGCCCAGTATCTGCAAATTACGGATTGGAAGAATGTAGGTTTTTACGTCCACTATATCACAACGATACAGTATATGTACGATTGACCTGTAAGCAAAAAGTAGATAGAGATGTTGCAAGTGCAGAACACCCTAGCGGTATCGTAAAATGGTTTGTCGAGGTATTTGATGCAGAAGATGAATTGGTGGCAGTGGCAACCATTTTGACGATGGTTCAAAAGAAACAAGAGTCTTTGGTCGAAATGACAGAAGCTAAAATTCAGGAAGCCTTGAGCAATCTTGCAGAAGACGCTAAACCGAAATGGGGGATAATGACGTCGCAACATATGGTTGAGCATTTGGAACATACCTATAAGATAGCTTCGGGAGATATTCAGGACTTTGACATTGCCACACCAGAAAAGATATTGGAAAAGGTACATAATAGCCTATATAACTATGAGCCATTTCCAAGAAATTCAGATTTCCCGTTGTTGGAAAAAGGAACATTGGCAACATTGGAGCATCCAAATTTAACGACAGCCATTGAAAAGTTAAATGAAGCAAGAGAATCTTACAAGGCATATTTCAAAGAAAATCCCAAAGCTGTATTGAAGAACATAGTTTTTGGTGAACTGAATAAATATGAATGGTATTTACTTGAGAGAAAGCATTTGAATCATCATTTTGAGCAATTTGGATTGATATAAAACATAAAAAGATTACAATTATTAATATGAGTGACCCATACGTTAAAATAGACATAGAAAAGGAAGTAGGATACATAGAGTTTTTTCATCCTGCACACAATTCACTGCCAGGAGACATATTGGCAAGATTGGCACAAACCATAACAGATGCAGGACATAATGATGCCATTAAGGTCATCGTTTTAAAAAGTGGAAAGGATAGAACGTTTTGTGCTGGAGCAAGTTTCAAAGAGTTAATAAACATCAATGATGCAGCAACGGGAAAAGTATTCTTTTCTGGTTTTGCCAACGTTATCAATGCGATGCGTAAATGTCCGAAATTCATCATAGGTCGCATCCAAGGAAAAACCGTTGGAGGCGGTGTCGGATTGGCTGCATCTACGGATTATTGCATGGCAACAAAATTCGCATCAATCAAGTTGAGTGAGTTGAACATAGGTATCGGGCCATTTGTAGTTGGGCCTGCCATAGAACGTAAGATGGGGTTGAGTGCCATGTCTCAAATTGCCATTGATGCAAATACATTTTATACAGCAGAATGGGCAAGGCAAAAAGGCTTGTTTACCCAAGTCTATGAAAGTACAGAAGAGTTGGATGTGGCAGTTAAGGTCACAGCAGAACACCTATGTACCTACAATACGGAAGCCATGATGGAAATGAAGAAAGTGTTCTGGAAAGGGACGGATGATTGGGATGATCTATTGGCAGAACGTGCGCAAACAAGTGGAAGGCTGGTATTGTCTGAATTCACAAAAGAAAAATTAAAGGGCTTTAAGTAAATCATCAAATATAAAAGGCAGGTCTTCGAGAGTATATGATTGATTATAATGATAAAATATTCAAAGTCGTCCAGAATACCGTCAACGGAGAAAACTCCGAAGAAACCGTGTTCCATTACAAACAAAATGGAAATATCTTGACATCGGAGTATTCTGGGGGCAAAATTATCAAAGGGAATCTCATAGGCATAGTTTCAGCTAATGGTGAAATAGATATGAGATACCATCAAATCAACATAGAAGGGAAATTAATGACAGGTATTTGCAAATCCATTCCAGAGATACTGCCCAATGGTAAAATTCGATTGCATGAAGAATGGCAATGGACTTGTGGTGATAGAAGTGAAGGCAAGTCAACAATAGAAGAGTTATAGTATGATATACGCATTCAAAGGATACATTCCAGTCGTACACGAAAGTAGCTATGTCCACCCATTGGCAGCGGTTACAGGTAATGTCATCATTGGTAAAGATTGTTATGTCGGTCCAGGTGCCGCCATACGTGGGGATTGGGGGCAGATCATCTTGGAAGATGGCGTCAACGTGCAGGAGAATTGCACGGTGCATATGTTTCCAGGGAAGTCAATTACGCTCAAGGAAAGTGCACATATCGGACACGGAGCGATTATTCATGGAGCAAACATTGGGCGTAATGTCTTGGTGGGTATGAACACGGTTGTCATGGACGATGCAGAAATTGGAGATGAAAGCATAATAGGGGCAATGGCCTTCGTAAAAGCAGAGACCAAGATACCAAATAGGAGTTTAGTGGTGGGTAACCCTGCAAAAATAATTAAGCAAGTCAGCGATGAAATGATTGCTTGGAAAACCAAAGGAACACAACTATATCAGCAGTTGCCGGCAGATTGTCATGCAACATTGAAGGAAGTAGAGCCTTTGAGGGAAGTTCCAGAGAATTTGCCTACCCAAGACGAAGCCTACAAGACATTGAGAGATACTTTTAAGAAGTAATAGTAACCAATTTAAGCAAATTGGTATTATATTTATATGGGCATTGAATTTTTAAGATAAAATAGTTTGTCAAAAAATTACACTGCTTAGGTCAATCTCATTGGTTTCTTTGCTGGTAGACAGAGCAATCAAACTCTGCACATTTCCTAGATAGGGAAGCAATGTGAGTTTCGTGATTATGAAAGTCTCATAGGCTTCAATGTCTTCCACGATGAGTTTCAAAAGATAATCATAGTTTCCACTTACCCTATGGCATTCAATTACTTCTGGGAAATTGTTTATTTGCTTTACAAACTTTTCGAGGTAACTTCTAGTGTGACCTTGTAACGTAATCCCAATGAATACAGTTTGTTTCAGACCAATCTTTTTGTTGTTCAGTATGGCGACGTATTTTTTGATGTAACCTTCTTTTTCAAGCTTTTTTATGCGCTCAAAAATAGGTGTGGTGGTCATTCCCAATTCATTGGCGATACTTTTAGTCGTTCTGTTGCTGTTTTGCTGAAGTAGCGACAAGATTTTGGTGTCTATTTTATCAAGAGTACTCTGCATAAGAAAAATGTTATTAATTCGTGTGCAAATATAAAGCATAAAAGAATAAAAAATTTTATTTAGTTAATACAAAAGAATTTTATTCTTTAAGGTACAATATTTGAAGATTTTAACGAAAGTATTTTGGGTAATTCATTAATTTTAATTCTTTAAATAAAACTATATTCTCATTGATGAAGCTTGAATTTAAAATGCCCAAGATGGGCGAAAGCATAACAGAAGGAACCATTATCAATTGGTTGATAAATGAAGGAGATAGCTTCGAGGAAGGAGATGTCATTCTAGAAGTAGCAACCGACAAAGTAGATAATGAAGTTCCAGCCCCATCAGCAGGAACATTGGTGAAAATGCTATTTGGAGCTAAAGATGTAGTGCCAGTTGGAGAGGTGGTAGCAATACTGGAAGTTTCAGAAGAAGCTAATGGAAAAGCAAAAGAAACCAAACCTTCAGAAGTAAAAGTAGAAAAGGCAAAGGCTTCCAAAAGGCCTAAACCAGTCCAGGGTTCAAATAATTCGACGGAGAAGTTCAGTGTATCCAATTCAAATGCATTCTTTTCCCCATTAATTATTGAAATAGCGAAAGAACATCATATTAGTTTTGAGGAACTGGCACGAATCCCTGCTACGGGACATAAAGGTAGGTTGCGAAAAAGTGATGTCTTTCAGTACATCGAAGAAGGAAGGCCATATAAGTTCGTGCAAGCAGTGGCACAACAAGACCCAACAGCATATCGTATTCCACAACTAAACTTTGACAAAGGGACGGGAAAGGTCATTGAAATGGACAGAATGCGCCAAATGATTGCAGATCACATGGTGTACTCAAAACATACCTCACCGCACGTAACTGCATATGTGGAAGCAGATTTGACCAATATGGTAACCTGGAGAAATGCAAACAAAGTACCTTTTCAAGAAAAGTACGGAGAGCGATTGACCTTTACACCATTGTTCGTGGAAGCAGTGGCAAAGGCCGTCAAGGATTTTCCCAATATAAATGCATCTGTGGACGGCAATAGCATTATTGTAAAAGAAGACATAAATATTGGTATGGCAACAGCATTGCCAAGTGGGAATTTAATTGTTCCAGTTGTGAGAAATGCAGATGCCAAGGATTTGAAGACATTGGCAAGCAATGTAAATGAATTGGCAGGGAAAGCAAGAGAAAATAAATTGGCAGGAGATGACATAAAGGGAAGCACGTTTACAATTTCCAACGTAGGAACCTTTGGTAGCGTAATGGGAACACCAATAATAAACCAGCCGGAAGTAGCCATTTTAGCGCTCGGAATAATAAAGAAAAGACCAGAAGTCATAGAAACCGAAAAGGGAGATGAAATTGCAATACGTAGTATGATGTATCTGTCATTGTCTTTCGATCACCGTGTCGTCGATGGGTTTTTGGGAGGTTCTTTCGTACGTCGTGTAGCTGACTATTTCGAGCAATTCGATACGGATAGAAAAATATAATGAGCCTTTAGGAATATTAAAAATATAACAACATAGCATCATGTCGCACAACATAAACATAACCAAAGTAGCAGAATCCAAAGTAGATACGTTGGATTTCAATAACATTCCATTGGGAACAACGTTCACAGACCATATGTTCATTTGTGATTTTGAAAATGGAAAATGGAACAATCCAAGGATAGAACCATTGGCATTGATCCCTACACACCCAGCAGCAATGGCATTGCATTATGGACAAGCCATCTTTGAAGGGATGAAGGCTACTGTAGACGGAGAAGGCAATCCAATGTTGTTTCGCGCAGATAAAAATGCCTCACGGTTGAATTTTAGTGCAGATAGAATGGGAATGCCCAACTTTCCTGAAGATTTATTCATAGAAGGACTAAAACAATTGGTGGATCTGGAACGCAATTGGATTCCACCAGCAGATGGCAGTGCATTGTATTTGAGACCGTTCATGTATGCAGATGAACCATTCATTGGCATGCGTGCAGCAACACATTACAAGTTTATCATCATGGCCTCGCCAGCAGGACCATTCTTTAGCAAGCGCATCAAGCTTTGGGCAGAAAAGCAATACATAAGAGCAGCCAATGGAGGAACGGGAGAAGCCAAAGCGGCAGGGAACTACGCAGCAGCCATACGTCCAACCGAATTGGCAAAGGCCAAAGGTTACGATCAAGTATTGTGGTTGGATGCAGTGGAGCATAAATACATCCAAGAAGTTGGAACCATGAACATCTTCTTCAAGATAGATGGAAAAATGATTACGCCTAAGAGAGACGGATCCATTTTGGACGGAATTACAAGAATGAGCGTTATAACCGTCTTAAAAGAAGAAGGCTATGAAGTCATTGAAAGATCCATTGCCATCGATGAAATAAAAACAGCATCAGAAAACGGAAGTTTGGAAGAAGCTTTTGGTACAGGTACAGCAGTAGGTATCGCTTACATTCAGAACATCGGTTTAAATGAAGAAGTCATTCACGTATCGGATGAAAGCCCAGTAGGAAAAAAGGTAAATGAAGCTTTGAATGCCATCAAGACAGGAAAGATCGAAGATAAATTCGGTTGGATGATAAAAGTGGAAAACGAATTGGTTTAAAGGTATTTGGGCGTTACTCCTGGAAAACAGGAGTCGGGCTTTCCGCTATATCTTTTGCAAAAAGGCAAAAGGATGCCGCTGCAATCCCTAACGCAAAAGAAGCATTGAAAAAGAAGAGGTGACAATTCAAATTATAGAAGTTTAATAAAAAAAGATACCCATCTTCGTGGGAATTCAAGATGAATAAAAGCATACTGGAAAAAGGATTTTCAAAACTCTGTACAGCGAAAGCAATGGCAGAATTATACGAAGCAAACTTTAAACAAGTCTCAAAATACGTACACGCAACGTCAAGAGGGCATGAGGCAATTCAAATAGCATTGGGATTGCAATTGTTGCCACAAGATTACGCGTTTCCATATTATAGAGATGATGCCATGTTACTTTCATTTGGTTTGGAACCTTATGATTTGATGTTGCAGTTGTTGGCAAAGAAAGAAGACCCTTTTTCTGGAGGAAGAACTTATTATTCACATCCGAGTTTAAAGGATAATGACAAACCGAAGATTCCACACCAATCCTCAGCAACGGGAATGCAGGCCATTCCGGCAACAGGGGTTGCAATGGGAATGCAATACAAAGAGCTTCAAGGGTTGGAAGATCAGGCTGCGAAATCATCTCCTCAAACGGATTCAAGAGCTCTTAAGCCAATAACCGTATGCTCTTTGGGAGACGCATCGGTTACAGAAGGAGAAATAGCAGAAGCCTTTCAAATGGCAGCATTGAAGCAAATGCCAATTTTATATCTGGTTCAGGACAATGGCTGGGACATCTCGGCAAATGCAGAAGAGACCAGAGCACAAAATGCCTTTGAATATGCACGAGGATTCAATGGTTTGGAAGCCATTTCCATAGATGGGGCAAACTTTACGGAAAGCTATGAAGCTTTGGAAAAAGTAATTGAAACCATACGTACCGAACGCCGACCATTTTTGGTACACGCAAAAGTACCTTTGTTAAATCACCATACTTCCGGAGTGCGCATGGAATGGTATCGCGATGATTTGGAAGAAGCACGTTCTCGGGATCCATATCCGGTATTGAAAAAACAATTGTTGGATGTTGGTTTTTCGGATAAAGAAGTCAATGGCATTGAGAACTCTGCAAGGGAGAAAGTACAATCCGATTTCGAAAAGGCGTTGAAGGCAGAAGACCCAACACCAGAAGACCTATTCACTCACGATTTTGCACCAACACCAATCACAGAGGAAAAAGGAGTTCGTGCACCTGAAGGAGCAGAAAAAGTGGTGATGGTAGATTGTGCGTTGTTTGCTGTCGAAGAATTGATGAAACAACACAAGGAATGCTTGCTATACGGACAAGATGTTGGAGGAAGACTTGGCGGTGTGTTTAGGGAAGCAGCGACATTGGCGCAAAAGTTTGGAGACGATCGTGTGTTCAACACGCCAATTCAAGAAGCCTTCATCGTAGGTTCAACCGTTGGTATGAGTGCAGTGGGTCTAAAACCAATCGTAGAAGTTCAGTTTGCCGATTATATCTGGCCTGGACTAAATCAGTTGTTTACAGAAGTAAGTCGTAGTTGCTACCTGTCCAATGGAAAATGGCCGGTAAGCATGATTCTTCGTGTGCCAATAGGAGCTTATGGAAGTGGAGGGCCATACCATTCGTCTTCGGTAGAAAGCGTAATCACAAACATTAGAGGAATAAAAATTGCATACCCAAGCAACGGAGCCGATTTGAAGGGTTTGATGAAGGCAGCATACTACGATCCAAACCCAGTAGTTATTTTAGAGCATAAAGGACTGTATTGGAGTAAAGTTAAAGGAACACAAGGAGCAACATCGGTTGAGCCAAGTGAAGACTATGTATTGCCTTTTGGAAAGGCTTGGGTATTGCAAGAAATCTGGAAACAGGAAAATGTGGAGACGTTGACCATCGTCACATACGGAATGGGAGTGCATTGGGCAATGAATGCCACGGAAGAACTGGGAATGCAAGATCAAATAGAAGTTATCGATTTGCGAACCTTGTTTCCTTTGGATGAAGACACCATCATGAAATCGGTCAAGAAAACAGGGAAATGTCTGGTTGTGACAGAAGAACCTTCAAACAATAGTTTTGCAAGAGCTTTGGCAGGAAAGATCCAAGAAGAATGCTTTAAATATTTAGATGCTCCCGTAATGACCATTGGTAGCGAAAATATGCCTGCAATTCCGTTGAATTCCACTTTGGAGCAAACAATGATTCCTTCAACTGAAAAAGTGAAGGCTAAAATAGAGAAACTACTTGATTATTAGATTTTGTGACGTTCTTCAATAAAATTTTATTTAGATGAACAAAACGTCTTTTTTCCATATAAATACGTATACTATTTATAAATTATATAAGAGAATTCAGCATATGTAGGATATTGTAAAACCTAAGGTTTGTTGTATTTGCATCAAAAGTTTGATAAACAAACAATTAGTGTAAAACAATGCTAAAAAACGATAAGTCCTAAATAAATGCTATATTTGAATGTAATAATTTGAAAATTAAGCCCCTTTCCAAGAAGTTAACCAGTGTGTTTAAGTTAATCAAGTCTAATCAATTTCATAAACCCTCGTTATTATGGATGCTCTACATTCAACATTTACATTTTTTTTAAGATCAATTTCTGGACTGCTGCTACTGCTATGTAGTACGACAATAATCCATTCGCAAGAATCTAAGTCACTACATAAGTTGGGAAGCTTGGAAGAGTTTGTAAGACCCCATGTCGAATCGCACTCGAAATCGATCAAAGAACAAAAGATCAGCATAGAAGTTGCCGATCAAAAAACATTTGTCATAAACATTCAATCAAACGATTGCACAGAAGGAAGTTACTACCTTTTTGGAAAGGTGGATGGCTACCAAAATGCGACTTTCTTCATAAAAGGAGACGACAAAGGCATCAAAGGCAAACTATTGTTTTATGATAACGATGAAGCTTATGTGATATCCACGAATGAACAAAAAGAAGTCTTCATTGAAAAGGAGGACATTCACTCTCAAGTTTGCATCATCAAGGACACATCTTCCATCTTGGAAAAACAAGAGGAAGATAGTTGGCCAAATCATAACCTGAAAAATACAATGGTACCCGAATTGGAAAGTTTTCCTGGTGCTCCCGGAGTCCTTTATTTGGATTTCGATGGAGAAAATGTGTCGGGAGGATCTTGGGGAACCATCAATGCTGCAGCTGCTGGACTTACCGATGCCGAAATAGAAGAAGTATTCTATGTGATATCGGAAGATTATGCGCCTTTCAATATTAATGTAACCACTACAAGAAGTGTATATGACAATGCGAACATATATTCCAGGCAGATGATCATATTCAACAATACCTATCCCAGCAATCCTGGCGTAGCCATATTGGGGTCTTTTAACAATGGTAGCGGTGATCCGTGTTGGGTGAAAATGGGAGGCCCCGTGCAATCTCCCGTTAAAGCAGCAAATGTGGGGTCTCATGAGGCTGGACATACTTTCGGGCTGCATCATGATGGAAACGCATCTGCTGAATATTATCCTGGACATGGCTTTTATCGTGTGATAATGGGAACGGTAACCGATGGCTATTCCCAATTCAGCAAGGGAGAATATTCCGGAGCCAACAATTCGGAAGACGATCTCCAAATAATGTCGGGAAATACCAATGGCGTGGGATACAGAACCGACGATCATGGCAATGACATGGCCAGTAGCACCGATTTGTCCATTGAAGACAATGGAGATGTACTGGAGAGTGGGAACTTTGGGATAATAGGTCAGACAATGGATGTGGATCTTTTTAAGATGGAAGTGGGTGAAGGTACGATCAATCTAGAAGTTAGACCTGCAAATCAGTATGACTATTCACAAAATCTAGACCTGAAAGTTAGATTGTTAGATGCTTCCGGCACGGAAATAGCCAGTGCGGATACCGATGGGTTTGCTGCTTCTACTTTGAATGAAACAGTTGCAGAAGGTACCTATTACATGGAAATAGATGGAGTGGGATTCGGAGACCCTTTAGGCGATGGATATACCGATTACGGTTCGTTGGGTAGATACTTCATCTCTGGGGAAGTTCCTCCTGCATCTTTGTCGGTTACTGACTTTGATGATGAAATCGGCTTTCAGATATTTCCCAACCCTGCAAACGGAGAAATCAATATTAAGCATGATTTCATTCAAGCGAATTATGAAATAATGACCATTCACGGCGCTTCCGTTATCAAAGGTGCATTTGGTAGTGACTATGAAAAACTGGATGTTTCATTTTTGACTAAAGGAGTATATCTATTTAATGTGAAAGCAGACAATAAAATCTATACAGGAAAGATTGTAATCAAATAGCAAACAAACATGGCTTATTTATTTGAATGAGGAACATTAATATTCAATTAAGACAGCATCTTAATTATGTCATATAAGTTTAAAAATCTCAGATTAAATGCAATCTGAGATTTTTTTTATTGAGATTATAATACTTCTTGTAACTATGTATATAAAATCATTTCGCTTTCTGCCTTTATGACGAAGTGCTAACCCTTAAGTTGGTTCAATGCAAAGGACAAAATAAAATTACTGTTCGATTATTGGTTTTTCGTATATTTCATACAATAAATCGAGCCGAACCAAATGTATACAAAGCGAATATTTCCTATAAAAGGAGTGTTGAAATGGACACGCCGTCATATTTTACTATTTCTTTTTTTGGGAGCGATACCAGTTTTTCTTTTCGATGTGTTGGGGTTGAGATGGTTGCACGTACCATGGTTGCCATTGGGTGTTTTGGGAACGGCGGTGGCATTTATCGTGAGTTTTAAAAACAATGCATCCTACGATAGGTTGTGGGAAGCTCGCAAGATTTGGGGAGGCATAGTCAACGCCTCGCGTTCATGGACCATAATGGTAAAGGATTTCATCAACAACGATCATGCAGTTCAGGTAAAGACCGAAGAGGAGCTAAAGATTGTTCAACGCGAATTGGTTCATCGTCACATAGCATGGTTGACAGCATTGCGATATCAGTTGAGAAAAGACAAACCTTGGGAAATGCACCTTAAGGCCAAACGATCCAATAGGGAATTCAGAGCGGCCAAGTACAGGGTTTGTGAAGATGAAAT
Source organism: Bizionia sp. (assembly GCA_020631395.1). Lineage (GTDB taxonomy): Bacteria > Bacteroidota > Bacteroidia > Flavobacteriales > Flavobacteriaceae > JAHDHI01. Next base: position 13,575 of record JAHDHI010000027.1, read on the forward strand.
ACCAATTGAAGATGCCATAGGACCATATGTTTCCGAGGCAGAATATGATGAGGTGTTTGCAAAAGGGAATCAAGCGTCGCAATTGTTGGGTATTCAATCCAAGCGTTTGAAACAATTGAAGAGCCAAGGCTTGATCGAAGATTTTCGGCATATGGAAATGTCGAATATGTTGGTAGAGTTCTATGCACTTCAAGGTAAAAGCGAACGTATCAAGAATTTTCCATATCCAAGACAATTTGCAACGCTCAATTACTTGTTTGTATGGATTTTCATCTTGCTCATCCCTTATGGAATCATGGAGGAATTTGATGGTTTTGGAAATAAAATACTAGAACTGTTGGAGAAGCATGAAGAACGCGAATCTTTGATGCATGTAGCTCAAGAAACCATAGCAAGACATTTTGTGTGGTTTTCCGTCCCATTTAGTGCTCTGATAGCTTGGGTGTTTCACACCATGGAAGCCATTGGGGAAAATACAGAAAACCCATTTGAAGGTGGGCCAAACGATGTTCCCATTACAGATATGAGCAGAGGAATAGAAATAGACATTAGACAACTCATTGATGATACGGACATTCCAGAACCCTATGAATGGACCAATGACATTGTGATGTAATCCTATTTTAAGGAAGAGAATTTCTAATGAAAAAAAAGAGAAGTTGAATTGGTTCAGCTTCTCTTTTTTATGAAGAGTGTTTCATTTCTTGATGTCTAGATTGATGATGCGCTGTTTGCCAGTGAGTACATTTATGCATAACAACCTATTGTTTAAAATGTTGTCTTCATCTCTTATTATTTTATAAGCTTCTATGACTTGAAGGTTACCTACGGATTGAACCACAAAAGGCAGTACCCCAGAAGCATTGCATTGTTCGTTGCTTACCAGTGCTTCTACTTTAGGGAAAAGAACATGAAAGGGTTTGCTGCCATGCAAGCTGAATACGCCTACTTGTCCATTGAAACCTTCTACGCCACCATAGATCATTGGGATGTCTAGGGTTTCGCAACATCTACTAATGGCGTAACGGGCAATGTGGTTGTCCGTGCAATCAATGACGATATCAGCTCCATTCAAATGGTTAGTGCCATTTTTGGCTGAGATGGAAACCTTGATGGTCGCAATGTTCAGGTCGTCAAAAATTTGAGATAGCTTTTGTTTGGCAACAGTGACCTTTGAGAATCCGACATCGCTATGATCGAATAGTATTTGCCTGGGGATGTTGGAGGCTTCGATCTCATCATGATCCATTAGTGTCAGATTTTTTACGCCTAGACGGACAAGCCCCATTGCTACAGAGCAACCGAGTCCGCCAATGCCAACTATGGCAATGTGAGACGATGAAATGTTCGCTTGGGAATCTTCACCAATTAGTTTGTGGTGCACTTCGAAAAAGGAGGACATCAATTTCTATTGATTTGACTCGTAATGGTGGTATCCTCAATTTTGGTGTCTTCTGCCAACAAAAAGGCTTTGCTCAATACGATGGACAGCCCTTTGTCTCCTTCAAAAGGAATGAACAAGCGATCCGTGGCCTTGTTTGTGGAACGGGAAGGTATGATGCATAGATACTGATCGTTGGGTTCCATCAAGATGTTTCCGCTTCCTATGTGAATCTTGTATGTGCGAAGTGACCCTTCCACAATTAAAAATTTGCCATCTATCGTGGCTTTTCCTTTCAATTTGCTCAATCTAGGAAGCAATCTTTCAAGGATGGTCTTTCGTGTTTTTGCAATTTCAGTCAAATCTCCAAAAGAATAGGAGGTCCAGTAATCTCGGTGGGTTTGTCTTTCGCCTCCATTGTCTCTCCATTCGGGGTCGTTACCAACACTACAAACGCCAACAAACAAATCGACATCCCTCATGACTTCGGAAAAGACGATTTTTGGAACGTCAACGAGATCCATCAATTCATTGTCTTCATTTTTGAATTTTACTTGATCCGTTGCCATGTATAGCCATATGCCTGCATCGTTAAAGGCATCGTGGTCGTTCAATTCATCTATCCAATATTCGGCTGTGATTTTATATTCGGGAAGGTATTTATTGCAGGTCTCACTGTCTCTACCATCGTCATACGCTCCCATAAGCGAATATTTCCATCCGCGCAAACCAGCCAAGGCATTGAATTGATGCTGCTTTAAGATGTGAGCCGCCATTCTATTGGAATAGCTTCTCGTGTTTATTTCGGCATCGGTTAAAATGTAAAGCTCCCTAAAGGCTTGCTTTATGGGTTGTTTTAGCTCCAAGTCCAGCATTCTGTCACGCCAATCTACAATCTCTTGCTCCGATGCGAAAACGGGATGCCAAAGTTTTATGCTGCATTTGTCGTCTATCCATTCTACACTGTTTCCTTCGGAATCTTGCCATTCTTCATCAATTAAAATCACATCGGATTTCTTGCCTTTGTCATTTTCAAAAGTCCAAATCAATTTTGAGGCAATGGGGCTTACTAGTCCATGATTTAAATAATATTTTTCAAAGGCTTCGAAATCCCAAGTTCGATTTAAAATGAACTGGTTGTCGATGCGTTGTTTTTGAGAAGAATAAGTTTTTTGAATTTCCTTTAATTCCTTTCGTAACTCTTTTAATGCATTGGAATGTTTGATTGAGTTCTTGACGATGCTCGGAACCGATTTAATTGTTGTTCCGTCTGGTTTGATCCATTGCTGACTCAATTTTGGGCCATCAATGCTGATGTTTAATTTGTAATCGTCAAAATCAATTGACTTAGTCCCATTTACAAGCTGAAAATCGGGAACGGACATTTCCTTTAGTTCTTCAACGGAGACATTGTATTTTTTTGCCCCCAATTCCAAGTATTTGTCGATTGCTTTTTTGACGTTGTTTTGTTTTAATTTCAACTTTATTCTGGATAATGCACCCAATCCATCCTTGCCTCTCATGTTCCCCATCACATAAATGCAGGCATTTCCAATGGCGGCAGCGGCTGGACCAACTCCTGGCATTTTCGTATAGGATTTTTCAAGGAGCTTGCTTAATATGATCAATGTCTCTTTGTCCGAATAAGGTGTCATTGTCCAAACGATCCCTTTTATGAATTGCTTGCTTGGGTCGCATAGGAAAGTGTATTCCTTGTATTCATTAACCTCGTTGCCGTAGTTGTATTTTCTAATCTTTTCGGTAATGGGATGATTTATGACATTGGAAAGTATGTCTTGCGCCAGCTTTCGGTATTCGTTCTTGCCAATGACTTTTATCAAGTCATCTATTTGTGATTGAAATTTTTTTGAAGGTTTGGAACCAGTGGCATCGTAGGTTAGATACAATAGTTGATGAAGCTCGTTGCAATTTTTTTTGCTATCTGCTATGATTGTATTTACGGCATCTCCAATGTCTTCCGTTTTCAATGAAAAGAACACGACCTCATCATCACTTTGAACAATTTTACTAAGCTTGGAAGCAGATTTCTTTAAGTCGCTTCCCCAATATCCAGAATGTGAGGTATTTAAAATGTCCCATTGCAACATGCTTTTAATGTAAGAAGAAAGAGGCTCGGACAAACCTTCTTTTTTTATGTAACGCTCTATTTGCTGTACGGCGTAATTTACAGGAAAGTCACTTAACGAAAAGTTCTTGATGTTTTTGGAGATGTCTCGTATGGACTGAAACATGTCAATCCACTCTTTTTCAGAATAATCGAGATTTCTTCGCATTAATCCGTTACTTATGGCATAAGTGACCAGTCGATACTTGTAAGTATCGTCATTGTTCTTTTTGAAGATTTGGTTTTCCTTGTCTAGTACATGCTCCAAATAATGTAGAGCATCGACTATGAATTCCTTTTGAAATGATTTGGACTCCTTTTTCAAGGCATTGTATGCTTCTATTTCACGAAGGTCATTGGCACTGTATACGTAATGCCTCTGTTTTATGATGCTTTGCACCAAGCTTTCTACATTGTCTATTTTTTGGTTTTCCTTTTTTTTCTTGAATAAGCTAAACATGTTGCTTGTGTATTTTAACCGCCAACAAGAGGTGTCAACTTTATGAATGAAACAGCTGTGGATTCGTCTACGAGAACCCTTTGTTCTATGTTTTCGACTTGCTCGTCATCCACCAATAAAATAAAGCCATTGTTGTTGAATGCATCGAGGGCTACATACAGTTGTTGTTCAGGATCTATCTCCTTCTTTCTTTTGTCGTTTAGTCTGCTTTCGATTTTTGTGGGGAGGACCAATCCCATTTTATAAGATTCCACATTGTCCTCATAACGTTCAATTTCCATTTCTATTCTCGCTTTTATGAGATCGGAAATGGTTATGAATTCCTCTTTGAATTTAAGGGTTATTTCGTTTAGGATGTCGCCAGCGGCACTTTCGTCTTTTATCTTTATGATATTCATGATAACAAGATTAATTCAATCAGTTAAATTATGAAAAATAAACGAATGCTTGCTACTTTCAATTTAAAAAAGATCAAGAAAGAAATGGGATAACCATATCTTTTTTGAAGTTATTCGGTATGGGACTTTCTAATTGCCAAGCCTATGGCTTTTGCCAATAGAGGTGGAACGGCATTTCCTATTTGTACCATTTGTTTGGACTTTGGGCCTTCAAAGATGAACCAATCCGGAAACGATTGCAATCTTGCCATTTCACGAACGGTGATGACTCGAGGTTCTATCGGGTGAATGTTTACACCGCCATGGTTTTCCTTTATGGTACAACTGGCTTCGTTCCAAGGACATTTTTTCCAAGAGTCCGAGTAGTTGTCATACAGGCTTTTACCTTCTGGAACCAATGCTAGGCGTTCTTTCATGTCGTCACGGTGTTTGGTGCGCACGTGGTTTATGGACTTGTCGTCTGGAACCTTTATCAAGTCCCTTATGGCTTCCTTCGTGGTAATGTACGATCCTGGTTCCAACAATGGAGCAGGGTGGTAGTTGGTCTTGTCGATCTTGTTGGCAACGAATATGATACGCTCCCTCTTTTGCGGTACGTAATAGTCGGCAGCATTCAAGACGGTGACGTTCACTTTGTAACCCAAAGCTTCCATGTCCTTTACGATCTTGTCTTCTACCTTGCCCTTTAGCATGGATCGCAATCCCTTTACATTTTCTGCGACGATGTATTCTGGATCCAATTCGGCAATTATTTCCAACATGTCCTTGTATAGCGAATTGCGTTCGTCTTCCACGATACGGCTTCCGGACATGCTAAAGCCTTGACATGGAAAACCACCGGAAAGCACCGTTAGGCGCTTTCCCTTCAATTGTTTCTTTACGGTAGAGATGAATTTCTTTTTTATGCTTGGATTCGTAATGTCTCCTTCAACGTGTTTGTGTTTCAGGTTTCTACGATAGGATTGCCCAGCTTCTTTGAACCAATCCAATCCACAAATAGGTTTGAAACCTGCCATTTCAAAGCCCAAGGCCATTCCTCCAGTGCCACAAAACAAATCGGCAGAGGTGAAATTGGATTTTTTTGGATTGTCCCATTCTTCACTGATGTCCACCCAATTGATTTTGTCCGTTTTTTTTGATTTGGATCGTTTTGGCAATGCTGTCTTGACAAGTGTCTCCTTTTCTTCTAACGCATCGAAGGACTTTATGAAGTCGTCGTAATCATCTTCTGCAATGCGATGCACACCACCGACCTTCGTCGATTTCAATTCGCCTGAATGTATGTGTCGTCTAACCGTTTTTAGGGATACATTCAAGTTTTTTGCGACATCGTTAATTTTAAGAAGTGGTTTCGATTTGTCCATATTTGTACACGTTTGTACAAATATAAGTTTTCAATTTTTTTATGACTGTATTTTCTGAAAAACGTTTTGTTTTTTGTTTGACGAGTCTGCTACAGACTATTCTTTAAGTACGATTGACGATGTCAAACCTAGCATAATCCAAAGCAATCATTGATTTTATTCCTTGTTTTGCTGGTAATAATCTAAAACGTGTTTTGGAATTTCCATCTTCTGTGGTAAGCCTTCGTCTGGAATGGGGTATTCTGCTACTTGCTTCAAAGGAACCAAACCAGCCCAAACATCCAAACTGTAATCCTCAGGTTCATCGGCAACACCAACATCTCTAATTTTTGCTGAAGCGGTTTCAATGGTCATTTCTACAACTAGTGTCCTATATAACTCTTCTTGGGACATGGGCCTAATTCCGTCCCAACGGCCTTTCATCATATGTTCCATGAAACAAAAAAGAGCAGCATCTTTTTCTTCTGTGTCTTCTATTTTCTTCACTGAACCAAATAAGGTTGCAGAACGATAATTCACCGAATGGTGTAAACCGGAACGAGCCAAGACCAAAGCATCCAAATGCATGACTGTCATGCTCATTTCTTTGGCATCTAATAGATTTAGTAGCATCCTGTTGGCTTGTGAGCCGTGCAAATAGATTTTGTCTCCCTTTCTTCCGTAGGCCATGGGAAGTGTAATTGCTCGACCTTGGTATGCATAACTGACATAACCGATAAAACCGGCATCCAAGATGGTGTTGATTTTTTCAACATCGTAGGTAGCCCTATTTTGTCCGCGCTTTATTCTGTTTAATTTTGATTTAGAGTATTCTTTCATACTTGTAATTTTTTAGAGAAGACTATATTTTCATATTCTTTTCCGTTGACTAGAAAATTTAATTCTCCAACGTCTTCATATTCATTTTTTTGATAGAACCTAATGGCTCTGTTGTTTTTTATGTAGACGGAAAGCCATATGGTATCCAATTGCAATGCTTTGACTTTCTCCTCGACAAAAGTTAGAAGCCGTTGCCCAATTTTCAATGGTATGAATTCATTTAGGATGTAGATCCTTTCCAGGCGACAATTGTTTTGTGAAACGACACTTTCATGCATTGCGTTCAACACCAATTTTGCATAACCAACGGGCAAATCGTTCACATGGACAATATAGAAGAGGTTCTTGGGATTGTTTAGGTCTTGTTTCGTTTTGGAAACGGAAAAAGCGTCGTCGTTGTATTTTGACAAATCTTTTTGATCGTCAATGAAGTGGCCATGGGATTCAGTGTATGTTATTCTTCCCAAGAGTGCCAAGATATGCGTGTCTGCCTCTTTTGCTTCTCTTATTTTGATCATAGCTGTTTTCTTATTCGTATTCTTCATCATATGATGGCCGTATGGAACTAAAGCAACATAACCATCACCGTCGATTGGGACAACATTCGCGTCTTATCTTTTTTCTGGAGGAACGTGTTTGAATCTCTCTGAATTCATTTTAGTTTTTTCCAGGTCTTTTGGTTTGAATATATGTTTGCTAGAAGCTGGATTTTTCTCTATTTCCTTTTGAGGTCTAATTGGACGTTCAACAAAATTTCCTGAACAACTAGGGCATACGTTTTCAAAGATTTCAAGAGCGCATTCTTTGCAGTAGGTGCATTCGAAGGAGCAAATCATGGCATCCGTGGCCGTGTTTGGCAAATCTTTGTCGCAATGCTCACAATTGGGTCTAATTTCCAACATGTCATAAATAGTTTTTTTGGATTACTTCCATATGCCAAATGTCATGGCCTAAAATAGTAAAGGCAGCTACCCTAGCAGACATGTCACATCCGCTGGAATTTCCTATGAAGGATAGATTTTCATCTGTCAAGCCATTCAGTAGTGAGATCGAGTTGTTGCGATTCATGGTAAATTCATTTAATAGATCTTCCATTGATTTGTCATCGGCACCAGACGGCCCAACATATGTGTCTTGATCGAATCCGGATAGGGCAGTTGCATCTCGTCTGGCAATTCTAAAGCATCTATACATAAAAATACGTTCCGTATCGATTAAATGCTGCAGCACTTCTTTTATGCTCCATTTATCTGGTTGGTAGCGATGCGACAATTTCTCATTGGGTATGGTTTCAAAGAAGTCGATTAAAGTGTCTTTCCCAGTTTCAAAGCCCCTTCTTAGTTTGGTTTTGTTAGATAGCTTGTCAATGTATCTTAGATAATACATGTCAAATTCTGATGGATTTAAGTCTGATTTTGTCATTTTACTGCTTTTGTATTTCAAAAATAGTATATTTATGGTGTGTTTAAATCGTCCAGAATGCATATAATAGATAGTCCAGATGTTTCCATTTAAAACGAGTATTCAATTTGATAGAAAATGCAATCAAGCATTGTATTTGCAATTGTCGAATCAAATCATTCAATGTATTAAAAACCAGACTTTGGCTCCCAATACGAAACTCCCAGGGAGTAGAACTTTGGCAGAGCAATTGAATGTTCATAGAAAGACGGTCGTTGCCTGCTATGAGGAGCTGTTGCTGCAAGGATGGGTAGAAAGCATTCCTAAAAAGGGAACTTTCATACTTCGTAGCTTGCCAGTATTGCATCAGAAAAAAATAAATGACTCCGAAGTTTTTGATTTAAAGAGGAATGCCGGGTTTTCTTTTTATAAGAATGACGTTCTACCAGAAAAAAAAGCAAATAAAGTTGATGGTTTCATGTATTTCAATGATGGTGTTTCGGATGGGAGATTGGCTCCAATTGATGAAATTGCAAGGACGTATAGAAGGATTTCTGCCAAGAAAAATGTACATGAACATTTATCATACGGCTCTACTTACGGAAATGATGCCTTACGAGAGGTCTTGGTCGATTATTTGAATTTTACCAGAGGCTTGCACATTGCCAAAGAAAATGTGTTGATTACACGTGGTAGTCAAATGGGAATTTGGCTGTCGTCTCAATTGTTGCTTCAAAAAGAGGATGTAATCGTAGTTGGGGATACCAATTATGAGTCTGCAGATTCCACCTTTTTAAATCGACAAGCAAAGTTAAAACGCGTTTTGGTGGATGAAGACGGAATTGTAACAGATGAAATTGAAAATCTATGCAAACGACAACAAATTAAAGCTGTTTATGTAACTTCTCATCATCATCACCCAACAACGGTAACACTTTCTGCCAAAAGGAGAATCCATCTTTTAAACCTTGCAAGGCAGTATGATTTTGCAATTGTCGAAGATGACTACGATTATGATTTCAATTACAATCATGCCCCAATTTTACCATTGGCAAGCCATGATACAAACGGAAACGTAATTTACATCGGTTCGCTTTGTAAAACGGTTGCACCAGTTTTTAGAATAGGCTATTTGATTGCCTCGAAGGAATTTGTGGATGAAGCATCCAAATTGAGAGGCTTCATAGATAGGCAAGGAGATGCATTGTTGGAGTTGACATTTGCGAGCTTTATAAAATCGGGGGATTTGGATAGGCATATTCGCAAAGTGATGAGAATATACAAGCAACGACGAGATTTGTTTTGCAAACTATTGAAGGATGAATTAGGTGATTTTTTTCAGTTTGAAACTCCAAAGGGAGGAATGGCCGTTTGGGCACGATTGAATTCAAATTATTCATGGGAAACCGTATCCGAAGTTGCAAGGAAATACCAATTGGAAATTGGAGATTGGCAACGTTACGATGGCGCTAAGTTAGGTCACAATCATATGCGAATTGGCTTTGCAGCATATGACGAAGAGGAAATACGGGAATTGATTAACAGGCTAAAGAAAACAATTCATGACATTGAAAAATTAGCTTGAAACCACTAGTTTTTAACTACAGAGTCTGTAGTATAAGGTGACGTGTCGAGCATCTTTGGGGTTTTATAAAAACACAAAGACTTGAGATTGCCAAGTAGAACACTGGCAGTTGCAAAGAAAGAGATCCCCTATGAAATCGAGTACATGTCTATGAATGCTCGAACTTTAACGAAATCCATGGTGAAGCTCATATGGAAGCACTGGCTTGTATCACAAAACGAGGAAGGTGACCGCATGAGGATAGGATCCCATATTGGGAGAAGGAGTAAGTTATGTCGTGTTGAATTATCGATGATTCCATCGAAATAATCAACACTTCAAAATCATATCAAATAATTGAAGAATGCATTGACTTTGATTTAAGAACTGGACTAGGGCTTTTTATGAGAGTACTTTGTTCGGTATGGTAATTTGTTTGCTCTCCATTTAATTCATCCAAAAAATATCCGACACGGGAATATTTTTGTCACGACCAATGGCAAAAGGATTAAAACCTTGTTTTGCAAATAAATACCATGCACCCCCAGATATTGAAATATTGGTATTGGCACCATTCCATAGAGCATCTGCCCCATAGGAGGTTCCGAGGTTGCTTGCATAGGGAAAACCCGAAGCATTGGAATAAATGGTACTGGAAATAGTTGCTTTTTCCATTTCAGATAAGTAATGGGCTTTCTCATCTTCCATACCTGCCATACCGAAGGCAAGTGCCATTTGCCCAGTACCTTCCAGCCAAACGACATCTTTGTCAACATCAAAGCAATAACCAGTTATTTGCGCTCCGTTGGTAGCCGTTTGAGTGGTTAAGTAGCGTTGAGTTGTGGTTAAAGCAGATACTGGGTAGTTGTTGAACATTAAATAACTCCAAGGGTGAAGATCCAAGGCATACAAGTAAGCTGGGTTTGTAGGCCATGCCACTAGGTTTTTGTCTAAATTGTCCCACCTGTCATTCTCCAAGAAATCCAGTAGTTGAACGTGAAAAGGGGAAAAGCCCTCTATCGCGTTAAAAGTATCTATGTTGCCTTCAGTCACTTTATGATTCATCAATTCATCGTTTGATCTATATCCTGCAAACAAACCACCATCCGTATCTTGTAGGCTTTGTAACCAACTGGTGATTTCTGAAGCCAAATGATCATAGGTTGTATTTCCTGTCTTTTCCTTGTAGTTGTTCAAAGCAATGAGTAGCCATGCATTGTCACCCATCCAGCGATGATTGTTAGGAATGCCATTTCTATCCCTTAATTGAGAAAAACCGCCAACACCACTTGTTAATTCGATGTCAATATGAGCATTGAAATAATCAAATATTTTTTCAGCTTTTGTGAAGTCTTCTTTTAGCATGAAGACCATTGCTGCCAATGCATTGTCATATAATGATACCACATTTCCGTTTTCTGCACTTTCCAGCAATCCATTGGACAATTGTTGATTTTCAAACCAATTGAAAATTTGTACTTCACTTTCACTAAAAGGGGCGCTTTCTTCTGCAATACCTATGGTTTCCTCTTCCTTGCAATAAGATAATAAAAGAAGGGTTATAAATAAACGTATAAGAGTGAATTTCATATTCTGTTCGTTTTTTATGTCTTGTCCTAAATGGCGCCAGTTTAAAAATGATTTTACGCAGCTTTTAAATATGTCATATGTAGGTGTTTTATAGTCTAAAGATAAGTGTAATCTTATTTATTGTATGGATTAATTGCATTTTATGTAGTTCTTTTGGCGTGAGTCACATTGACAAGGTTTAGATGAAACGCGTCTTTTGATGGCGTTTGTTGGCTTTATTCTATTTTCTCCGAGTGGTTTTTTTGATCTATGTTGTAAAAGGCTACTCACATATGGTAGCCTTTTATTTGCTTACTGTTTTAAATTAATGAGTACTCATCATCAAGGTAGCTCGGGAGGTATTCCGAATCCCAATTTTCATCTTTGACTATTTTGCAATCTTTTTTTAGTGGATTCATATCCATCCTATTGATTGTTTGATTTTTTATATTGTTGATATTCAACGTATACAATTAAGTAGGGTTTTTTAAGCTTCATCTGTCTATATGATAGATAAAGTAATGTTTTCTTCAACGAAAGAAAGACCAGTACTAAAAAGCACCTGAAGCACAGTAAGGTGCTTTTTTCTTTAATAGTTGTTTTAAATGTTGGTGTAATCTGTGTCAAGTCCTCTTTCTTGCATATTCTCTATTCTTCCCTTACAGTCATAAGCATTTGAGTACGTCTAAGTTTTTTCCTCTCGAACCAGTTGTCACCAAGCTTACGAGAGGCTTGTGGCATTCCTTGATTGCGTTTTGGACAATGTTGGCCTTCTATTGAGATCCAAGCTTTCATAACTACTTTTTTCAACATTGTTTTCTTTGTGGGGTAGGGTATTCCCTTTCGTACTTGTTACATCTATACTGAATTAGTTCAGTCTGATTTTAGGTTGCATCGTGTTTTTGAATTTTAAGATCAATAGGGATTTACGATCTACAAGGAATCAAATCACATTTTTACAAGTGACTTATAATTGGATTTTGAGGCTGTTTCGAGGGCAGCCTTTTATTTGACTACTGTTTTAAACACTATTTACACTAACTTGAAAATAGGCAACAATTGATTTTTAGCGCAATGATGGCGGTGGAAATGTCTTGGAATATTCCCCGTTTGTTTTTTTTCTTTTTTATCAGTGATTGACTGTATCGTACAATTTCATCTTTTGCTTTAAATACTCATCAAACACTTGATTAATAGTGTCTTCGTAACCCTTGAATGAGGTGGTTGTATCATTTGTTACATGTGATTCAATGGCCTTGGATGCAGAATTTGCACAATAGATCGCGTTTGAAATTCCGTGAGACGACAAAGGATCGAGTGCTATTGCTGCATCTCCTATGGCCAGCCAATTGGAACCAGAAATTTGTGAAGCTCTGGATGAATTGGCCTTTCCACCAACTACCTTGCAATTGCCATCGTCGGCAAGAAAATCTTTCAACAGTTTGGTGTTCGAGAGTATGTCTTTCCAATTCCGATACTCTTTTAGTCGTGGGAGTATGGGACTTCCTTTTTGTGTATGGAGGGTCATGCCGTTAATCCGTTCGTTCAAGGAAGAAACAATGCCCCATCCGTTCTCAAAAGATTCTACAAATACTGGATGAATCAATTGGGGATGCTTGAAATAGGGTAGGTGGCAGCTCAATGCTACTTGGTTGTCGAACGATTCGCTTATAATTCCAAGGTGCTTTAAAACGGCTCTATTTCTACCAGTTGCATCTACTATGATCCGACTGGTTATGGTTTGTATGACATTGTTGGATTCAATCCTGACGGTGACATTTTCATCCGACCGATCTATGTCTATTAGATTGTTGAAATGCATTACATTGCCAGTTACCAATGCTTCTAGGTCATTCAGCAATTTTTTCTTATTCAATTTCAGGCCATGCTTGTATGGATTGTGGTTGAAGAAATTGTCGGTGGTGACGCTATCTGAATTCCAAAGGGAATGATAACCAAAGGTCTTACTGGCGCTTTTTGAAAAAAGCGCCAGTAAGTTCAATGATTCCAATAATACCAATGTAGAAGGTGGTATTGTTTCCGGCAATTCGAATGTCTTTCGTTTTTCTACACGATTCAACACGACATGGTCAATGTTCTTTTCCTTTAAGAGAATTGAAAGGATTAGACCCGAAATGCCATTGCCAACTATAACTACATCTGTACTCATTATTGAAGGGGTTATGTTCATTACTCTCCTAAAGGAAAACTAGGAAAAAGCTGGAAGCACCTTGTGAACCTCCAAATAAATCCGTGTACGTGGTTGTTATTTCTACGCGTTGGCCAGCATACTGCTTAAACTGTTCAGTAAGGTCAATCGGAGCATTTGGAATTATCCTCCCAGAATTTCCATGGCTGTAATCAAATTCATAGACTTTGTTTCCGTTTACGGTGATTGTCACTTGGTCATCCACATACGTCGTTCCAGTTCCATCTGGTTCACCAGAGAGTATGACCAGTTTGTCGGATGGAATCAACACGTCCTTTACGGTGTTGGAGTAAAACGGTGTGCGTCTTGGTGCAGGTTCACTCGGGTATGCTGCTCCTAGCAAAATAGGTTGATCGTCTTCTACGTCTTTACCATCGAAAGACACGTATACCGTTTTGGGATAGCCTTCCAGATCCAATTTTCGAGCTGCGACTGTTCCTATTTGATCCCATTGATAAACCATGTTGATCAACCCATTTAAATAGCCTCCTTCCGCATGGTATCCAACATAGCCGGTATCTGTGGTTTGAAGCCAAGGCTGTCTGCTTGCATAGATATTGCGTTTGGTGTCAGGTAAGGTATTGGAGTCCTTTATGGCCTTGTAGCTTTCGTTTGTCAAAACGTCTATTGGAAGATTTGCTGCCCACCAAGCTGGTACAGGGTATTGACTTTTGGTCCATACAGCCTGACAACTCCCTGCATCGGACTGCCATGGGATTCCCATCCATTTGGTAAGGTCTCCAGGTGTTATTTGCCATAGCCAATATTCTGGATTCTTTGAATCCATTGAGTTTCTCACATCTTCGGGAGTCATCAAGAATCCAAAGTCATTGAAGAATATCTTGTCTTGTACTTCTCTGCTTGCAGAATTGATCCGAACTTCCCTCAAACCAAAAAGATCGTATTTTTGGATGCCATTGACAGAGTCGAATGTCAATGAATTCTCGGAATACATTTGAGCATGACGCATTGGCCAGGTCAACTCCACACCAGGGTGGAATCCTCCACCGTACAAGGTTTCCAAAACAGCACGAGTCATTAACAATGGCGCCTTCTTAGGATCTGCTGAAGCTTTTACGAAATCACTTTGGTAGTATTCGCCCAATTCTATCATGTTCGAAGGGTTGTGCTTGGCTAATTCTGGTGGTGTTGTAAAGTTGCCTTTGCTCCATTGCTCCAATTGATCGTAGAGCATTGGCGGAATGGCAAACCATTGTGCCGGGCTACCTGGATAGTTTATCCCATCACCAACATAATAGGGCAATTTCTCTGGAAGTGCTGGGATGCCTAGAGCATCAAAATCCGTGACGTCCTTACTCGGTATGATGGCTTCATTTATATAATCGTATCTGGGGTTTCTGAAAAGCGTAAAGATGGCCTGGCGTATTTCTTGGCTTTCAGGGCCAGGTGTGTAGAGGAAATCGAAGTTGCCTTTGTATGTTAACTTGTCAATCACTTCTTTGAACGAAGGTGCTAGGAAATCACTTAGGTTGACCCATTGCATTTGGTAGAATTTGAAGAACAAGGGAAGTACCATGCTCAAACAAGAGGCTTCATTCGTTTTGAGTTCGCCCGGAGCGGCTCCAGTAACCAAATCATACAAAGACGAAATTGGATTGATTTGTGGTGCATAGTCTGGTGGAGCACTTGCAATCCATGCAGCTGCTTCCGGGCCATCCAAGACGATGGTCTCTCCGCCGCCTCTTGGTGTTAGTTTTGCCGTTACCCTACCGTCGCAAATGTCGTCATACCAATTCGAGTTGTCGGCGAAATCCGTATTGAGATCCGATGGATTCAAAGAGGCGGAAACACCATCTCCACTATAGAAAATGAGCGATCCATTCGTATCTGGATTGCTGCCATCTTCATCGTATTCAATGGTACCTAGCTTCACCGATTTAGGGACGGTTCTCATTTTATTGGCGATATTGCTTGTTTCTCCAACACGAGGGAAGGGGAAGAGGCCTTCAAGCTCCATTCTGTTGTTGGCAAGGGAAACGGATCCGAAATTAGGGCCGTTTACAAGCTCTTTCCTTGAGTTGGGAATACCTTTTTCTTCAACGCCCTCACTTGGAATGTTTGGATTTCGAGAACTTGCACTTATGCCTGGCGCAATGCGATCCTCATAAAATTTCTTGCTTAAATTCTTGTTGTTCCCTTCCATGTTGACCGAGAGGTCCAAACTGTTGTTGAAATCATACCAAAATGGCTTTTTGTTGGCTACTTCGACAAACCATTGAATATCGTAATCGTTGGGGCTTATCTTTTCCAAGGGATTCCCTTGGTTGTCACATTTGTATATGTAGAATCGTTGTGCTTGCTTTTTTAAAGCACCATCCGATGTATGTGGTTTAATGTCTGTTTCGAATAAATTTTTCCAAGGTACTTCCGGACTGAATACAACATCTTCCTTTGTTGCTGGTCCATTTCCCATACGAGCTATTCCTATGGATGGGTAAATTCTAAATGAGGGGTTTTTCTGGTCTTTCATTTCTTTTTGTTTTAATTGTTGATAGCGGTTGTTTTAATGCCGTTTATTTTTTGTCAGTGTGTGCCTTTATCCTTCTTTCCACTCTGTCCGTAAAGAATGTTTCAAATCCGTTCGATTCAATGGCCTGATCTGATATCACAATGCCAAAGGCTTCTGCAATTGTTTTCTCAACTTTCTTCTTCTGAGAAATCGCTTTTTCAGTACCGATATTGTCCAACAGTCTTAGCTTGTTGGAAATGTAGGACTTGATGTCTTCGTCCAATACTTTGAGTTGATCAGCGGTTACATAGTCCTTCAACCTTTTAGGTAGCTCATTTTCCAAATAATCCGATACGACATTCATTGACATTTGGAGTATTTCGCTTCTACTTTCTTTTTCCTCTTTCTCCTTGTTCAAAGTCTCTAGCTTTTTCAAACTTTCTTTTTCAAGCATACGCCTTTCAAGAGCATTTTCTCTGCGTATCTGTTTGTTTGTCACTATCAATTTCATAACAATGAGAACGAGTCCAAGAATTGCGGCAGTCAAGCTTATAAAGGTTATGTGATTTTCCACGGTCTGTACTTTTTGGTTATATGCAAGATAACTTGCATGTAAACACGATTGCGTTTGTTTTCCTTATCTAAATAATGTTTGCCAAGTAGCGAGAGTGTCCGTACCCTAACATTATTTGTTATGAAAGTTACAGAAGTTAATCTTCAAAAGAAATACGTAGTTATACGTGTTTTTTGTTTTGAAAACAGAGACCTCGTAGTCTACGGATTGATCAGTTATTGTAATCAGAACAGTATGTAATCGGCATTGACAAATATGTTGGTTGTCCTTTGTATCTTGAAACATTCAACCGTTGTTCATGTCCGTGACTGAGGTATTCCTATTTTGAAATGTCTTGTTTGTAGGATTGCTAGAATGAATAAAAAGAGGCCTGACACGAGGCCAGGCGTTCTTCTAGATAAACATACTGTTATCAGTGCTGTGGTTCACCGGAGTCTCCATCTGGTATGGCTGTATAAAGCTTAATGCTTTTAATGGCGCCGGCCACTCGTTTTCCATTGACCATCTTGGTTTTTGTTATCGTGGTTAGGCATGTGTTCCCCTTTCCTCCGTCGGTTCCCAAAGAAAGAATCACTTCGTTTTCGTCTTTGTCGATAAAGCCTACAATGTACATCAAAGGCACAATGGTTAAATCTTTATAGGATGTGCCGTGGTATTCTACCTCGGAGCTGCTTTTAATCACAATCGTTTCATTCGATGCCGCAGTGACTTTCAGCGGAGCTCCAGCAAATCCCATCAAAGGTACCACGTTGAGTAAGCTTTCCCCTTTGAATTGGGCGACGTTATAACTACCTGAAATACTCACAACAGAGCCATAGTAGCTACCAACATGTGAGTAGGCGCTTTCGTATTGGCGTGTGAAATTGATTGTTAGATTTCCCCCTATAGGGTCGGTGATGGGAATGGTAAGCACCCAGTTGTTTCCACTTTGCTCGAATGTCATGCTGTTGTCAAAGGTATAGACAGTGGAGGAAGTACCATCCAAAGAAACGCCTAGAGTGACCTTGTGAACTTCTGAACCGTCGTTGTGGGTTTTGTACTCTCCTTCGATTGATATGAATGCATTGTCAAATACTTGGGAGCTTGAATTAAGGCGATAGAACCCTGCAAACTTGGCTAGTTCCTCACTTGCTGCATTTGTTCCATTAACAGGCTTCATCACGGGAGTAGTCGTCACTGTCTGCAATGAGCGGGGGATGGATAAATTGGGGGTTTTCATGGAAAAGAGATCGTTGCACACCATGCCTCCTTTTGCCGATGTTCCCATGATAATGCTGTAATTCATCTTTGCGTCTAATGGGTTGTTGAAAGAGAACACATACATGTTAAGGTTGTAGATGAAAATATTCACATCCTGAAGCTGACCTCCACTGCCTCCAATATTGTTGTAGTTGTATTGCAGTGTGTTGTCCGTCCCTATCTTTAGGATTTCATCCCCTTTTCCTTTGTCTTCGTGGTACGTGCCGGCATACATTTCCATCGGAATGGGGTTGTTGTAGGTTTTTCCATTGATATTTAAGATCGCCCCACTGGCTCCTTCGGTTACCTTTCCTTGAAAGGAAGAGGTGATTTCTTGATTGTTGTCTTTGCGTGTGAATTCAAGCGTAAAATTTGGTACACCACTATCTATACCAGCCTGAGCTGTCAGTGTAGTGCCTTTCCAAGTCACGGTTTCGAAAGCTCGGTCAGGTCCGGTAAGATGATACACATTGGAAGTAATGCCATCTGGTGAATAGATTAGTGCTACGTGAGGAGTGATCTCACCGTTTTTAACTAGTAGGTTAGTATCAATGGTAAGGAAAGAGCCAGTACCATTAAGAGCATAGTAGCCGTTGAAGGAGATTAATGGCTCAGCTTCCCCGATAGGATTTGCATAAGGAGTATCGTTCTTTGAAATCTTCAAAAGATAGTTGTGAAGTTCAGTAGTGTTTTCAGCAGAGGTGCTGGTTGTTTGAACAGGTAAAATTGTTGAATTTGACATAGTTTATAGAAAGGTTGTGCTGCAAGGCAGCTGATTAATAAATTCTTTGTCAAATTTCAAAAGATTAATGTAGAAGGATAAAAGAAATGTAATAAAGCTCTACATCTTTGCCGCAAGAGAGGATAAACTTAGTATAAGAATAATATGATTACGTTTTAAATTGAAAAAAAGTATAGGATTCCAACGAATAAAGTAAAACGGGTTATACTTTATCGTATATGGGTTTTAGATTTACTGCCTTTTCAATGTGTTTATTATTATGTGTTTAAGGTTATGTGGGAACCATTTCATTTTCTTTTTATTATTTCAAATATTCCCAAAGTCAGAATAGTAATTATTACGCCTTGTAGGAATATCATTCCAATTCCAATTCCAATTCCAATTCCGAATGCGAATAAATCTATTAATTCAACATTTCCATTTTCTAATTCAGAATTTCCATTGTTGGGCAAATAGTCTCGATGAAAACTAGTCACAATTATTACAAAACGCTCAAAATACATTCCGATTTTCATTGCAAATGCTACAAATAGAACATACAAAAATTTTGAAGCTAATTTTTTAATGAGTAAAGTAAAAGGTAAAATTAAAGCTGATAGAGACATCATCCAATATGCCCAAGCATAAGGTCCAGTTGCTCGGTCAATAAAAGCATACTTGTCTGGATTTGTAGCCATTCCAATAAGATAGGAAGTCCACGTAATTATAGTATAGATAACAATTGTCCAACGAATTAAATTCAGGGTTTTCTTTGTTTCAAATCGGTTTTTGAAGAAGAGTTCGACAAGGATTAAAGTCAGAATTATTGGAATCAGACAGTAAATCAGATTTGCATCAATTATTTCGATTATCCTTTTATATAATTCCATTTTTTGTTCCATAATTGTCGTTCTTTTCCAAGGCATGATAATTTGATTTTTGTTTCAAATTATAACTTGAAAAAGTGTAAACTATGTCCCTTTAACTTTGTAAACTATGTGCCTTTAACATACCATATGGCTTACAACGTTACGTATAAGAAACGTAGGGCAGGTGATAAGCACTTTCGTTTTTAGCTAAATATAAATATTTTGCTTTCATCTTTTCTACTATAAACGCCAAATTTTATATTTAGCGGACTTTGTTAATATGCACAGAACTTTCGATTAAGCACAAATGCCCTATGTTTTTTATACCGTGTTATACTTTGTTTTTATTTAACTCAGGAATAACTTTTTCAAGTGCTTTTAATAATTCACTTGCTTTACCAATACTAAATGATTTATTTCCTTCACTCCTAATATTCATAGTACCAAGAGGAGGAAGCCAATTAATGTTTTTAGAATTAATAGGTTCTCCAGTTCGGGTTAAAGGTGTATTTGTCAAATTTGAATTTTTCCACATATCAAGAGCCTTTTCTTTGGCTAAATCTAGATTAACGAATTGAGGAAGTTCTTTACCTTTTATTATTGTTGCAATTGCTTTAGAATCAGGCAAAGGAACTCCAGACCAAACAGTCAATAATTTTGTCATATAATCCCAACCAGTATGAGCATATTTTTTAGAACTAAAATTACGTGTTAAACTTCTTAAATCTACTAGAGCAGAATCCCTTTTTTCGGGTATAGATAATTGTGTGATTGTATCGGAATATTCTAAATAAGTTACATCGTTAATTAACTTATCAAATATTGAAATTAATTCCTTTGGGGTATCTTCTTTAGGTGTTATTAAGGCATTAAATTTGACTTCGGTATATTGATTTAGAAGACCTTCCAATTGCGCTAAGATTAACCTAGAATTAGGGTTTAATACTCTTTTTCTGATTTTTCTTATAGAATTGATAGATTGTTTTTTATCGAATCCAATTTGTATATTATGATTAAATCCTAAAGCCAATTTTTTCACATCAGAATGTATTTGGTCAAGATTTTCTATAATCTCTCTATCCGTATTCTTTGGGAATTTCAAGAAATTTGTTTCATCGTTTAACTTTGCATTAAACTCGTTTCTGATATTAAATAAAACCCTTTTTACTGTTTCTATTTCTTCAGAGTCGTTCACAATTTTAATCCTATCTCTGAGTAAAAGTGGCATTTGTGTTAATGACTCGATTTCAGGAGCTGATGAAGGCATTACAATATTAATTGCTCCAAATCCGATATATTCCTCAATCATTTGAGCAAAACAAGAAAAATCTTTTGCAACTACTACTTCTTCAGTATTTTTATTAATACCGATTCGACCAATTGGAAGAGGTTCATATAATATTTCAGATTTTCTCAATTATTCGTTTTTTTAATAAAGTATAACTATTATATAAGTGCAACTAGTTGCACTTATTTTCTTTATGCAATATAGTTCTTTTTTAAGAGGGATGGTATGTGTAAATATTGAATCCTTCTATGGAAATCACTTGTTTCTGTTCTGCCCTTAATTGAAACAAATGCAAATCATCAAAAAACGATATAAGCATGTTAACCGTTATAAACGGCTAAACAAAGAATACACAGATGGCACTAGTACCATCTGTGTTAGGGATTTGAATCCTATGGATTAAACATTTTTTAGTTATCAATGGACATTGCTAAATACTAAGGGATGTCCTTTCTTGCTTGAAACATTCAACTGTAGTTGATGTTCGTAACGGAGACATACCTTTTTTGAAATGTCTTGAAGTAGGATGGTAGTTTGGCTTATTGTTGAAATTTAGTTAGGAAAGACTTGTTTTTTTACTCAGTTGTTTGTTGGTCAGTAGTGCTTTTCTTAGAAAGCTCCTTCTGACATTGGGATCCAACGTTCCCATTTTCCATCATTCTTTTTGTAAAGCGAAATACTGGCATAACCATAAATATGTCCACAACAAAGATAAACACCGAATAGACAAGCAATCTTTTCATTTCTGATAAAAATTGGTTTTGAAATTATTTTTAGTTCCCGTTTCTTATCAGCATTTAGAAATTCCAATACGTTTTTTTGCTGAACTTTTATAAGCTTCTTCTGTTCAGCTAGATTCCAAGAGTAATTTTCCGACGTACTTAGTTCAGAGATTAAATATTCCTTTTCTTCGACTGATAGTATTATACTGTCGTTTTTCTTAATTCTGTTATCGTAATAAACAAGAGCTGAGTCTTTCTTAATGTTGGATAGATGATATTTTAACATTCCAAAATCTACTTTATTTAGATAGCCAACATCAGAATATTTATCTGGATTTAGTTTATGGTCAATTAAATCCCAAAATATTTTTTCAGATTCTGTAGTTTGACTAGCCATTGTTTGACTAAAAACTAATACTAAAATGTAGAGTAAGTTTTTCATTAAGGTATTATTGCCAACGTTTAGGCTACGGTTGGCACTGAAATTAAAAGTAGTGATTTTTCGATTAACCACTAAGCCGAATCAAAAGATTTGACGGTATAGGCTAAATACACGAGCTGATATCTTAAAGAGCCAGCCCCGTATTGATCATGGCCATTGTCGGTCGACTGTTATTTTTCTTTTTTCTTGCCCAATGAAATCTGATAGTCGTCTGTGCGTCCTTTGATCTTTAGATTGAGATACCTTGTTTTTTTGTCGGGATCCACTTCTACGATCTTGTCTTCTTGCTCCTCATTAACAACGGTATCCTTCTTGTTTTTGAATAATTTTCGCCAAGCAGCTTTTCGTACGGTTTTCCATGGAATACGTAAATAATAATCGATGTTTTGATTGCTGTCATGCGAGCCAGACAGTTCCATATGGCCCAAAGTAGATTCGATGGTCATAGCGGGAATGTTAATCTTCCCTTTCTTTATGTTCAAGCTATTTTGTAGGGTGTCAAACCGAATGTTTTGTAGGTTTTTATCTCCCATGTAATCTGAAAGGGCCAGCATTGGATCGTAATTTTTCAATCTTCCATTTAATACTTTTACGTCCATTTCTATGGTAGATTGGTCTAGATCTGGTACCATGTCCGGGTATACTCTAATCTTACCTTTAATTCTAGAGGTGAGCTTCCCTTGTAAATTTTCTGAAACGAGATGGTCTTGCCCAAAATTTTCAAATTTGAAGAGCAATTTATCCAAATCAACATTATTCATGACCAAATCCGGCTGCATATAGATATGTTTTGGATCGCTACCATTAAAATATCCATTTAATCGAATATTTCCTCCCGCAGCATCCATATTTAATGTATCCACATAAATGTAATGGTTGGGTGTTGTTCTTAAATCTGCTTTGATATTTTGAAGATCTATCCTATGATAAATGAAGTGAGCGACATCGACCTTGAATTGCATATCCGTAAATGGCAACTCATATAGATTGAAGGCCTCTGCATGTTTTTTTACATCCGCAGTTTTTGAAGCAACGCCCTCTGTTGGCTTTGGCGGACTCAAATCGAAATTGAATAGTGCATCAAAATCAATGTAATTAGCCTTTAATTCTAGATAATTGTCTCTTTTCTTTATTTGGTGATTTTCCCCCAAATAATAGTTTAAATCGAAATTGAAATTGGTGGTTCCTATTTCCCCATGAAAATCTTTTACGACAATGTGCTGATCTTCATAATGTATGTTTCCTCTAAAGTCATGAAATCTAAGTGGGTGCAATTTCATCTTTGTATCTAACTTGTCTAAAGCTAGATCTATGGAATGTAAAGCAGAATCTTTATAATGCATGCTAGAGGTAAAATGTAATGCCAAATTATCAAAAGCTTCATGTCGGTACTCTTTGGGAACATAATTTTCGCCCTTATACGAAAAGACATCTTCCAGTCTTAATTTTTTGGAAGTAAGATTGATGTCTAAATCTACATCTCCGTTGAGTTGGGGTTGCATCCAAAAGGCATAATCGTGTATTAGTCCATCGAAATGAAAATCACTGTCATCTATATAACCCGTAAAATCTATTATTTTCAAATCTTTGTCATCTATCAACACATCAGCATGAAAATCGTGTAGTTCATGCGGATAATGCTTCAAATCGGCATGTAGGCTATCGATGAAAAATTCTCCTTTCGGTAAATACTCGGATTCTGTGAAATCTTTTGCTGAAGCTTTAAAAGAAAGACCTAAGCTTAGATCTTTTATTTGTTCATCGAAACCGGTATGGGTAGTGTCCTGTTTTGAAAAACCTGTCAATTGGGCAATATCCAAGAATTTGGAGGTAATGTCCAAATGGGCTTTCACTGGGATGTTGGTATGGTGTACAATTGCAGGTAAGTCAGAAAGAAAACCACTTACCGATAGATCTGAATTTCCCATCAACAGTTCAAATTGGTTCAGGGTCGCTTCCTTGCCATTCATTACCAAATGCACATTCAAATCGTGCAAGGGAGCAGGCAGTTCTTTGGCAACCATGCTCAAGTCTTTCACAATCAACTCCGTAAAGTATGCTTGATTGAGTTTTTGCAATGCCTTTTCGGGATTGTCGATATTAATGATATCGTGAAAATTCATTTTCAGCGAAATTTCTCCAGAAGCATCTTGTACTTGCTCTAGTTCAAAGAAATCTGCAATGAAATCTAGATTGAAATTCGAGTTTATTTGCATGTCTACTTCTGGGGATTCAAAATTCTTTACAAGAATGGAGCCTTCGAATTTTCCCTTTTCCAATGATGCCGTCATATCGGTTAGCGAAAACTCCATGGTACTTGCGTTTCTGTTTTCTCCATTGGTAAAATGACCATGGAAACCCATGTTGTCTATTTTTTTTTCTCTTTCAGTATTTTCTAAAAAGGCTTTTCCAGCCCCAAAATTGGCATTGATAAAAGGTCTGTTTCCTTTGTTGGCTGGACCTTTTATATTGGCATTGAAATAGATTTCACCTGCATTTTTGTATTTTTCCAATACCGGTATTACATCTGCTGGAGCAAAAGCTATGAGCATATCAAAATTGGGCTTTGTTCCTTTTATGGAAAGATCCAGGTCTACATCGTTCTTTGTGTCTATGGATCCTTCTAATTCAAAATCGCCATTTTCCATTACAATGCCCGAAGGTTGTATGTCAAGTATGCCTGTTAATTCGTTAAATACCAGATCCGTATGTACTTCAAAATGCTTTTTACGGATAAAGGTCGTATCCCCCTCTTTTATCACATTCAATTCAAAATCGGTGTCTATGTGCCCAGCGATGATACTATCTTTCAGGCTAAAACCACCTCTGCCAGCATATATGAATTTTTCGACATCTGTATTGGTGGCTTCATCCAAAGTATGAATATCTAGATTTTTTAATTTAATTTTTTTTAAATGAATGTTGGTGGTGGGGCTTTCTGTTTCAGAAGTACTCTCTAGTGAGTTTTGAATATTGGTCGTATTATTTTCGTGAATGACAATGTTAAAAACACCTTCTTCTACTATTAGAGACTGAATGTCATAATTTCCACTTGCAATGTCCCATAGGTTAAAGCCAATGTATATGTCCTTGACATCCATGATGATGGGAGCATTGTCCTGTTTTGTTTCAAAAATTCGAATATCATATACTTTTATGGAGATGTCGGGAAAATTGCCCCAAAGAGACAATTTGCTCTCACCTACGCTAATAAGGCCTTTGTGTTCTTTGTTTAGTTTTGCGATCTCCCCTTTGATAATTTCAGATTGGTTGCTCTGAATATATAGTATTAGACTTCCTACCAATAAGATTGGAACTAAGATTAGTGCTAATAAAATTCGTTTCCAGAATTTTTTAATTTTCAAAGTAGATGTCTTTAGAGTTAGAAAAGGAGTTTGGCTTTAAAAGTAACGAATTAGCATGAGGAATCCTATTTCGGAAAACGATTTAGTTTTTGGTTCAGCCGCATTCATTGATCGGATGTTTTATAGTCTTAAACATCGATCCGTTAGTTGGTTTGGAAAAATAAATGTCTGTGGCTTTAATTTTTAAACAATATTAAACCTTGTTAAATCTATTTTTTGATTTTTATTACAACTCTGAAAAAACACAAATTGTAATATAAATAGTATTTTCAGCAAGTTTTTCATAATGTTTGGTAACTATTATATAAGTGTATTGCACTTATTTTCTTTATGCACCATAGTTCTTTTTTTAAGCGATGATACTTGTAAAGATTGAATCCTTCTATGAAAATCATCAAAACGAGGATATACGCATGTTAACCGTTATAAACGGCTAAGAAACACACACATATGATATCATGTGTGTGTGATTTGTATTCTAAGGATTAATCAGTTTTTTCGTCATCAAGACTCCATCGATTGACATTACCAAATATATTGGCTGTCCTTTCCATCTTGAAACGTCCAATTGTAGCTGGTGTTCGCCTCTGAGGTATTCCTTTTTTGCAATGTCTTGGAGTAGGGCTCCGGTTTGGTTTATTATTGAAATGGACATGCCTCCTTTTCTTTTCAATAGAAATTTCAAGGTCACCATATCTCCTTTTGAAGGATTTGGGAAAAGGCTCAAATTGGAAAGTGAATGTGAAAATTCATCGACTCCCAATGATTCTTCTCCAGTGATGATGACATCACCTCCATTTGGCAAGGCATCGAGTTGGATGAACTTTTCCGAGGATTCCTCCAATACTTGATAATCTATTGGATTGCCGTCCTGTGTAACCGAGGTAACGGACCAATCCATTGGAATGGCTCTTTTTAGACTCAAGGGAATGTTATATATGTTGGTGTCCAGGTTGTTGGTGAGTTGGAAGACGATTTCATTGTTGTCGTTGGAAGTTTCTACAATGGATGAGTTGTCACGTTCCTTGATGTATTTTACAGCATCTCCATAGGTGGCAACCCAAAAGGTATCTTGGTTTTGGTTCATGTAGTTTAGATGCGTATCTAAATCTGTAGAGGCAATGGGAGAGAATCCACCATCGTTGTCAATGCCATGCAAGAGAAAGACGACCCAGCCATTAGAGGAAGTCGCTTCATTTACCTTGTTCGTGAAATGCTCACTAGTCATCACGGATCCTGCGGTTCCGCATACGATGGAACTAACGCTCATGATGTTTGCAGGCGTGCTGCTTTCAATAGCTCCTTGGCAAGTTCGCGCACTGATGTAGAGGGACTCGGTTTGGGCATTGTCGCCAACAACACAATAGGGGTAGGCAAATGTAAGACATTGGTTTCCGCTTATGTTTGCGTTTATTGCATTTTTGGAACCTTCCAATTCTTCTAATCTTTGCGTTTCGTCAAGGTTGCCAAAGTTGGGGTGCGATTTTGAGTGACTTGCCACTTCATGACCATCTGTGGAAGCAGTTTGAAAAGCCGCCCAATTGGGACCCCAGTTGGTGGTTATGAAAAAAGTCGTTTTGAAACCATAATTGTCGAAAATGGGCTTTGCTACGGTCAATTGCTTTGCTGTATTGTCATCCCATGTGTAGCTTACGGCAGCATTTGTGAAATTTTTCCATGTGCCAATTTCATAAGCCGGGTCGATCTGGCCATTGGCAATTTGGATTTGAATGATGACAAGGAGCAATGTGATTGTTTTTAAGGGGTGGTTTTTCATTGTTTTGATTTTTATTATGAGGATTAATATGTATTGTTTTATTCAATGCAATGATGTTGAAGGGTTGTTGCCGTGTTTGGATGTCTGTTTCATATGTAATGTCTATAAGGCATCGATTTTAGCAAGATTCATTACAAGTCGCAACCTGATGGGCAAGGAATTGAAGTTCGTATCTGTTGATTTTCAATTCTTAGGTAGGGAAAATTAAATTCTGTGCGTATCGTCGGATACCGTAAAAAGGTGGGAGTTTGAAAAGGCAAGTTAACATTAATTTATAAAAAAAGAAAATATGAGGTTCTCGTTATCGGGGCTTGACCTTTTTTAGAACTAAATATCCCAAAGAATGGGGTGTTTTTCATTCTGAAATTTTCAAGTTTAAGAAAAGGTTAATTCTATCATGTGATGTTTCTCAAAAAAGATGTGTCCGATCGGAAATTGAAATATATTGTGATACTATATTAATTAAATTAGATACTATGTTATCCCTAATGATGAGAAATTTAATATAAACCACTTAATTAGTGCATAATTAACTATTGTATACCCCTTAAACGTTAAAACATTATGAAATTAAAGTTAAGTTTTGTAATCATTTTTTTACAGATGGTTCTTATCGTTAATGCTCAAGAAAATTACGAACCCCATATTTGTCACCCACCAACTTTAGAACGTATAGATAAAGCTAAGCAAGAGAATAAGGCTACAGATTCCCAAAACATGATGCCGGCAGGAATGGTGGCTTATACGCAAAGTATTCATAATGTTATAGTTAAATGGGAGACGGGTAGTTTTGGTGCCTTTAGAATAGGTACGGCTCCAGGTCTTCAAGACATTCGATGGGGGCAAGGTTTAAATGCCAATGCCAGGCACACAGGAGGACATAGTTATGAAGATCTCAGACTGTCTGCTCTAGACTTGGGAACCACTTTTAACATAGGAGATACATTTTATATAACAATGGATCCAGGTTTGGCTACAGAATGGGTTTCTCCACCTTTGATGTTTCAATGGGAGAATTTGGGAGATCCAGGAAACAGCTTGACAATAAACATAGAAACTAATTACGGAGCAGGAGGCTTTGGCCCATATAATGCGACTGAAGCTGCCAAAATGATGGATTTTTATAATTTGGTAAACCCCATAATCGAGGAGATATATGGTCCACCTTCAAGAAATCACACTGTAAACGTGGTAAATGATGCATACGCACAAGGTGTAAACATCTATTATAATGGACCCAACCAAATCAGTAGCACCTTTGACTTGAATGGAGATGGTGATTTGGATCAACCAAGGTTGATGATTCATGAGTTAATACACGCCTATAGAGACAATGTGGGACTTTCTTCAAACGAAAAATGGCATTATGAGCCAGAATTGAGTGGTTTCGAAGAAGGGATGGCTGAGGCAGTGGCCATTATTGTAATGGACAGGTTCATAGGATTGTATCCCAATTTTTTTGCTGGAGACGAATTCAAGATTCATTGGAATCATTCCAGAGGGATGCCTTTTTCTTGGGATTATGACTTTCAAAACCATGAGCAAATTAGAAACAAGGACTATTTTAGTGCAGACATAGCCACTGGAGGGCATTGGATACGATACGGAATGGGAGCAACAGCTTTTAGAAAGATGTACATTGAAGACAATGACATTTTCAAAAAATTCAACGCGGAGTATTATAGCAGATTAAATGCAGATCATGATTTGTTGCCAAGTAGAGCTTTGTTTGTGGATATTTTTGAAACAGTATCCACAGAGGTGGAAAGAACACCTGTGAAACAATGGATCAATGAACAAAAAATATTGGATTGTGATGTTGAATTGGAAAAGAAGGTATTCATGCTTACTTTTACCAACATCTCATGGGCATCTTTTACTCAAGACAATAGAATCTTCTTTTTGGAAACGCATGAGAACAACAAGGAATGGGCTTGGGATTCTTCAGATGCAAGTGGTGCAAATGAAATCGGTGCAGGGGCCAATACTCCGGAAACATGGGGATGGACACATCAATTGAATAATGTTCCAGGGCAATTTACTGCCATACAAGACTGGGACAATATCGCATATGCCGCATCAAATAAAAACATCATAAACGATTATCATGGACTTTTTGATGGGCAGTTTTTACTTGGGCCATACCAAGGTCCCAACCCATACAGATCTTTTGATGGACTTGCGTATGACGATGCTGGACAATTTACCAGAGATTATTTGCAAAACCAAAATTACCCAGTTGGGGCAGAGATGGGAAAACGGGCTTTGGCCATAGGTAGTCAACAATTGTATACTTCTACATCGGACGATGCTAACTTTTGGCCATCAGGAATCATAGCAGATAGAAAAATAACGGATATGAATCAATCTGGCTTGTATAGATGGAAAATTGAATTCAACGATCCGCAAGGCCCAACTGTCGAAGGTAGCTATTTTAGGTTGTTGGGAGATGATTTCATTGATCCAGTAGGATCTGGATTTGGAGTGTTTGGAGGCATTCACAGTGATGCAAGTGACTTGGTTGAAGGAAAGATGATCATGGAGCATGAAGATTTTGGAGAAGAACCAGAGATAGCGATAAGCAACAATTCATTTAAATCGTCAAGGCCTTGGGCCTCTATCTCGGAAGCAGATGTAAACAGGCAAGGTGGGCGTAGCGATAGAAGGTATTCGGAGCCAGGGAAGGTTCACAACATTTTCATTAGCGATGATTGTACGCAACGTAAAATAGATTTTAGAACGATTGGTTATGGAGATGGACTGGATGGAATCCAGATGATGTTGTTCAAGGTAGAAGACATGGAAGACATAATCTTTACTGAAAGTGCAGACTTGGACGTCTGTCTAAATGATTCGGCTTCATTTACGGTATCTAATAATTTTCCAGACATATTGGATGGAGATTCAAGGATTACCTACAGATGGTTGAATCCTGTTGGGACGGAAGTGGCTACGACATTGGATTATGACATTGCAACTGTAACTGCTGCAGATCAAGGAACGTACACCTTGGAAATAGATTTCTTCGGATGTGTGATCAGCAAGACGGTAGATTTGAATTTAGGATGTGCCAGCAACATAGATTTTGATGGAATAGATGATTATGCCAATAGAAGTTCTTTGATAGGAGGCTTGTCAGCCTCTACCATGATGGGATGGATAAAGGCAGATGAGGTAAGAGGAGCAGATATAATGGGGCAAGATAGCTTTAGAATATTCACAAACAGTTTGGGACAATTGCAGGCAGAAGTCAAAACAGGAACAACGGCTACGACAGTTGCGAGTGCGACAACAGCCATAACACCAAACATATGGAGCCATGTGGCAGCCACTTACGATGGCGTTTCAGATACCTTGACTTTGTATATAAATGGAGAGCAAGTAGCTCAAGTCGCTACGACGGACAATGCATTGAGTGCAGATGCTAATGACTTTGAGATTGGGAGAAGAAGTAATGGAGACGATCGTTATTTCAAAGGAGACATGCAGGAATTGAGAGTTTATGATGCAGCTTTGTCATTAACTCAATTGCAAGAGCAAATTTACCAACAAGTAGAAAACAATGGAGGTAAGGTAAAAGGAATTGCAATTCCAAAAGACATCGATGGCGGTTCGTTGAGTTGGAACAACTTGATGATGTATTTAAAATTGGATCCAGCTGCAGTGGTAGGAGGAATGACGGTTGACGATTCAGCAGGAGCAAACGATCTTAACATCAACAACATGACTACCAGTCAGGTGCTTGGTGCTCCAGTGCCTTATCAGGCTTCAACATCAGGAGCTTGGACGACATCAGGTACTTGGACCAATGGAGCTGAGTGGGACATTACAAGTTTGCCTAACAAGGATTGGGCAATTGTTCAAGTAACAAACAATGCCAAAGTGACTACTACAGCCAGTCATACCCATCTTGGCTTGTTGTTGGATGCAGGATCGGAATTGGAAATACAGGACGATCAGTTGTTGACAAATACAAGTTATGTGAAATTGGACGGTGAGATAGATTTGGAAGGCGAATCTCAATTCATTCAAACAATTGATTCTGAATTGGACGTTACCAGTTCAGGAACTTTGGAGCGCGATCAACAGGGAACTCAAGATCTTTACACTTACAACTACTGGTCATCGCCTGTAGGCGCGACAAACAATACGACCAACAACAATAGCTATACAGTGCCTCAAATCCTTAATGATGGAACAGACAGTGCAGCTCCAGCAAATATCAATTTTCTTACAACTGGTTATGATGGCGCAAACGGATCCCCGATTAGCATTGCCGACTTTTGGATTTGGAAGTACGGAAACCTTGCACCTGACTATTATAACTGGGAGCATGTTCGTAGCACTGGCTCACTGATGACAGGAGAAGGGTTTACAATGAAAGGGGTCAACGATACGAATGGCAATGTCATATTGGAGCAAAACTATGTTTTAAAGGGAAAACCCAACAATGCAGAAATCTTATTGACAATAAGTGGAGGCAATAACTACCTTGTTGGAAATCCTTATGCCTCAGCTTTGGATGCCGATCAATTCATCTTGGACAATACGACGACGACTGGTACTTTGCTATACTGGGAACATTGGGGTGGTGGTACTCACAATACCGTCGGTTACAAAGGCGGTTATGCCATGTACAACCTGTCTGGAGCAGTGCCGGCCATGCAATACGATTTTGACACGGGAGGAACGTTGCCAGGCGGGACACCAAACAAATTGCCAGGGCGCTATGTGCCCGTGGCTCAAGGTTTCTTTGTAGTTGGGACAAGCTCAGGAAACATTACCTTCAACAACGGCCAACGTATTTTTGTGAAAGAAGGAGCTGATTCCGTTTTCATAAGAAATGCCGATGGATCTACAGTAACCAATCCTCCAAACACTGAAGATGATAGATTGAAAATTAGATTGGGATATAAATCTGTGAACGATGAGTATGCCAGACAAATTTTAGTTACAGTTGACGATCAAGCAACTCCTCAAATAGATTTTGGGTTCGATGGTGAAAGCATAGATGCTCAAATGCATGACATGCATTGGGTGATCGAGGATAGAAACTTTGCCATTCAAGGTATTGATGCCATTGAAGCAAGTACTATTTTGCCTTTGGCAATAAAAACCGAATTGGATGGGGTGAACACCATTAAGATAGATGCATTGGAGAACGTGCCGAGTGATTTGGAAATCTATGTCTTCGATGTAGAGGCCAATACGTATCACGATTTGAGAAATTCTGATTTTACGATAGATTTGCCTATGGGAGAATATGTGGATAGATTTGAATTGCGTTTTAGTAGCATATTGAGCACTGACGAATTTGAAGATGAAACGGCAGACATTCAATTCTATTTTGCAAATGACAATGAAACCATCGTTGTTGAAAATCCCAAGGGGAAAAACATCGCATCTGTCGAGTTGTTCAACATATTGGGGCAATCCATTGTAAGATACGATGGAATTGGGATTCGAGAATACAATGAATTCAAGACAAACGGTATCAGTACAGGAAGCTATGTCCTGGAAATTGAAACAAATACTGGTAAAGTATCCAAAAAGGTACTGATTGAATAATTGAGTTTTTATTGTAACATAGAACGATTAAGCTATGAGGCGTTCAAGGCGAGAACAACTAATAATTTTATCGAAGGTTATTGGACAATTGAGTGATGAATAAGCTAATTGTTTGTACATTTAATGACAAAAACTAACCAATATGTACAATTACAAAGCGAAGATTATAGGTGTTTACGATGGAGATACAGTCACGGCTGTCGTAGATTTGGGCTTTTTGCATAGCCAAGA
Source organism: Bizionia sp. (assembly GCA_020631395.1). Taxonomy (GTDB): domain Bacteria; phylum Bacteroidota; class Bacteroidia; order Flavobacteriales; family Flavobacteriaceae; genus JAHDHI01. The sequence continues at coordinate 46,131 of JAHDHI010000027.1, forward strand.
AATGAAATTACGCCTTTATGGCATTGATACACCAGAATTGAGGGGGGCTGAAAAAATAGAAGGGAGAAAGGTTCGTGATATTTTGAGAGAGATGATCCTGGACAAAGAAGTGGTAATACATTCCTATAAGGACAAACAAGGCAAATATGGACGTTATTTGGCGACCATAGTCTTGGATGGGGTGGACATCAACCAATGGTTGGTTGACAATGGACACGCCGAACCTTATCTAATATAAAAAAGCGGCTTTTAAGCCGCTTTTTTTATGGTGTTTGCTATTGTTCTGCCCCTGGAGGATATTTGGTCATGATCTTTGCTACGAATTCATTGATTCTAGCCTCTTTCTTTTCTATGTTGTTGGACGAACTCAAATAACCAGAGCCTTTGCCTTGCCATACCAATTCCTTTTTGTTGGCATCGATAAGGTCTATGTATAGACTTCCTTCCGTGTTGCTTCTTACGGAATTGTAGCCATTCCAATAATATGGACTCCATCCCCAACCATAACCATAAGGTCCGAAGCCATTGTTGTATACATTTATGTTTTCACGGGATTTTGTGAAGATGCTTACCAACAAGTCAGGGTTTTCTGATTTGGTGAAACCTTTGGCCAGCATTTCGGATTCGATGGCACGAAGTATTCTTCGCTTGTCCAAATCACTGATCTTTGCTTTGTCTATTCCTGTTTTGAAGAAAGCAAAGGTCTTGTAGTTGTCGAAGTTTGTGTTTTTGTCGTAATCAGAGACAACGCGAACAGAGGTACAAGAACTTGCTACCATGAATAGCAATAAGATGGGTAATGTTTTTAGTAACTTTCTCATAGATGAATGTTGTTTTTTTGTTTCCATGGAGGAAACCTATTAATGGTTATAACGAGTCTATAATAGCATCATCAACATTGTTGGGCAGTGTTACCTTTAAGTCTGGTTCGATTTCCATAGCACGTTTTATGGCAAAGACGGCTCCTTCATTTCTGGCCCAACTACGTCTTGAAATGCCATTGTTGACATCCCAAAATAACATTGATTTCAAACGCTTTGACGCTTCTTTAGTACCATCAAGAACCATACCAAATCCACCATTTATAACTTCTCCCCAGCCAACGCCACCTCCATTGTGGATGCTTACCCAAGTTGCGCCTCTAAAACTGTCTCCAATCACATTGTGTATGGCCATATCCGCTGTAAAGCGAGAACCATCGTAAATGTTTGAAGTTTCTCGATATGGGGAATCCGTTCCAGAAACGTCATGGTGGTCACGTCCCAAGACAACGGTTCCAATGTCTCCTTTGGCAATGGCTTGGTTGAAGGCTTCGGCAATTTTTGCACGACCTTCGGCATCTGCATATAGTATTCTGGCTTGAGACCCAACTACTAGTTTGTTTTCTTGGGCGCCTTTTATCCATTGGATGTTGTCCGCCATTTGTTGCTTAATTTCCTCAGGGGAATCTTTCATGATTTCCTCAAGTACTTCACACGCTATGACATCCGTCTTAGCAAGATCTTCGGGGTTTCCAGAAGCACAAACCCAACGGAATGGGCCAAAGCCATAGTCGAAGCACATTGGCCCCATGATGTCTTGAACATAGCTAGGATATTTGAAATCGATGCAGTTGTCGGCCATTATATCTGCTCCAGCACGAGATGCTTCCAATAAAAAGGCGTTGCCATAATCGAAGAAATAAGTGCCTTTAGCCGTGTGTTTGTTTATGGCATTCGTATGACGACGCAAGGTTTCTTGAACTTTGTCCTTAAACAATTCTGGATCGTTTGCCATCATTTCATTGGCAGCTTCAAAAGAAACTCCAGTAGGGTAGTAGCCTCCTGCCCATGGATTGTGCAATGAGGTCTGGTCACTTCCCAAGTCAATGCGTATGTTTTCGTCATCAAACTTTTCCCATACATCTACTATGTTGCCCAAGTATGCGATGGAAACGACTTCTTCATTTTCTTGAGCTATTCTTACCCTAGTCACCAATTTATCCAAATCTTCTATCTTCTCGTTGATCCAACCTTGATCCAAGCGTACTTGTGTGATTTTTGGATTCACTTCAGCACAAACGGTGATGCATCCAGCTATGTTTCCTGCCTTTGGTTGTGCACCGGACATTCCTCCCAAACCAGAAGTTACGAACAGATTTCCTTTGGGAGACTTTCCTATTTTCCGAAAAGCATTCAAAACCGTTATTGTGGTTCCATGTACGATCCCTTGTGGGCCTATGTACATGTAGCTTCCAGCTGTCATTTGCCCATATTGGGTGACACCCAGAGCATTGAATTTTTCCCAATCGTCCGGTTTTGAGTAATTTGGGATCATCATTCCGTTGGTTACAACTACTCTTGGTGCTTCTTTGTGGGAAGGGAATAGCCCCATTGGGTGACCTGAGTACATGACAAGTGTTTGCTCGTCATTCATCTCGGCCAAGTACTTCATGGTAAGTCTATATTGTGCCCAATTGGAAAAGACGCCTCCATTTCCGCCATAGGTGATCAATTCATGGGGATGTTGTGCCACTGCATAATCCAAATTGTTTTGAATCATCAACATTATTGCGGCTGCTTGTTTTGATTTTGCAGGATATTCGTCTATGGGTCTCGCATACATTCTGTAATCTGGACGCAAACGATACATGTAGATGCGCCCATAGGTGTCAAGTTCTTCTTTGAATTCCCTTATTAATGTCCCGTGGTGTTTTTTGTCGAAGTAGCGCAAAGCATTCCGCAATGCCAATTTTTCTTCTTCTTTTGAGAGTATGGTTTTTCGTTTTGGCGCGTGATTTATAGATGGGTCAAAGGGTTTAGCTGCTGGTAATGAGGAAGGAATACCTTCTAGGATTTGTTCTTTAAATGACATTGTCTTGTTTTTTTAATTAATAATCAGTTCTGGTAAAAGACTAATTGCCAACTAAGGGTAGCGAATGTCTGCACGATGATAACTGTTCGCGATCAATACTTTGTATGTCTTGAAATAACTGTCCAATTTCTAGTTTTGCTTGTTTGTGTTCTTGTCATATCCATAAGGGCAATGTCTGCAACCACTTTCACAACAATAACCTCTTTTTAGGTGATATTGCGCCGTGAAACACTTGTAACCTTCCGGTGTCAAGTAGTAGTCCCCTTCTTCTATTGGAATAAGTTTCTTCATATATCGCAAATATAATGTAAATTGGACTGATTTTTGAAAGCTATTGACCAATGATTTTTTTTTCTAAATATTTAGTCCCCAAAGGTTATACTGGGATAACCGTATTTCCTTTTGTTTTTGTGAAACACAAAGACTTGAAGGGGGACAAGGTGCTCATCAATCATGAAAGCATACATTTGAAACAGCAGTTGGAGTTGCTGGTGTTGCCTTTCTACATGTTTTATTTCATAGAGTTTGTCATAAGGTTCATCCAATATGGAAATTGGTATCGGGCTTACAGAAACATTTCGTTTGAACGAGAGGCCTATATAAACGAAAACAACCTTGATTATTTGAAAACAAGGTCGTTTTGGTGTTTTATGAAATATGTGTAATTTCTCTATCGTCAATTTTTTTTAGAACGACTGTCTTTTCAAAAAATATTATTTCTTTTTGAATTCTCTAGGTCTCAAAGCATTCTTCTGCTCTCTGAAATTTTTCTCCTTTGTGGGATTGACAGGTGTTGTAGTTCCAAATCTAACCGTTCCATTGTCACTCCAAATGGCTTTTCTGTCGATGTCGTCCTTGGTTTCATCGGACATGACACCATTCAAGTTTGTATCGAAATCTGCGCTCAACAGCTCAGAAGAGACAGGTCTGGATTTGGTTCTTTTCTCGGCAATGGCAATCCAATTGAAGGATACGTTGGAAGCTCCGCCTTGGTTTTCCTTTATGGTAAAACCATTTTTGTCCACAGAGACGATATGTACGCCATTGGTTTCTCCGTAAGGAGTAACTGTAACTATTACTGGTTTGGAATCGTCAATGATTTGGGAGTATTCCTTGTTGAAGGAAATGTAACTTGTCCCATTCACCAATTTTCCCATTCCTTTGTCTTGAACATCTTGACTCATGGACGTGTTCGCATAGGACACGGATCTTGAACCATCTTGTTTTTCGTCCAATACTATGAAGGCTTCATTGGTAATCGTCTTTCCTTGGGTATAGTTTGCAAAACGTTCTCCTGTGGATACAGTACCATATTCATGACCTTTCACCCATGCACCGATAACACCTCCGTGCACACCCAAACCAATGGAAGTGTCTATATAACTGTTAGTTGTCTTTCCATTTACGCCACCGTCTATTCTTGTGCCTCCAAAGGCGTAAACGGAGTAGTCATTGTTGTTTTGTGCATAGTATCCCAATGCGCCAGAAGCAAAGAAGTTGGTACCTATGACACCTCCTGTTCTTCTCTCCGTATTGCCGCCAGTGTCACCTTTCACTCCAAACGTATGATCTGTCGTACTGCCGCCACCCATTTGACCGTGGACACCTGCACCTATGTCGTTTGTGAAATTTGTGCCATCGGTTGAAGAACGTGTTAGACCTCTAACACCTGGTCCTTCTGAATTGGTACCATCATATTCACCTTGTACTCCTGCATATATGGTGCTGCCACTTTGCACTTGGCCATAGACACCACCACCATCTTGATCCGTGTAGCCGTTTATGGCCCATGGGAAAGTGGCATTTCCAGTACTTACGCCATTCATCAAATCACCTGGCAATACGGTTTCCAACGCGCCGATGAAGAATTCTCCCAAAGATGAGATTCTTGCTGCATGCGTGCCATTGGTCCTGATATCAATGTTGGTGTTGTCGTAGGTTCCTAGGAAGTGGGTTCCAGAAGTAGCAGTTGTGCCTGAAACTCCAGTTACACCGCCATCGATGCCACCATTGCCTATTATGGACCAATCCAAGCCACCGGGAGAACCAGCGACTGAAATCCATTTGGTGTCCAACCAATAATATAGACCAGGTGATACATTCGTTGGTATCGTTCCAGCCGTATTGGTGTTCCACACCATGGTTCCATTGGGTATTACTCCTCCTTGTGGGTTGACAACTGGTGCTTGGGTGTTTAAATTTGTTAGGGAAACTTGTGGGGGAATCAATCCTTGTGAGCTGGAGGAGATGTCCAAAGCTCCTCGAGGAGTTGTTGTGCCCAATCCTACTTGGGCAGTTGTTTCTGATATTAGAAAAGTACAAAAAAGCGCACTGATAAATAACGTTTTGTAATGTAGTTTGGGAGCCATGTGCAAATCGGTTAAATGAATAATTTAGTATTTCTGGGAATTCAAATATACCATAAATTTTCAAAAAAACAAATGAAATGCATATTTTAACGATGAAATGCGCTTTTTTGTTTCAAAGTGAATTCTTTTCTATAAAATAAAAAAGGGCTCATTGTGAAAAATGAAAGAGGCTCAAACATAGGAAATAAAAGGTGTTTTGAGTTATTTCATTGTTTGTGAATTTTTCTTTGCATTGAGTTTTACGACAGAAAAACAATTTTGATTGAAAAAAATCAAAATTGTTTTTTATGTCTATGAGTTAGTAGATTACTTGATTGTAAATGACGTTATTGTTATCCAAGGTAATCTTGAGCAAAAGCATTCTGTTGCCTTTTTGAATGCCTTTCAAGGTAATCTCCGTAGTATTTATGTCATCGTAATTTTGTAGTATTCTTCCCAATAAGTCATAAGCGGTGATTTTTTTCATGTTTTTTGAAGAGGATACGACACTCAAGGTTTCATTGGATATGACCTTTATGGTGTTTTCATCTTCTATCACTTCATCAACAGATAGAGTTTGGTCTCTGTAAATCAATTCGAATCTGTCATCGAAAACACCGATATCCGAATAGAATATGTATGGTGCAGACTTCAAGTTGTGGGTAAAATTCAAGTCATTGTCCTTAATGAAGATGTCTTGATCTACAAATAAATCATCAATGTGGTCCAATCCAATTCGATAGGAGTTGGCAACTGTTGCCTTGAAACCCAATTGTACCACGTCTGAATCGTCAAAGGGCAAAGGTCTTCCTTGTATGGCCAAGTTGCCATCGGGAATGATGGAATAGAAGGTCACGAAGTTTCCGCTGTTGGACAATCCATCCAAACCTCTGTCCCAATTTAAGGTGGCACCATCGACATAACCAATTAGAACTTGACTGAAGGCCTCTTCTTCGTTGCTCAAATTCAACCAAATTCTATGTTTTTCAAGATCGGTCTCCGTAGTTTTTAGAAAAGTGCCATTGTCGTTTTTTACCCGCATCGTATTGTCAAAGACAGCCGTACCATTGTTGAGCCCCAAAACAAAGAAGGATTGACCAGAAGCAATGTATCTTGAAGGAGTCAGACCTCCCGAGGCAGCTGTGTTTGCGGTCCCCAAAGAATTTACGGTAGCATAGTCGCTCCCCGTATAGTTTGCTGCGTAGTCAGCATAAAAAGGATCGGGATAAGATGAGGACGGAGGGGTGTTGTGAGTCCAAAGGTATATGGTGCCATCCAACAATGGGGAATTTGTTGCGTCATTGAGAAAACTCACTATGTCTATGGCAGATGGATATGGATTTCCTATGAAATGCCATTGGTCGTCATCTGCTGCTACTGTCGTATCTCCATATGTGGTGCCTATGTTGGCATCTGTTCCTATCACTACGGGAACATTGATGTCCCCGTTGGCAGGAGTACCTTCGAAAGTTCCTGTATATACTACCTTTGTAGCTGGATTCGTGCTAAAGGTCTGTGGGGCTCTGATGGCATAACCTGTACCATTTATCATGTCCGTGGTAGTGGCATTTTCCAAAATCCAGATCCCATGCCCATTGGAAACCGTGGATTGCCAACTAAAGAATTTGTCTCCTAGAGTATCGGGTGACAATTGCAATAGCTTGAAACCAGATGTGGTGGTCATTGGTGAGCTCCAATACGTATAGTCATACCTGTAAACCGGTTGTGTATCTCTTTCTACCTTTACGATTCCTGAATTCGCATCATTGTTAATTTGGATTAGACTGGCACTGTCTCTGATGTTGAATATGCCATTGGTGTCCACGACAACCCAGTCGGAAACTATCAAGTTGTTTCCCGACTGCAATTCCAAATCACCAGTGGGTCTTACAGTCAGGTTTTTTGCATAGGCTTCGTAGGCTGTGCCGGAAATGATGGTTTGATTGGGAATTATCACGCAATTGTCAGCAGTGGGAACTCCACTTGGTAGCCAGTTGGTGGGGTCGTTCCAATCCGTGGAAGACGTCCCATCCCAATACTTTGTTCTGTTGTTTATCGTAATGTTGGCACTTACATCGCAGCCATTGTCCAATGTGGCAGTGGCCACAAACGAAAAGGTGCTGGATTGCAACTGTGTAGTCGTTGGTTTTATGTATACCGTGTTGACTTTTGTCCCTGCGTAAGGAATTGTGGCAGCAGCATCTACATAGGCATCAATTGAGGTTGGACTTGTCCATGTAAAAGAAGATAGCACGGGCCTGGAACCATAGAGTTGGATGTTGTCCACGGCAACCCCATCGCACCAATAGTCTGCGAAATAACGTATTCTCACCTTTAGGTTCGTCTGGTCTACATAAGCACTCAAATCAAAGGAGACGTTGGTCATGTTAGTTCCATAGCCTATGTCGTCGTCGTAAGTGTGAATTGTCGTCCAAGAGGTGCCTCCATTGGTAGAGACTTCGATGTTCACATTCTCGGGGATGCCAGCTGTGAAAAGGTAGCGAGAAAAATAGATGTCGAAGCTCAGAGTCAAACTGGTAAAGGTGGAGGAGTCCAATGTGGCAGATTCCAAAGCATTTTCCGTAATGTTCGATGTACCGGTGTCGGAGGTGGCCATTGCAAATTTATTGGTGCCAAAGCCAGATGATATGGCGGGAAACCAAACCTGTTCCGAAGGGATGAAGGTACTTGTTCGTTGTTGCCACATGGTTATGGCGCTTTCTCCAACGCTATGGTCACGTATGTTGTTGTTCGTCATTGAGCCTAACCCGGAACCTTCGAAGTCCTCATCGATAAGGTAAGCAATCTCATTGGCACTTGCAGCAGAGATTTGGATGATGTCATCTTCTCCACAAACTTCAGGGACAGATGGTGAAAAACTCAAAGTGGTTATGGGGTTTATGGTGGCGGTCAACTTGGTTCTAACCAAGGATTCGCAAGTCCCATTGTCAGCAGTCACATAATAATCTGTAGTGGAGCTTATGCTGGGCGTGATCCAATTTCCGTTGGGAGTTGTGGCCAATGGGGTGACGGCTACGTCGCTATCATACCATTTGTATTGTATGGTGCTTGAACTTCCAGTAACGGACAAATTCACGGTGCCGGGACCACAATTGAAGCCTTCGGTTATGGAGTCTATGGTTGCCCCACAACTTTGTATGACCGTGAACGTATAGTCTTCGGTTTCTCCATACTCGGTGAAGCTTCCGTTGGTGTTGAAGTCCTCGCAGGAGTCGAAATCGTAAGAGTAGGATTCCGTAGGGCCATTGTAGCTATTGTATAGTTTTATGCGCATTCTGTAATCACCAAGGGCTTGGTTCGGGGGTATTATGAAACCAAAGGTCGTACTGGAAGTGGCAATGGTTCCCGTGTCATATACGAGCTCGGAGGCCGTCTCCTCGAAGAGGCCATCCAAGTCCCAATCCACCCATACTTTTATATGCCCTCTGGAATTATTAGACTCCAAGAATACGTTGATGCCTTCTCCTTGTGCCTGTATGCTGTTCGTTAAACCTGTCCAATCCTGATATCCCACTGTCGCAACGGAGGAATAACTGTTGTTGAGGTTGGTGACGTCGTTCAAAGTGCCTATGAACTCTACGTCGTCTATGTAGAGAAAGGTCTCGTCGCTAGTAGATGCTGGTTCGCAATAGGTGGCTATGGACGAAGTGGTGGCATTGCCTGTCAATGGAGCTGTCGTATTGTATAATGGACCGCCGGTACATCCCAAGTTGTCGTAGGAGAAGATGAAGAAGTAGTAAGTGGTCGTTATGCTTAGGCCTGAAGCGGAAAAATTGACATTGTTGTCATTGTCCACCACCGTGTTGCCTGCTCCAACCGTGTCACCGATGTTGTATGATGTCGTGTTGCTGGGAGTGGGGGGAGTGCCAGAGGTGTTTACAACCACCAGATAGTTGTCGGGTGTCGGTGAGGCGGCTGTGAAGCTACCAGCTATGGTGCTACTCGTGACGGCTCCAAAGGTCAAGGCTGTGGCTTGTGCCGTAGGTGTAGTACATGCAGGTGGAGTTCCTACGACAAGAGTGTAATCTTCCGCTTCGCCCCTATCGGCCACGAAAGTGCAGGAATTCGGGTTGGTGGTGAAGTAATCTATTAGAACACGCATTCTGTAACTTCCTGGGGTAGTCGCTGTAGGAATGGCAAAGCTTCCAGTGATTCCCGTCACATAGGCTCCAGATCCGAATACTTGTTCTCCTGCATCGTCAAAGTCATAGTCATTGTTGTAGTCCACCCAGATGTTTGCTCCGAAATCACCAGCGCCTCCGCCTATGAAGGCTCCACTGAAGTTGATGGTGCCTCCTGCGGTCTGCGTGACGGTTTGGCCTGTGAAGTCCCCATAGCCACCTAAAGAATAGCCAGAACCGTTGTTGGTTATGTTGGTCGTGCCTCCTGTTGTGCTAAAGTCATTGATGTAGTAATTGGAATCCGTGGATGAAGGCGTACAATAGCTCGGAACAGTGGTCGTGGCATTGTCAGTCAATGGGCTTGTCGTATTGTAAGAAGGCCCTCCTGTGCAAGCTGAATCGTTGAATGAGTATATGAAGAAGTAATAGGTTGTCGTCGAGTTGAGGCCTGTGGCCGTAAATGTCAAATTGGAGTCGTTGTCCACGACGGTGTTTCCAGCCCCAATGGTATCTCCTATGTTATATGAGATGCCATCTACAGGGGAGGGCGGTGTATTCGTGGTGTTCGCAACAATCAAATAGTTGTCTGGTGTAGGTGAAGCAGCATTGAAACTGCCATTTATGGCATTGCCAGTTATCGTTCCAAATGTCAACGAGGTCGGTTGTGTGGTTGGGGGGGAACATGGAGGAGGAGGCTCGATTGCGCATATGTCGAAGGTGCCATTGTTGTCGTTACCACGTTCGAAGAAGCGAATGTACAAAGTGTTTCCCGGTGTTTGTCCAGTCAATGAAAGATAGGGCATCAAGCCATTGGCGCTCGAGTCGTCATCGCAGGCCACCAGAGCCAACGACCCACAAGTTCCAGAATAGACAGCCATA
>JAHDHI010000028.1 GCA_020631395.1 Bizionia sp.
GTAAGTTATGAAAATTCACTTAATAATTCCTACCAACAAAACTAGACATTCCATTATTTCTTTTTTGAAATTAATGGCAAGGGAATTTAATTTGTCGTCAAGACCATCATTAATTTATGCTTTTACATATAAGTATAAACAAGTTAGAGGTTGTTACAGATTTAATCGTTAGTTTTATAAAGAAGGAAAAATGAGTATTTTCACTTCAGTTAACTTGTAGTAATTACCAAGTAAAATTAATTTTCAATGGTATCTACTTGCTTCAAAGATTTAATAGAATCAATTCTACGTTCCAGCTTCAATATCTCATCGGCTTCCCTCAATCTTTTTATTGAATCTATTTTGGACTGCAACTCTTGGATTGCCCTGTCTCCACTATCCAACCCCTGGTTTTGCAGAGAATCTATCACCAAAATGTTTTCATTGATGTCGTTCATATTATCTATTGTTTTTGTCTCTTCGACAAAATAATCTCCAATGCCTTCACTGGAGCGCCATGCTTCGTTCAATTGATCGTAAACGGTCTTTTCCCATTGACTCGGGTGCTTCACATCTATCCAAACCACATCCCGGTATTCACTGTCTATTAATACTAGATCTGGAGTAGCAGACCCATCAAACTGTCCAGAATTTTTATCATTTATAGCAGAAACAGTTCCCAAGAAGAACATACGTTTACGTCCAGCTATATTTTTTATATATGGTCTAAACTCTACAGGAGTATTTGCTGACCAATCATATTCTTTTCTTGATTCCTTCACCTTTAAAGGCATTGCGGATACTCCCGCGTAACCTTGCTTTTTCGATGCATGGTCGTAGTAATACAACTTATCCGTCCCATCAGCAGGAATGAAGACGCTATAAGTAAGACTGGTACGCTCATCTCCTACCGGCTCCAAACCAAACCAATGGTACAAACCGCTATAGGCATCTATGTCCGTATCTGAAAAATCGAAATCGGTAACGAATGGTTGTTGGTTTTGATCGTCTGCCAAGTCCGGTATCTTTACTGCCGTTTCCATGTTCCAAGGCAATGGATCACTGAATCCTCCCAGGAACTTCAGGGATTCCGCCTGCAAGCGAGATACTTTTTCCGCTACCGTATTCTGGCGTGTCAAGTATGGGTGGTTCTTCATTTCCTCAGGGCTTATGTATGTCCCTTTTCCTATGGCAATACGTTCCACGTAGTCCTTGAAATAGTGCGCCCCATTGTCTATGACCATTACACCTCCAAAGGATGGGTATGGGAAGAAAAAGCCCTTCCATTTTATCAAGCTTACGACTTCCACCCACTGCCCCGTATCGTTTTTCATATAATACGTGTCGCTTGGTTCCAAATTGAATAGTTGCAAGATGTTGAAACGTTGTACGACTGCATTGTAGGTGTTTCTGCTGAATTTCAATGATTCTCCTATGGAAAAGACAGTTGGTATGCGATTTTCACTTGAAAACCTAGGAAATGGCGTCGTACTGGATACGGCAAACACCTCTTCTATGTTATCGCTCATTCCTTGCCAGACATATTTTTCTGTCGGCTGTATGGCCATCGTCCATTTGTTTTCATCTTCAACACGAACCAAATGAGGCAAAGACACGTCTTTGGTCTCTCCAACACTTTCGTTAGCCATGGAAAAAATATTTCTTAGAGGTTGTATTCTTTCATTTTGCGTAAGTGGCAATTCGTTTATCTCTACTTTATTCAAATCATTGAAAACATTGTATGTCTTCATGTAATCATACATTTTGAAGTGCCATCCCGCAACGTACAATATTCCAAAAAACGACAACAATCCAATCAAAATACCCAAACGAGACCCTGTTGAAGCTGTTTTCCTAAATTTTCGTAAACCAAAGAACAAGATGACAATGCTCAATAGTATTATGAAGATGAACTTTCTCACAAACAGCAATGCTGGTTGGTAATCGTCACGCAAGAAGAACAACGCTACAATTAAAATAAACGACAACAGTATGACTATTCGTTTCTGCTTTCCTCCTTTGTTCCAGTATTTTTTTAACATCTAAATTGTTTTTTTACTTCCACACCTATGTGGAAATCTATTTTTATCGTCTATTTGAGCACAGTCGAAGTCTCTTTAATAGGCATGAGATCTGTTGTTTCAGAATTGTAGCATAGACTACATGTACCCTTTATCCTTCAATCGTTCTCGTGCACTTTTCCCTTCCTTTTTAGGCTCTGTTTTTGGTTCTTCCTTTACTGGTTCTTCCTCATTCCTCCTATGTGTGATGTCTTCTATGAAATCTTTACCTTTTTCGAAGGTATCGCTTACCATGTCCGTCAAGGATTCCGATTTGTCTTCGATCACAGCTCCGGATTTGATTATGAAATGAGCCAAATACGTTCCTACGACCGCTCCCACTATGGCTGAAGCAAACAATGAGGCTACTTGAAAATTGATAGGAATTAAAAATTGTATGACTATGATTCCGATTAGGAACAAGGCTGTAATGAACACAATACGCAAAATCAGCGATTGCTGATATACAAACCCTTTGGGGTTGTCCGGGTTCATTTGTAACTCCTTGGAATTAAAAACCTTGTTAAAGAAACGATATAGACCATTTCCCTTGGATTCTTTCCAATATAGTAATATTCCAAATAATATGGCCGCTATGAATGCAATGAGATCTAGTGTCATGTTGTTAGTTTGTTTTTAATTATAAGTAAGCTCCTATAAAATTAGTCTATAATTTCTAAATATTGTTACCAATTCTTTCAATTACCCAATCTTTCAAGGAGTCATCCCAAGTGTCATAAGTTTTATAAAACTGTTCCTTGTCATACCAATACAAGAATAAAATATCCTTTGGAGCCACATTAACCAACAATCTCCATATTAAATCATGGTGTTTTGCGCTAATGGACGAATGTGGTTCATGCAATGCCTCAAACATCTTTGAATCCACGATGTCTGCGATCTTGTATTGGTTGCTAGTTTCCAGTTTTTCCAAATAGCGCTCCACGCTCATCACCCTTTTACGAGCATCCAGATCTATTTTGTTCAAGTAACTCTTGAACAACACATTGTCATTCAATATGTCTTGAATGGGATGTTGTACGTTTTCCAATGACTTGGCCAATTCATATTTTTTGACACGTTCGTATCGAGAAGTCTTTACCACCTTGTCCAAATCACATTCGATAATGTCATGACTTCTTAGTTTGTCCATTAACTGTGGCTGATCTATATGGTAAATGAGTACATCGTGAATGGTATCCTTTATGGCTTCCTTGTACCATTTTTCATCTTCAAAAACAATGATCGTAGTTATGAAGTCTCGCAATAGGTATACTCCTCCAAAAGCTTTTGTATAAAAAGAATCCGTAGAGTATTCCAATTGATGCAAGTCTAAGTCCCTATCTCTCAAATCGCCATAGGTCTTGGCAGATTCCAATATTTCTTGATGTATGTTCTCATCTATGAAATTATTGTCTTTCTTAAATTTTTCAATGAGTCGAAGCTGCTCTTTTTGTATCGTATCCAAATCATTTATCAAATGAAAATGTATGGATACCTTATCATATTTCAAAACATCCAATGGCTCATAAAAAGCATCGATGCTTTGATCGAAATCCAAGCAAATGGCACAATCCCTGGTAATGTCGTTTATTTTGTCTCCGTATGTTTTAAATACGTGTTGCATCATTTCACGATCGAAAGTATGAAATGGCACATATACGGGTTTCCCCTTTTGCAATGGTGAAATGATAATGCCGTGTGGATTTGCCTCACCATTGTTCAAATAATGAAGGTTATCTTTTTCTTTAGCTATTTCTGGGCTCCACCCCATACCATCTATGGAAAAGGTAGTTAGCTTTGTTTCTGTAAAGCCAAGTTTTACCAAGCATTTGTTATAACGCCCTACAAGTTTACCACTAATTGGCATTAGTTCACTTCTGTATAGACTTGCTACTTTTAATTTTTGCATTACAAATTATAATTGGTCACTTCTTTTATTTATTAAATGATAATTCAGGTTGCTTAATTTTTAATTACTTCCCAAAGGTTTCTCTCGCCTTCATATCTATGTTCATTTGATTCACACGAGCATCCACCTTACGTTTGAAATCCGTATCTGCGATGGTAGCCACATTGTCCAAGTAACGCACCACTTCTTGTCTTCTTATGTCTGAAAAATTCAAACCTTTCATATTGGCTTTCATCAACTCCTGAAGCATGTTGAACTTGGTTTCATAATTCTGCTTGAAATAGATTTCTGGCTTATCGAACCAATCCTGTTCCAAATCGAAATCTGTCAATCGCAATGATATTGCGGATTGAATGTTTCTGACATCTCTTGAGGAAAAGAACGGAAATATATTTTGAATTTCCTTGTACAAGCTAGCATAGAACAAGTGATCGTTGGCACCGTGTTTGCTTTCTGCCTTCACATAGGCCTCCAATACGCGTGCTTCCGATGGTTTTTCGACTGTATTCAAAATGTCTCCCATGTTTTTGGCCAAACCTTGATCCTCTAAAAAGGTATAATCGCTTGGTGCTGTCATATTCACAAAATCCGGCATTGTCTCATCCAGTTTTCTCCACCAAAGGTGATCTTGATCCAAGAAATCATGCTCAGTTCTTGCTCCATCTATCTTGAAACGACCTTGTACACGAGAAATCACGGCCTTGTCCAACATTTCGGGTAGATTCGTGAATAGACCTATTGAACTATTACCATAGTTTACCGCATAGGCTCCTTCCGTATAGCGCAAAAAGACACCGATCACTTCTTTTACTCCTGCGGAAACACCTTGCGCAGTTCGTTCCTGTAAATTGTTCTCTGCATCATCTATTGGCGCGAAAATCAATTTTGAAGGGTCTTGCATCGGTTTCATCCATTCCACCATCTTTTCGGCAGAGCCTCCTTGGAAAGTACTTATCAAAGTATCAGGCATTGGATGAAACAAGAATGGAATGTCCAAGTTGTCACAATGCTCCTTCAATCTGGTTGCTATTGCAGCTATCAACATGCTCTTTCCTGTTCCAGGTATACCATATCCCATGAAGACGGGCATGAATCCTCCCAATTCTTGAAACGGGTTCTTCTTGGCTTCGAAATCATAGCTTAACATTCGCTCGGTCAAACGTCGTGCAAAATGTTTTGCATCCCTGTTTCCTACGATTTGCTCAAATCTTATCTTGTTGAACTCCACACTTTTTGCAGTTCCTGCAAACACATTGCTCCAACCAGATATCGCAAATTCCGAACTTTCCAACTTGTAGGTTCGATCCTCTATGGTTTCGGTATATTCCAAACTGCTTTTACGCAATTGAATTTCGTCGATTAATGCTTCAAAGTACACCACTGTGAAATCAATGACATCCTTATCCGATTTTATGATGTCTGGATGTCCCAGATATTTATCGAAATAAAACAAACTACATGCGACTCCTTTCAATGGAGATAGAAAGGAAACTTCTGGAAGTCCTGCAAACTTCTGTTTCATCACACTCAAATCGTCTGAAGCATGTGGTTTTAGGTTATGCAAGACATTATATGCCGTTGCGAATAACATGAATGCCGTCGCAGTATGCATCTTGCTTTCAAATTCTCGCTTTCCATTGGAATCCAAAGCTGCCTTCCGTTCGTTCAATGCTGACAAACCAGAAGCATCGTAATAGCTGTCCTTTATCCAAGCTCCCAATGCCAATCCTTCTTGCACGGCGTATAATGTTTGATTCAAACACATCGGCAATGCCACTGAATCAGGAAGCAGGCGTTTTTTCAATGCCAATATCGTTTTGGAAACTGAAGTTATGGACGTTGCACCACTTCCATTGTTTGCTCGCGACAAATACAACAATATCGATTCGTCCTTGGCATCCTTGTCCTTGTTCTTTGCTCGTTGTCCTTGTTCCCATTGTACGCTTTTCAAGTATCCACTGGCTTCTTCTCGAAGCATGTCCAATTCATTTTGTTTTATGGGAAAGGTTGAGTTGTGTTCCATATTTTTTTTAGTCTTCAATTTGCAGTCTAGAGTTTACTTATTCAGTATTGCTTACTCAAAACTATATGTTATTTTATTTTTCTAAACGTTAAACTCATTCTTCCATTCTCTGCATTAGATTTTGGAATGGAATGTTGCCATTTTTCTTGAATCTCATTTGTTATGTAAATGAATGATCCCGAGGTTAGTTTAAAATCTTTTATCTCTTCTTTATTTTCTATGCTTCGGAATCTTAGAATCCTTGTTTCACCCAAAGAAAGTATTCCTACTCCGGTATTTTCATATAAGATGTCCGTTTGATCAGAATGAAATCCCATTTTTGAATTTCCATCTAAATAATAATTTATCAAACAATTATTTGGCTCAAAGTTTAATTCACAATCAATTGATTCAATAACACTTTTTAGTTCGATCGTAAATTCTTGATATGGATAACTCATCTGAGAATAATTATATGCCTTACCAAAACTAGCAGTTTTACGAGCAGACATTCTAGTATCCCAAATTACCTCATTCTTAAGTAATTGAAATAATTCTGAATCATTTTCAATGAAATTTTCTATGTAACTCATTCCTTCCACCATAACTTGAAACTCTACTTTATTTTTAAATCGGCAATTTCAAAAGGTGGCTTTGCAAGCCTATTCATCACTTCTGGGTTCTTGTTGTACAACAACTGAATAATGCGATGGGGTGCAAACACATATTTTTGTTTTATTGTATCACTCCACTTTTGAAGTGTTTGCTTCGAGAAATACCCGCCTTCTCTAAATGTGCTTCCAGAAAACACTTCATCTACCTTAAAGGACAATGCATAGGATTCCAATGGGATTTCCTTTTTGGAAATACTTTCCAATATGGAATGCGTCAATTCATTTTCGTCCTTTGCAAAGACGTTGTGAAACGGTCCTAAATCGATACGTTTTATATGCTTTGGCATTACATTTTTAAGTCGCCTGTCTATACCATATGCCATGGTATCCAATGCCATGTTACGATCGGCTACCGTTTTTAGGACTTCATAGATTTCATCTTTTTCCTTCAATGGATCTTTGCCATCATAATCGAAATACATGAAACATATAAATGGTCTATTGAGTGACACATCGTAAAAGCTCCAACTCGTCATATACTCCGAAGAAACCTCTTCTGGTGATTGTATGATCTTACCTTGTACGAAGCGATTGAATATGAATTTTTGTTCAACCGATGTGTAGTAGACTATCGATGCTGCTTGAAAGAGCTTGTCTTTCCTTACAGGTTGTTTCTTTCTCAACAATTGATCCAAGAATTCCTCTTGCAACTCATTTACATCCTTTAGTTTGTTTATGTAGTTGTCTCGAAGCGACAAATCGTTGTAGAGGTAACGAAACTCCAAATAATTGGGAAAACCTGAATCCGTCAAATCTACTTTCATGTTATCTTCCTCGTCGTACATGTACTTTATACGCATTGCCTCTATGGAATACAACAACAGGTCACAGTATTGTTTGAAGAAGACCATTTCCTGAGTCGTACACAATTCATTACGTTGTACACTGACTATAAGCTCCTTTAAAGCAAAATCGACCTTTTTATGATAAAACACATATTGTTCCTTGCTATCCAAGACAGCTGAATCCAAAGGTGTTACGATATGATTTATTGACATTTGTTGGTATTCTTTTTTGATACGGATTTTTCAAGTTGGCCAAATGCTGTTTGTTAGCAAAAAAGCCCGCGTTAAGGATTGAACGATTTGTTTGAGCTCCTCGCAGAGAGCGAGTAGTGAAAGCCTGACCCCGCCTAAGCGGGGTAACGCCCAATACTTAATTTATTTTCAGTAGATTCCTCTTCCGGAAAATCTAACTTAACATGTCGTCGTCTCCACCACTTTCCGGTTTAGGTGCTGGTGCATCTCCTCCGTTGTCATCTCCTGATGGTGTATTTGCATCTGCTGCATAGTAATCTTCGAAAAGCTCTTTCATGTCGATACCATAACGTTCTGCAAAATTCTTTTGAATGGCTTCGTCCTTGGAACGAATTTCGTGCAATGCTTCTGCATAACTACCATATACGCCTTGCATCACTTTTTCATGCACTGGAATGTTATCCATCATTTCTTGACGTGCCCTTGCACTGGCAGAGTGCATAGATGCCAAGGTTTCTCCAATATGCTCATCTGTCTTAACTCCCAAATGTTCCAAGATAGCTGCAAACTCTTGATCTGTTCTTGCTTTCAATGCCACGACGTAACCGTCATAGTATTTAAGACGTTCTTCCGTATCACTCTTTAATTTTGCTCTATGTGTTTGTAGATTGCTACGTAAGGATGTCAATACCTTGATCGTCAAGTTGTGCTTGTGTACGAAACTGTCTTTGGATGCTGCCAAGGTAGTGTAGGCATTTTTGAGCCCTTCCAATTCTTCGACTTTTTGCTCCAATCCTGTCATCTTGCCAATGGCTTCTGCATATTCTGCAGATTGCTTGTCTGCGATGTCTTCCAATTCTTGGCGCGCTTGCTTCAACAATGCATATTGTTCTTCCAATTTGGCTTCTACTTCCTTCTTCTTCTCCAAGGCCTTGGTATGATTCTTCGAGGCTTCTACAATGGCATCCTTGAGTTTCTCTTCTACTTCCTTGATCTCCACCTCACGGTTTTTCAATCGTGTTACGGCTGCTTGTGACTTATACGACAACTCGCTCAACAATGTTTGTACGTCTGCCTTTTCTATACGTTCTTGAAACATGGCTTTTGCCTTGTTGTCTGCACCTGCTCTTATCTTTTCAGCATCTTTCAACGCTACTTCTGCCTTTGCTATCTTGCTTTTGCGCCCCCATAGGTTGTTCCACCATGTGTCTGGCACTTTTTGTGCATCTTCCAGTTCTATCTTAGCTCGTTCCAATGCCTTTTGAGCATCGTCTATGACTTTTTGTTCTGTTTCATTCAATGCAGAGAAACGTTCGAAAAGAATTCCAACCTCATCTTGATAATCCGTCAAGTCCTTTATGGCATCCAAAAGCGTCGTTCTATCCTTTTCTGCCATTTGCACGACATCATCCAAGGTTGCATTCAGAATTTTCTGACGACTTTCCGGATCATCCTCTTGGGCAAGCTTGGATTTCATGGTATCTATGGCCTTTCCCCAATTTACATCTACCTTTTCGGTTTTTTCGTTGGCATTGGTTTCTAATAAATCAAAATCATCAGACATGTTATATTTTATTTTTAATGGTTAAACAAGTTAAGTTTAGCAATTTCGTCAAAAATTATTAGTTGTGAAATATTTACACTCATTTTATATGTGTAAAATTTTAGAGAATTGTTACAGTTTTCGATGACAGTTTTCAATGATTTGGATGTCGTTCTGATACAGAGCATAGGAAAAAAGTCGAGTTATGATGTCGTTAGAATATAAAACATCGAAGAAAAGTCAATTTGGATTGAATGAAAAACAAAGTTTATTTGATATTTCACATCTTAGTTTGGAGTATGAGCTCCACAATCAATTTTAGTGATTAAGATTGTACAATTTACATTTTAGAGAAAGCGCTCAAAAACAAGTCTCGGACTCATTGGGAAAGAAACTCATTAAGAAAAATGAATGCAAAAAAAGATCCACACATCATAAAGACAAAGAAGAAACATACTGAGGGAAGTAGCAGAATCTTTGTGATTGTGACTTGTGGATCTATAAACTTGTGGGCTATGAATTAAACTCCATATAAGTTCAATAATCAATATTATTTTTCTATTTTTTTTATGACCTTTTTCAGAGTTTCGATTTCTTGCTGTTGTTCTTGGATAGCCTTTATTAAAACAGGGATGATTTCTGAATAATTTACACCAAGCTTATCATTTTCCTGATAGACATAAGTGTTATTTTTTTCATCTAGAACCTTCCAATGATGTGTACTTACTGATTCTGGAATGACCTTTAGCAAATCTTGAGCTAAAAGCCCTATTTTCAACTCTTGCTGATAAGGAGCTTTAATTGTATTCCCTACCATTGAATCTTTCCATTTATAAGTTACTGGATTAAGTTTCATTATTTCTTTTAGTCCATACTTCAAGGGTTTAATTTTTCTTTTTAGTGTTGCATCAGAAGTTTGTATGACTCCATTTACAGCATATATGTCTTTCCATCTATTATTAACGTGTCCCAAATCTAAAAAGCCATTTTTAATTGGTAAAAAATCATGACTGCTAGCAATGGCTGATTCTCCATCTATTAAATATTCGATTGACCCTATTCCTATTGCATTTCCTCTTGTTTTGTATGTAGTGCTTCCTCCTCCCCTGCTAAATTTTGCTAGATAATCGATTGTTCCAACGTTTCCACCTATATCATAAGAAAATCCATTATCAACCAATAAATTATAATTCTCATTACCAACCCTTAGTACATTCTTATCATAATCAGAGCAAATTAATGAAACCCCGTTACTACCTCTCGTTTGTAAATTACCATTATTATTAAAACGAACAACATCTATTCCTGAAGGAATAGCCCCACCTATGTTTGATTTAAATATAAAGTCTGACGAGTTTGAGTTAGAGTTCAATGTGAAGTCTTTACCATTTAATACTATCTCAGTATTTTCAATTAGTTGACCACCCAATTTAAATGTATTCTCATTTTCAACCAAACCGTTTGCACAATCGTATTCATTTTTAAAAGGTAACCATTCGTATATATACTCATCATAGAACCAAAACCCCATTTCACCATCAATTTGATATATCAATAGGCCATTTGCGGGAGATGTGATTGCATTTTTTTGAATTTCAGTTAAACGAGGTATTAACAAACCTGCACTATTACTCCTAATATCCAAAGCGGAACTTGCATCTGGACTTGTAGTTCCTATTCCTACTTGTGAATACACATTTGTCGATAGAATCAAAAAAAGCAATACTATAATTTTCATGGTGTTATTGTATTTAAATTCACTGTAAGCAGTGATAGTTTATTTTTAAAAAAAATGAATGGTAGCACATAGACCATATAATTATATATAAACAAACAACTTAATGTTTTCATAATGTTTTAGATTTGCAAAAAAAAGTTAATTCAATAGCACATACTTCACGGTTTCTAGTGATTTTTCAGGAAATGAAATCTATAATTCTAATTTTATTAATAAGTTCTATACATTGTTTTGGTCAGCAATCAAAAAAGGATAGTATTGTATTTCAAGAATATTGGACTTTTATAAAAAGTAACCTAGAAAAGGATATTGATTCTTGTGAGAGAATCACAAAAAAGATGCTATTGTTGTCACAAGAAAGGGAAAAGAGTACATACTGGATTAAATCATATATAAGCATTGGGTTGGTTGAGAAGATAAAGAACAATGTTTTTGCTTCAAAGCAAGCCTATAGAAATGCAATGCATATTTCAGATACTTCAAATAACCACATACTATACGGTAATACTGTTTATTGTTTAGGAACATTATTGAGTGATGAAGGGAAGTTAGACTCGGTAGCCATAATCACATACAAAGCACTTGATAAGTTATTATTGTCAAATAAGAAAAATACCAGTATTGAACTTAGGCTTAACTATAGAGTAGCCGAGTTAGAAATACGGTTAAAAAACTATGATAAAGCTATCAAAATTTACAAAAGTCACCTTACAGATGAATACTCTAAAAGAAATGGATATCTGTATGGTTGCTTAGGTGCTATCTATCACCAAAAAAAAGAGTATCAAAACGCAATCACAGCTAATTTACAATCATTAAATGCCTATAGAAAGGATTCGTTAGGTAAAGAAAATCACAATATTGCTATCATTCACTTAAATTTGGGAGAAACTTATCTTGACAACAATCAAACTGATTTAGCAGAGGTGAATTTTAAAAAAGCTCTGGAAATTCTTACGGAAAATCATATAGATATAGGTTTAGGGAGTGCCTATTTTCATTTATCAAGAATAGAAAATCTAAAAAACAGCACCCAAAAAGAAAAAAAATTATTAAAAAAGGCAGTTAGTTTATCGAAAAACAACATTGAAATACTCGAGTCTGCTCATTTCAACTTAGCTATTGCATATGCCAAAAGCAATGATATTGGCAACAAAAACAAACACTTGGACCTTTATAATAAAATTAAAGATTCTACATTTAGTTTAACACGAGCAAAGACAATTGATGAATTAAATGCTAAATACAACAACTCCAAAAACAAACTAGAAATCAAACGTCTAGAGGAAATAAACACAAATGAAAGACGAACAAAAATTATATTTTTGGTGTTTTTGATTACGATATCCCTACTTCTAGTTGTTATAACATTTCTTTATAAACAACGAAATAGATCATTGAAAATACTTCATGAAAATCAAATAAAATTAAAAAATGAAGAATTACAAAACACCATAACGGTATTGAAAAATGAGACTATTCAAACAGAAATAACCAACATAAACAAGGAACGTGAGCGTATTTCACGAGATTTACATGAAAGCATTAGTGGTAATTTAGCGGCAATAAAACTAAAACTCATATCATATGACAATGTAAATTTAAAAAATATTATTGCCAATATAGATGACACCTACCATGAAGTTAGAGCTATATCACACAATTTAAAACCTTCTAAGTTTTCGAATAATTCATTTAACCTTTTGATAGAACAACTATGTGTCTCTCCTAATCTAAAAATAAAAAGCAATGTGTTTTTTTATCCGAAAAAGGAAATTAACGACATAAGAGAAATCATCAAAATAGAAGTCTATAAAATCATACAAGAAATTATAAATAACATTCATAAGCATGCAAAGGCGACAACTATAGAAGTATCATTAACATTACATCAAAACTATTTAAACATCATTATTGAGGATAACGGCATTGGTTTTTCTTCAAGCAAAACAACGAATGGCATAGGTTTAGCTAACATAAGAGCGCGTATAAAAGAACTCAATGGAGAAATTATCATAGATTCAAAAATAAATTATCACACAATCATAAACATTAAAATCCCAGATGCAAAAAAATAAAAAGCATATCATTGTAATCGATGATCATAAAATGTTTTTAGATGGCATACAAAGTTTGTTTCTCAATAACGAACAATATCATTTAACTGTGATTAACAATTATACTAGAGAATATAGAAAAATTACATTTAAAAATATTGACTTGGTGCTTTTAGACATCAATATGCCAGACATAAATGGAATTGAATTAGCCCAAAAACTTAAACAAGAATACTCACATTTAAAAATCATCTTTCTCACATCGCACAACACGCCTTCCATAGTAATAAAAGCTTTAAGAATAAAGCCTGAAGGGTACCTTTTGAAAAACACCGATAAGATAGAACTAAATAGCGCAATTTTAAAAGTGATTGAAGGAGGAAGGTACTATAGCAATTTGATTAATCAAATAAAAATTTCCACTAAACCATATACTACAACAATAGCACTTAGTAAGCGGGAAAATGAAGTCCTACAATTAATTTCAGAAGAAAAAACAACAAAAGAAATTGCAGAAAAATTATTTGTAAGTGTAAATACCATTGAAACACACAGGAAAAACCTAATTCGTAAAACTGGTGTTAAAAATGTGGTAGGACTAATAAAACATGCTATAAACAATGGGCTTATTTAAGTTAAAAGCCTTTACTTTGAAATATGCCTTCAACACCATTGAAAGCTTCAATACCTGCTTACGAAAATACACACTTAACAAAAAGGTCTTTACTTATGACGATCCCGCTTTTAAATCCATATACTTATCAGCCCAAAGCAACAGAAAAAATGAAGGGAAGCACGTTTTAAATGGGGACACAGATTTACAATCAATTGTATATTTGTTTTCCTAACTGGTTGTTAAAATCAATATTTAAACCTAGGTTTTTAAATTAGCTTTCAAAAAAACAAAATTTGAGATAACACCTAATAAGAGGCTACTTAACGGCTTATTTTTTATTAAAAATGAATAACCTCGCGGGTAGCTAACGAAGTATCAAATGGAATTTTCTTTTTTAGATTGATTAAAACCTAAGGTTTTCAAACTTTCCACTTTTACCCCGAAGCTAGCTGCAAGGAATTCTTTAGATTAAATCCCCATTAAGTTATTAATAATGAGGACTTTTAAAGACATTAGTTTTGTTTAATTAAAATAAGATCATCATCTTCAAACAGATAATACTGCATATTAACAGAAATTGCAATAAAAGGTTTTATGCTATAGCTTCTCAATTCCCCTTTAACTACCTTATATCTAAACTCCAATTGGCCTTCATTATTGTTTTCCAATGAAACTGGAACAATCTTAGTATCATAGTATGTTTCTGGCTCATCTACGGCAATGACGAATTCTCTTGACCAATCAACAATCGTTGGAGTCCCTCCCATATATGCAGCTCCTCCAAAATATTCTGAAAAATCTTCTTCATAATTGAATAGATTAACATCTAAATCTTCATAATTGAAATAATTTTCGAGAACATTAAAAGATACATTTGTTTGATTATCTTCTTTTTTCACTAAAAGAACATCATCTTCAAACACATAATACTGCATGTCAACAGAAATTGCAATAAAAGGTTTTATACTATTACTTCTCAATCCCCCTTTAACTACCTTATATGTAAACACCAATTGACCTTCATTATTGTTTTCCAATGAAACTGGAACAATCTTAGTATCATAATATGTTTCTGGTTCATCTACGGCAATGACGAATTCTCTGGACCAATCAACAACCGTTGGAGTCCCCCCCATATATCCAGCTTCTCCAAAATATTCTGAAAAATCTTCTTCATAATCGAATAGATTAACATCTAAATCTTCATAATTGAAATAATTTTCGAGAACATTAAAAGATATACTCTCAACATCTTTAGTACTCTTGCTGAATTCTCCTTTTTTTTCTGTTTCAGTTTTCGTAAAGTCATCACTCGAACATGACAATAGAAACATTGATAATAAAACAGATAATTGTACAATTTTCTTCATAATAAATAGTTTTTAAATTTGCTGCAAAAGTAGATTGATGCCCTTTTGTTCAATTAACGGTTTTCAGTGATTTTTTCAGCATTAGAATTTAAATTAAATGCTCTATGAAATTGAAAAAAAACTCAATCCTAAAAATCTATTGAGGCATTGATAAAAGACTTAATGCATATATGTTATGAAGAGACAATAAATTAAGGACTAAAACTATATGAAATATTGAAAACTCCAATAGAAAGGAAAAACTATTGAATAAAAAAAGCAGATCTATAAGCCGGATTCTGTACTCTTTCGAGCCCTTATCATTTATCTACGTGAACCATTGCTGGCACACTTTAGCTGCCTACCCTCCAACAATCGCGCGTGCACGCTCAAACGCTGGTATACATGACATTGCACCTAATAGAGTTTACCTGGTTTCACTACAGCATTACCTGTACATACTTTCTGTTGCACTTTTCCTAGTCTCACGACTGGTGGCCATTAACCACTATATTGCACTATGGTGTCCGGACTTTCCTCATCTCGATGAATCGAGACGCGATAAGGCGATCTGCTTCGGTGCAAATGTAAATAATTAACCTTTATTTATTACTAAATACATACATTCGTTTTTACAATATTTCCATCTTTTCCAAAAGAGATTGACTCATATGAAATTTTCACTTTTTCAACCTTCGAAATGGATTGTTATGCATACTTTTTTACTACTTTTGAATAACACGAACACCCCTTAATATAACTACTGTACCAAATGGACAACTTGAAAAAAGATTTTGATAGAAGGAAATTCATAAAGAACATATCCTTGGGAATTGCTGGAATTGGACTCTCACAGAGTGCTTTCCCAAAAAATATTGACGATTTAGTAAACCTTGAGACCAGCATAGTACCAAATTCGAACATTAGGAGTGAATTCATGCTTCAACCTGGTTTGAGTTACCTCAATACTGGTAGCCTAGGTCCTTCTCCGACAACCGTTTTCAACAAAATATTTGAAACCACAAAAAAACTGGAACTCAACCCTGTTGGCAACAATTGGGGTCCATTGGGCAAAGAAGCTGACATGGTAAGGGAGCAGATAGCCAACTACTTGAATGCGGACAAAGATGAAATCATCCTAACTCGAAACACCACAGAAGGCATCAATTTAATTGCCAATGGATTGAAACTGAAAGCTGGTGATGAGATAATCACCACTACGGATGAGCATTATGGAGGTGTTGTAGGCTGGGAATTCTTGGAGAGGCATCATGGTGTAATAGTAAAAAAAATAGATTTCCCCAAAGAAGACATAGACACCGACCAAGTCCTTTCCTTAGTAAAAAAGCAACTATCCCCAAAAACCAAGGTATGCAGCTTTATGGATGTATCCACGGTAACCGGGATGCGTTTACCTATTGAGGAAATTGCAGCAATCTTAAGTACTAGGGACATTTTACTGGTTTGTGATGGAGCGCAATCTACTGGAATGGTCAAGGTAGATGTTAAGAAAATGAATGTTGATATCTTTGCAGGTAGCGGACATAAATGGATGTTGGGACCAAAGGAAACGGGCTTTCTCTATCTAAGAAAAGGCATTCAAGATCGAATTGAATCCGTGCAATTGGAAACGGGATTCAAACTTTACAATCACAATACTGGAACGAGAAATGTGGCAAATTTCATTGGCTTGGGTGAAGCCATTAGATTTCAAGACTCCTTGGGTGGCATCAAAAAAATAGAGCAACACAACATTGCCTTGGGAAAGTACCTGAGAGCACAACTAAAAAACATCAAATCCTTCAAATTGATTACTCCTGAAGAAGACCAACTTCTTTCCGGCATTTCTTCTGTAATCGTAAAGGATGGCAATGTAAAGGAATTGCACACCAAACTAAATGAAAACAACATCGTCGTAAAAAAATTGGGCAAGATAGATGTCATGCGATTTTCTACCCATATCTTCAATACGGAAGAAGAATTGAACCATTTGGTAAAGGTACTGCATTCTCTAGTGAAATAATCTATTTCTTGTATAAGTTAGGAATTGAATTGCCATTATTGTATCATCTCCCCTTTAACTAAAAAAACATTCTACAATCAATGAAAAGACAATTTTTAATTATACTGGTTTTAGTATTATCTACATTTAATGGTTTTGCTCAAAAAAAAACGTTGCAAAAAATGAAAGCTCAAGCAATAGAAATAAAAGGTAAAACTTTAACTGTTGTGTTAAATGATGAGAGTAACGAATTAGAAAAAACTTATAATAAAGAAATCCGACAAGTAATTGAAAAAGAATGGACTTACAATAAAAACATTGATTACATATCTTTTAAAGAATACAAAACACTTAGAAAAAAAAGAGATACAGATAAAGTTTATCTTATTTACAAACAAAAATTAGCACCAGTAAACTCTAACTCTATACAAAAATTTGAAACCGCATTAGTTATTAATTCTTACAACAACAGAAAAGAATTTTTTCACACCAAATTTAATTTTTCAAAAAAAACTTCTTCTGAAGATTTCACAAATGCAATTCAGAAATTAGAGAAAAGCTTGAAAGGTCTTACAATGTATGACCCTAATTTAAAGTTTAGTAGAAAAGAAAAGAAAGCTTTATTAAAAAAAGCTGAAGAGGAATTTAAAAAAAACAAACTATAAGTAAACTCCTGAAGGAAATATAAAACAAAAAGAATCGCTTGAAAATATTTTCAAGCGATTCAAGATGGAAGCAAAACTATTCCTAATTGATAGGAATAAAGGCTTGTATTTTATAGAATTCCTTGCTTGTCCCCAAATCCGTGCCTAAATTGGGTCCAGCTCCAAGTCTAAACCAGATTCCGTTGTTCATAGTTGCTTTCACATAGCCTCCCAACCATTGGTAAATATAGTCTTCGTGTTCTCCATCTGCTGTCCTTGTCTGCTGAAAGCTCTCATAGAATACACCGAAGGAAAAATGGTCACTGACCTTATAGCCTGGTATTATCCAGTTAAGAACCAAATCTCTGGTGCCATCCCCATTTCCCTTTCTAAAAGACTTATACCAAGCCAAGTAGGTATCCAATTCGAATCTTCCAGAATTGTACAATACCAACACACTAGGTATTATCGCCTCTCCTATCGTGGTTTCCGTGCTATTGGACATAAATTTACCATGACCAAATCCCAATGTCGGATTCACATACCATTTGTCCAATTTAAATCCTATACCGACGCCTGTTTCCAGAAACAAGTCGCTCCCAGTGTTACCACCAAAGCTAGGATTGTTCCAAAAGACGCTATAGAAGGACAAATTCTTTTTTTCATCCAATTCATAATTTCCAAGAAATACATTTGAAAAACCTGCCACACTGTTGTGTATTGGCATTATTACAAAACTTGTTTTCTTCTTTTCGCTTTCTTCTTTCAATTCTTGAGCAAAGGTTATTTGTGTCATCAAGACCAATGCAATAATTACTAATTTTTTCATGATTTTAATTTTTAGTTTAATGGTTAATTCTTTTAAGTGTTTTGAATCCTTTGAAATTTGGATCTCTTTTTTCTATGAAGGCTTTCATACCTTCCTTTTGATCTTGGGTTGCAAACAAGCTATGGAATATGCTACGTTCGAATAGAATACCTTCCTTCAAACCGAGCTCTTCTGCTCTATTCACGACTTCCCTTGCTTTTTGAGTTGTTGTCTTGCTGTAGCTCGAAATGGTCTGAGCCACCTTTATTGTTTCTTCCAACAAGGTTTCGGTGGGAAATATTCTGGAGACCAAGCCTGCTTGTTCTGCATCCTCGGCATCTATGAACTTTCCAGTAAGTACCATGTCCATTGCTTTTGCCCTGCCAACGAGTTTTGTCAATCGCTGTGAGCCACCAATGCCTGGTATGACTCCTAATTTTATTTCTGGTTGCCCAAACTTTGCATTCTCGGCTGCAAAGATCATATCGCACATCATAGCCAATTCACAACCTCCCCCCAGAGCGTATCCGGATACGGCTGCTATCTTTGGTGTTTTAATGTTTGCGAATTTCTCCCAGCCAGCAAAGAAGTCTTCGTCCATCATATCCAGATACGATTTGTCAATCATTTCCTTGATGTCTGCACCTGCTGCAAATGCTCTTTCGTTTCCTGTAATCACAAAGCAACCTATTTCTGGATTTTTGTCAAGCTTTTGCATTGTGTCCACCATTTCATTCATCACAGCAGTATTTAAAGCATTTAAATCCTTTGGACGGTTGAGTTGTAGCACCACGACCCCTCCATAATGTTTTTCTATTATGTTCATTTTTTAAGTATTTTAAATTATTTGTGTCTTACGAATCCCAAATGGCTCCATAGGCAGGGATACCATGTATTTCCATACCGTGAACCACTTGCCAAGTCAACTTTTTGTTGGAGATGCAGATAACTGCTTCGGCATTGAATTCCTTATAAGCTTTGTATGCCAGCTTGACCATATCTGGTTTTCCGTGAGAATCGGTATTCCAGATAATGGCATTGGGTTGTACGTCGAGAATTTCATCTACCAAATCGTCCCCATAGGTTTTTCTTGGATTCCTCGTTGCCCAAACCAAAATCGATGGCACTTCATTGGCCAACAAATGTGGTATGCAGGGTCCGATACCACTTCCTGTTGCTATCCAAACGACCCTTTTAAATAGTTTTTCTATATTACCTACGCCTGCTGTTGGAATGCCTTTTACCCAAATATGGGAAGGCAAATCGTCTATTAAGGCTCCTGTCCAGTCTCCTGCTCTTGAAATGGTAAGTCGAAATCCCTCCTTACCTGGAGCTGGTACGTTTGCAAAGGAGTGCCATTCCGTAAGTGGGCTTCTGCTTATTGTTGTCGATGAGCCTGCAAATGGAGTTACTCCATAGTTGAAGTTTACCAAAACGACATGAGATGATGGGTTTACGACCTCTATAGGTACCTTTTTAAGATACATCCATGGTATTGCTATGCTTATCGTTATCAAGGTCAATGCCCAAAAACCCAAAGAGGATGTCAAAGCCTCCCCATAATTCAACGTTCCTTTGTGCAGTCCATTGAATATTAATGTAAACCACCAAAACAACACCAATGCCGTCCAACCTCCAAAACGATGGGTCAATTCAAAACGATTGTGTTTTTTTGCCCTGTTCTTTGGCAATGCCATAATAACGATGAAGACCAACAGTGCCAGAATGGAGTAAGTTACAATCAATAACGACAAGGATACTCCTGGTAGACCATTTACCCAACCATAGGTTAACGAACCTACAAGAATCGCGAACCAAATGGTACCCGAAATGTTTCCTCCCATATGTATCCCTCCAAAATGATATATCTTGGCTGCTGCCCATCTTATCGTTAATGGCCATGAGGTAGGAACACTCGTAGCGACCTTAAACAATAGGTTTACAATATATTGCTGCCTTATCAAAATGGCAGATGCGATGTTTACTATGGTAATGTTGGAAATTGCCTTAAAAGCAATTACATCGCTGCTCCACCAATTTCCCGCTGTTATGCCATGAATTAGAAAACCAATGTTAACAATGGCGATTAAAGCTATCAATCTATTGTATTGCATTAGGAAAGGGTGTTTCCAAACGCGTTTGTACATAGGTTGTTTTTTAGGCAATACAACTGCCTCGTAATCCATCATCGTTTCTTCCTCCAGTTTTTCAACTGTTTGTAGACTCACGTTATTCATCTTAGTATGTTTTTTGCAATGTTCATTAGTGTTCTCTTGTCGATTTTGCCTCTGCTCGTCATTGGCAGTTCCTTCATGGGAACAATTCTTTCTGGTACACAGAAATATGGTAGGGCATCCAAGATCTCTTCCTTAGCTTTATCTTCATCTATGGTTTCTGGACTTACAAAGGCAATTAGTGTTTTGGAATCATATTTTAAAGCCACCGCTCTTTTGCATGAGGGAATCGATTCCAATACGGCAGACACGGAATCCAACTCTATTCGAAATCCCTTTATCTTTACTTGATCGTCCGTTCTCCCAAAATGTTCCAATTCACCATTGGCAGTCCAACGTCCCAAATCTCTTGTTCTGAACATTTTTCTACCATTTCCTAAAAATGGATCTGGTTTGTAGCGGGCTTTATTCAATTTAACATTCCCCAAGTATCCCAAAGTAACACAATCTCCTCCTGCCCACATTTCACCTATTTCCCCAATTGGACAAGGTTTTAAATTCTTATCGAGTATGTATACCGTATTGTTGGGAGTTGGTTTACCTATGGTCAATAATTCGTCTGTCGGGTAATATCGTTGAGCCGTGTTTATAATTGTTGTTTCCGTAGGTCCACAAGAGTTGTGAAAAGCACAAAAGGCTCCCCATTTGTCTGCCAATGTCCTTGGACAAGGCTCTCCAGCTACGGCTACCCTTTTAACGTTCTTGCATTTTTCTGCATCCATGGTACTCAATATGGACGGTGTAGAAATAACTATATCCACCTTTTCCACCGTTTCTTGAATGTTTTTACCTCTAATTACCAATGTTGCACCATTTCCTAGACATCCCAAAACCTCCCATGCCATCATATCAAACGCTATGTTCAATATCTGTCCAACTTTCAACCCTGGTCGCATTCCTAAGTTGCCCGGTGCCGTCAATAAGATGTTGCAAACATTTCGATGGGAGACTTGCACTCCGTTTGGAGGTCCTGTCGTTCCTGATGTAAAGATTATAAAAGCCCTATCATTCCCATCGACAATTTCTTTTGATTTGTAAGGTTCTACACCCTCGCCATTTTCAATGTCAGGTTTCATCATCTCATCTACTGCCATATAGACACACCCGGCAACCAATGGAATATCTTCTATTAAATCTTCCATTGTCAAGATTACCTTTATTGAGGCTTCATCTATAATGTGCAACAGTTGCTTTTTTGGTGTTACCCCAACATATTGAGGTACATAGGCGGCACCTACTTTAAGTATGGCAAGAATCCCAACAATCATCGGAATGGATCTTTTCATGAACAAGCCAACGTTGTCGCCTTTACCAACCCCTTCCCGTTCTAATTTGAAAGCTAGCTTATTTGCTTGGTCGTTTAATTCCTTGTAGGTAATCGATTCCCCCAAATGCTCGACAGCAATACTATTGGGGTTAGCGCTTGCCTGTGCTTCGAATGCTTCGTGTATTAACTTGTAAGGCACCTTTTGTATTGGCCCTTGTCCAAAACGTTGAAACAGCAATTGATCTCTAGAAGATAGATTCTTAACTTCTTTTTTAATAAAAGTTCCTCCTGGAATTCTTATTTCCTGATTTCTCGTTTGAGTGTTAGTGCTAAACAAATTAATGCTTGAGGGGATAACATTCACTCTTGGTTCATTCATAATTCATATGGTTTTAATAATTAATTGTATCATCTCACACGACGTAAAGACATCATGATTAATAGACTAGTTGAAAAGTCGATGATTTAGTTGTGTGGAAAATGTCGTTTTTTGAAAAAAAGCTTCGGATATGCGATTCCAGATGTTCTTGGAAAGAACACCATTTCATAAGGTTTGAAATGCAATCGCTAATTATTTCATGTTTGCTCTATTGCCAAATATGGCAATTGCCTACTAAAAATATTAGATGCCCATACTAAAGCACAGATGAATGAACATTCATATACGGCATACACAAATTTTCGATGGATTTCCGGTAATGGTTCTTGATTGAAAAAAGACAAAGAATTTCTTTTTTTTCGACTATGTGTCAGACCGTTAACATTAAACAAATCAATGTTTGAGGGAACAACATTCTTGCTATTATCATTCATAATTTCGAGGGTTTTTTATGTCTATCATTATTACTCCTCCAAATTTGCGACCTAAATGATTAACAATCTGTAATCTAGCTTACACAATAATAAAAAAAAAAAATGTATCTTAATATATTTTTTTATTGTCAAAGCACGTTGACAATAGATTAAAACACAATATCATCGATTAACCTAACACCGAGTTGTTAGACAGTGTAGTTTAGTTGTTTTAAAAACAGATGAACGACAAAACAAGACGTTTCACAGAACACCTATGTAAACTAGCATTGCTTACTTTAGTCGTAAAAATCAACAACAATTACAAGAGAACCGCTAAATATAACTGAAAAACAGATACATACAATAAAAATTAACATTTAAGAAATACTATTACAGTAACATTGAATCCAATAATGAGACCAAATATATCTTATGATACTTAAGAATGTAGATTTAATTGATTGACTAGAAATGAAGTTTAAAACTCTAAACGCTTCTTGAATCTTTCCAATCGACATGTCACTTCCAACAAGGCTGGAGCATACTATACCTATTTGTTAATAACTCCTATTTAAAATATGTTACGATAATTCTTAATTACAAGTTGAATTTTTAACTTTGCTTTTCTAATACTTATCAATGGAACACTTTGTAGTATCGGCTCGCAAATACAGACCCCAAACGTTTAAGGACGTCGTTGGGCAGCAAGCTATAACAAATACGTTGTTAAACGCCATTGATAACAATCACTTGGCACAAGCTCTTTTATTTACAGGGCCACGTGGCGTGGGGAAAACCAGTTGTGCTCGTATTTTGGCGAAAATGATCAATAGTGACGGTACGGAAAGCAATGATGAAGATTATGCCTTCAACATCTTTGAGTTGGATGCTGCTTCCAACAATTCCGTAGACGACATAAGAAGTTTGACAGATCAAGTTCGCATTCCTCCTCAAGTAGGGAAATATAAGGTTTACATCATAGATGAGGTTCACATGTTGTCTCAAGCCGCTTTCAATGCCTTTTTGAAAACTCTTGAAGAGCCACCCAAACATTGTATTTTCATATTGGCAACTACAGAAAAGCATAAAATTATTCCAACCATTTTATCGCGTTGTCAAATTTTTGATTTCAAACGCATCACTGTCAAAGATGCCAAGGAATATTTGAAATACATAGCCAAAGAACAAGATATCACAGCAGAGGATGATGCCTTGCACATCATAGCGCAAAAAGCAGATGGAGCCATGCGTGATGCATTGTCCATTTTTGATAGAGTTGTTAGTTTTTCTGGTAAAAACCTAACTAGGCAGGCAGTCACCGAGAATTTAAATGTTTTGGATTACGAAACCTATTTCGCAAGTACCGATCTCATCTTGAAAAACAAGATTCCAGAACTTTTGATACAGTTCAATGAAACTTTATCAAAAGGCTTCGATGGGCATCATTACATAGCTGGATTGGCTTCTCATTTTAGAGACTTGTTGGTTTGTCAAAATCCTTTGACCATAGCTCTTTTGGAAGTTGGTGAGCAAACCAAAGCAAAATATCTAGAACAATCAAAAAAGGCTTCTCAAGATTTTCTGTTACGGGGCATAGATCTCGCGAACGACTGCGATCTCAAATACAAAACTAGTAGAAATCAACGTTTACTCGTTGAATTATGCTTAATGCAGCTTGCCTCCATCACTTTCGATGGAGAAAAAAAAAATAGCAAACATTACATAATTCCACCATCTTACTTCAAAAAAATAGGCATTACTCCCATTCCTGTCTCTAAACCTGAAAAGGCAAAGGACACTAATATCAATTCGCAAACGGAAATTGCAAACAAGAGCCAGACAAAGGCAAAAACACCTGTACAAACAGGTAACACGTCTCCAAAAATTGTCTTGAACAGAAACAAACGCGTAAGCTCTGGTTTGTCTTTAAGTAGCATTCGAGCAAAAAAGGAACATGAACTAAAGCAAATAGATGTTGTCGTCGATGAAGAGAACCTGCCTAGGGAACCTTTTTCTCAAGATGAACTCATTGAAGTCTGGAACATATTCATAGATCGATTGAGAAAGGATGGTAAAATGAATTTGGCTTCTATCTTGGGGATTGACACACCAAAATTAAAAGGCACGACCATTTACTTGGAGTTCCCCAATTCTACTAACAAAGTGGAAGTCGAGAGGCAACAATTCGATTTAATGCAATTTTTACGTAAGTCATTAAACAACTACGACATTAGTTTGAACATTGACATCAATGAAGAAATACAAAAAAAGTTTGCCTATACTCCTGATGAAAAGTATGAAAAACTAAAAGAGATAAACCCAAATATAGAATTATTGAGAAGTCTTTTCGATTTGGACATTTAATTTTCCTTTCTTCAAAACCCCAAGCCTATTCTCAATAAATCATTAACTTTACTCAAGATTAAAACTTTAAGATGAATAAATTATTAATATTACTGTCTATGGTTCTTATAGGGCTTGTAGTAAGTTGTGACGGTAGAGATCGCGCAAAAAAAAGTAACACAGAGGTTTTAAAAGAACATAGACTATTGGATTCTTTTTCTGAAAACATAAGACATTTTCCGGAAGAATACACTGAAACCATTACCGATACCCTATTGAGCAATGGTTACAAAATAAGGATTAAAAACTTTACAGACATGAGAAACAGCTATCTGGATGAATTTGAACAAGATTCCATTTTGTATAAACATTATTATAGAGATAGCAAGGCTAAGATTAGTGTGGCCAATGACAAAGTTGTTTTCGATAAATTAATCGACAAGGCCTTTTTTCTGAATTTTGACAGCAGTTTGACTGATTTTTTCATTGAAGCCAATTTGGATGGTGTATGGCTCAATGAAGAAAAAACACTTTCAAATTCAAAAATAACCATAGATGTGGTGTTCTGTAAACCTGAATCGGATATTTGCGAATTTTTCAATTTGATGATTGATGACAAAGGAGAATATCACATCGTCAATGTTACTGACGAAGAGGAAGAAGACGTTTAAAAACCAATAATTATGCTAGGACTTAAATTACCCACAGACCCTCGTTGGGTCAACATCGTGGAGAAAAACATAAAAGAAATCTTGACAGACCATGCCTTTTGTGAACAAAAGGCTGCTAGTACAGCTATTTCGTTAATTGTTGGCTTTCCTGAATATACAGATCTAGTTCAAGAAATGATAGCCTTGGTAAAAGAAGAAATCAGCCATTTTAAGATGGTACACGACAAAATCATAGAAAACGGTTGGACCTTGGGCCGTGATCGCAAAGATGATTATGTTTCCCAATTGCTTAAATTCTTTCCAAAAGGCGGAAGCAGAACCACGCAATTGGTACATAGATTGTTGTATGCTGCTTTGATCGAGGCGAGAAGTTGTGAACGTTTTAGGCTTCTTTCTGAAGAACTCGAAGATAAAGTATTAGCCGAATTTTACAGAAACCTAATGGTTAGCGAAGCAAACCACTATACTATGTTCTTAGGTTTTGCAAGACAATACGGCAACAGGGAAGAAGTCGATCAGAAATGGCAGGATCTATTGGATCACGAAGCAGAAATAATGAAATCACTAAGTAAATCCGAAACCATACACGGCTAATGGAATCTCATTGTGAATGATATTGAAATGCAATATAGATATCTTAGAACAAGTAGATTAAAAAATATTCCATAAACTAAAAAAGCCAATACATTATGTATTGGCTTTTTGGTTTGCATATGGTTTGGTTTAGAACTTTACTCCCAATCCTATCTGGATATTTGTATTTATTGCATCTAGCTTTACTTCATCATCAAAGATGTTCGTAAGTCCGTAAGCATATCTTAAATCTAGGAAAAAGGTGTCAGACAACATATATTCCAATCCTGCCAATGCAGAAAAGGAAAGGTTTTGCATACCATCTTCATAGGCATGAACCTTCAAATTTGTCAATGGTCCCAATCCAATCGTTATTAGATCGTTTATCTGGTATTTGAAAAGTACCGGCAATTGAATATAATCAATTCGTAAAGCCTCTTCTTGTGCTCCTTCTGCCGAAAACTGAAGTTCAGGTGCTATGGCCAAAGACTTGGACAAACTATACTCTCCAAAAAAACCGATGGCAAATCCGTTTCTGTGCCTATTCTCAACCCCAGCTGGTACTTCAGGATCAAAATCTAAATTAGAAATGTTATATCCTATTCTAACTCCCGTTTTAGAATCTTGAGAGAAACCATAGAATACACAAATAAGAAAAGCTAGAGAGAGTAATGTTTTTTTCATA
The DNA here is from genome assembly GCA_020631395.1 of Bizionia sp. Classification (GTDB taxonomy): domain Bacteria; phylum Bacteroidota; class Bacteroidia; order Flavobacteriales; family Flavobacteriaceae; genus JAHDHI01. Next base: position 26,930 of record JAHDHI010000028.1, read on the forward strand.
ATTAATTTCAAATATTTTTTGCTTGATTAATTTCAGTTGAGCTAATATATATTATTTTCATATATAATATGTAATAATAAGATAAAGTGCATCATTTTAACTTTGTATGACTCAAAATCGTATCATTATACATACTTTTTATAATACCATCTGCCAATCCTATCTTAGGGACATACATATCCTTGGCTCCACTCCATTTCATTGCAGACAAATAAATTCTTGTTGCAGGAATTATCACATCGGCTCTATCTTGATTTAAATCCAACTCGGAAATACGTTCTTCATAGGAGTAGCTTTGCAACATGTTGTAGTATGATGTCAGATAAAAGTACGTCAATGGCTTACCCAATGACTTTCCTGAGATCTTGAATATCTTATTGATGTTTCCACCAGATCCTATGACCTCCAATTTCTCATAATGCTTCGTTTCCGCCTTTATCCATTGTTCCAGATCCTGCCAAGTCTCTTTCTTGACGATGTCGTTGAGAAGCCTGACCGTACCTATCTTGAAGGATCTCGAGGTTTTGCTTTTCCCATTGTGTATTACAGTGAATTCCGTACTACCTCCACCAACATCTACATATAGGTAGGTTTTGTTCTTGTCTATGTACGAGTGTAGGTCTGTAGCAGCTATGATTGCAGCCTCTTCCTCTCCTCCTATGATGTCTATTTTAATGTTCGTTTGCTTGAATATCTGGGTTGCCAACTTTTTACCATTATTTGCCTCACGCATCGCAGATGTTGCGCAAGCCTTGTATTTATGCACTCTATGGGATTTCATGAGCAACTTGAAGGCTTGCATGGTATCAAGCATTCGTTCAATATTTTCTTCGGAAATCTCATCTTTTAAAAACACATCTCCTCCCAATCGAATGGGCACGCGCACCAAAGAGCTCTTTTTGAATCGCGTAGACTTCCCCTTTTCTTCTATTATATTGGATATAAGCAACCTGACTGCATTGGAACCTATATCTATGGCGGCATATTTTTGAATTTTAAGCATCCTAATTCTCTAACTTGGCTTTTAAATAATTGTAGGTGGCAAATTGAGCTCTCACTTTTTCTTCTTTGCTGTTTTTGTATGCATTCGATTGAGACTCGTTCAAAATTCTAGCTTTTACGTTGTCGCTCCAACAAATGTTGAACGTATCGATGAGTTCCTCCTTTATGTCTTTGTCGTAGATGGGACAACTCACCTCCACCCTATTCTCAATGTTACGGGTCATGAAATCCGCTGAGGATATGTATACTTTTGGCTCATCGTCGTTGCAAAACATATAAAGTCGCGTATGTTCCAAAAACTTATCTATGATGCTTATCACCTCTATGTTTTCACTCATCCCTTCAACTCCGGGAATTAGACAACAAATGCCTCTTACTATCATTTGCACCTTTACTCCAGCCCTGCTGGCCTCATATAGCTTATCGATCATCTTGTAGCTGGAGATGCTATTCATCTTCAACCTGATGTAGGCCTGTTTTCCTTTCTTTTTGTTTGAGATTTCTTGATCTATCAACTTGAAAAAGGAATTCTGAGTATAGTGTGGTGAAGTGATTATATGCTTGTATCTGTATATCTTATAATTGACTTCGAAGAAGTTAAACACCTTGTTCAAATCTTTCAATATCTTTTGATTTGAGGTGAACAGGGTATAGTCCGTATAGATCTTTGCCGTGGATTCGTTGAAATTGCCAGTACTCACAAAACCATAGCGGTTGGTCTTGTTTTCTTCTTCTCTTTCAATTACACACATTTTACTGTGTACTTTCAATCCTTGTACTCCAAATATCAAGTTTACACCTTCACGTTGCATTTGCTCTGCATAGTCTATGTTGGCTTGCTCATCGAAACGTGCTTGAATTTCCATGGAGACCGTGACCTTCTTTCCATTTTTTGCGGCATTTATCAATGAACTGGCGACATGAGAGACCTGAGCCAATCTATATATCGTGATTTTTATGGTCTTGACTTTTGGATCCAAGGCAGCTTCCCGTAAAAACTTGACTACATATGCAAATGTGTTGTATGGTGCATATTGCAAGTAATCCTTTTTGGATATGGCCTCAAAAATACTATTCTGCAAACTCAGCCCTTTAATTGGCAAGGCCTGTATCTTCGCGTATAGTAGATCTTCCCTTCCCAAACTAGGAAACTTCATATAGTCTCTCCTATTATGATAGCGTCCTCCTGGGATAATGCTATCAGTAGACTCAATCCCCATTTTACTCATCAAAAAGTGCAAGGTCTCATTTCCTATGGTCTTGTCATAGACAAAGCGAACAGGCTCTCCATCCAATCTCCCTTTTACACTGTTGCTTATCTTCTCCATGAAGCTCTTGCTCAAATCACTCTCTAGATCCAACTCTGCATCTCTAGTGATTTTAATCATATGGGCACTTATCGACTTGTAATCGAAAATATTGAATATGTCATCCAAACAATAGCGCAATAGATCGTCTATCATTATGATGTAATTCTTACCATCTTGTTCTGGTAGAACTATGAAACGATTCATATTCTTTGAGATCTCTATCAATGCAAATTGGTTTTCATTGGACTCCAAAGTCATATTTATTGCCAAGTAAGCAGCACTGTCTTTCAAATTGGGAAGCTGTATCAAGTCATTCAAGATGATTGTAACCAAAGCAGGGCTTACCTTTTGGATGAAATACTCCTTTATAAAATCGTGTTGAGATGCATTGATTTGGGTTTCATTGATAATGAAAATATTTTCTTCCTCCAAATGCGACTGAATATCACTAAGAATTTTCAAGCTTTGTGATTGCTGTTTAATAACGGTTTGCGTTATTATATCCAACAATTCGGACGCTTTTATTCCCCCCAATTGGCTTTTCCCTCCTTTACCTGCATAATCAATTCGTTTTACAGTTGCATAACGCACCTTGAAAAATTCATCCAAGTTATTGGAGAAAATACCTAGAAATCTGAGACGCTCTATTAAAGGAACTGTAATGTCGGATGCTTCCTGAAGTACTCTAGCATTAAATTGTAACCAACTTAATTCTCTATTTATGTATACATTGTTAGGATTGTTTTTTACCATATTTTATTAAAATTAAACAAATATACCCTATTGAGCCGACTATTTTAAATCTTTTGGGAATACTGTCCTTACCGTATTTCCTTTTTTAAGCTGCTCCCAAGAGTCAATTTCAAAATGAATTTCAATAAAACCACAAGTCGGTACATTGTCTATGATTATGTCTCCATAGGTATTTACAAAATTGGTAATCGCATAATTATGACCAAAGACCATCAGTTTATCGATGGATTTATCACAAAGTCTAATAACATTCGTTAATTCATTTCCAGAAAAATCATAAAGTCTTTCATCCAATGAAAGACCTATTCGGTTTAAGTTTAGATGCCTTATAAAAAGACTTGCAGTTTCCTTAGCCCTTTCCGCGTCGCTAGAAAGAATCAAATCAGGACTCAAATCACTACTAAACAAACTGTTACAAACCAAAAAAGCATCTTTAATGCCCCTTTTCTTCAAAGGACGCCTGTGATCTTTCAGATTATGCTCCCAAGATGACTTGGCATGTCTCACTAAATACAAAATTCTCATGTCGTTCATCTGATTTTACCTACACATTATCGAAATCACGTGATTAACAATACTTTATATCGAGTAAATATGTGCTTTAACTCATTTATTTGACCCTAAACTAAATTCATAAGTACTTTAGTATTGCTATTAACGTAATGATAACTTAAACATAAAATAATTGTAGCTTGTTAAATTAATTATTTTTCAATTGTATTTCACCTAATTGAAAATATGATTATTCACTTTAGTATGTGAACGAGATAAAAATATTTTTTTGCGCCCAATTTTATTAGACACAAAATATGAAAAAATTACTCCCCCTTACAATTCTATTGTTCATTAATATACAATTTGTTTACAGTCAAGATGGTTTTGAACTTTCTAGACTAAAAAACAGTGATGTTCCAGTGAATGAAAAAGTTCATCTTTATCTTTTTCAATTGGAGAACAATACCAATCAACCTCAAACCTATGCATTCAAGATTGAAGAAGCTGATTGTAAAGATAATCTACACGGTAAGCATTCCGAGCTTCAATTTGAATTCCATGACACGTCGAAGAACAAAAAACTGGATAGAATTGTCGTAGGCAAAAAACAAAAAAGTCAATTCTTTGTAAAAACCATTGTACCAACAAATGCAAAATTGTCTACTTGGAATTGCAGTAACATTGCCTTATACAACACTCTAACCAAAGAAAAACAATTGGTAAACATAGTTTCTTTTATACAAGATCCTAAAAAAGCAAACTAATATGGCCTCAAAAAAATCAATACAAAACGGTAAAAGTATAAAGTTGAAGTTCATAATAATGTCCATACTCACGTTGATGGGGATTGAAGCACATGCTCAAGTTCAAGAGGCATTCACACCAAGGTTCAATGAAACCGTAAATGGTGATGTGACCATAATCGCAAACAACATGCTTTCAAGAACTGCTACGAGTAATTTTTCTGGCCCTGGCAACAACCACGACTTTACAGACAACGTATATGTAGATATAGACAATGACAATACTACTTTCAACTCGAGTAATGCTAATTTTATCAATCCAAAACCAAACATATCCTGTCTATCAATAAAGAAAGTCCTTTTGTATTGGGCAGCTGCAGACAAGGAACCCAATGATCTTGATCCAAACTCTGAAAATCAACCCAATTGGAATTATTACAATGTGAAATTGATGTTGCCTGGTCAATTCTTCTATTCTACCATAACTGCAGACGAAGTCATATTCAGAGGTAGAGATGAAGTTGCACATTTTAGCAACGATCCATATGTTTGTGTAAAGGACATAACAAATTTAGTTACCAATCTTACAACACCTTACGGGACCTATCAGGTGGCAAACGTAGAAGCCAAAACAGGTAGTCTTTTCGAACATGTCACGGGTGGAATCACAGGAACTTCTGGAGGTTGGCAAATAGTTTTCGTATACGAAAGCCCAGTAATGTCTCCCAAGAACATTGCCTTGTTCGATGGTTATGCCCATGTCACAGCTACTCAAAACAATTTTGACATCAATTTCAATGGATTTCAAACCGTTCCAACTGGAAAGGTAGATGCGGATATAATCATTGGCGCACTTGAAGGGGACAGGGACTTAGGTGGAGATCAATTACAGATAAGAAACACCAGCAACTTTTTTGAAGCCATTTCTTCTTCACAAAGAGATGCAGATAACTTCTTCAATAGTAAAATAACCAACAATGGATTACCTTTCATTAATAGAACCCCAGCAAGTCAAAACACTTTGGGTTTCGATTCTGCCAAATTTAGACTCTCAAACACTGGAAATAGTGTCATAGGTAACAATCAAACTTCTGCGACATTGAGATTGACATCAAATCAGGAAACCTATGGGTTGTTTCTAGTAGGATTGTCCGTCGATGTATGGCTACCGGATTTGGCACCGATAACGCTAACTTCAACCCCTCCCATAAACACTCCCCAAGATGTGGGAACAACTCTCAACTTCGGATTCAACATTGAAAACAACGGTAATGACGATGCCGTAAACCTTCAAATTACGACAACCATAGCTCCAGAAATTGATTTGGTACAACCTATAACAGGGCTTCCAAATGGGGTAACTTACACTTATAATGCATCGACTGGATTATTGACCTTTTTTGTGGCCAATGGATTGGTTGATGTAGGAGATCCTGAATTGAACATTCAATATCAAGTTGTCATTAAAGATCAATGTTATTTCTTGGAAAATGGTTGTCCTTCAAATTTCACGACTCAATTTACGGCAACATACAATGGTGTTTTAAATCCGGACCTTCAAACTACCACAACTTCTAACACTGTTGATGGTTGTGGTGTTGGTGATGAACAACCAACAGTTGTTACGATCAATCAACCGGACGAAGCCAATTGGGTAACCAATGCAGGTGGTCTGGATGTGTTCTTGGAATGTGAAGACACCAATGGGCTGATCAATGCCCAATCGCTTGTGCCTGTGGTCTCTTGCCCAAACTTGACCCCCATAAAAACCCAAGGAAATTTCATCCCCGATGCAACATGTAACAGTAATGGAACTTATACCAATACTTGGAATTTCACAGATGACTGCGGTAGAACCATAGCCGATTTTGTTCAAACCATAACCATTCAAGATACAACTGGACCAGACTTGTCCAATTGCAACGTAACCGACCAAAACGAAGATTGTACGGCAAGCGACAACGAATCCATTGCAGACCAATGGAATGCAGACAACATTGCCGCATTGCAAGCTTGTGCCACGGACGAATGCGATGACGACTTGTCCACTCAAATCACTTCGGACTACGACTTCGACAACTTGAACACGGTATGCGGCCCTTGTGGGAACATTACCGTAAACTATACGCTAACGGATGATTGTGGCAATGCAACGACCATCGCTGCAACCCTCACATTCGGGGATGCCACTGGACCGGACTTGTCAAACTGTAGCGTAACCGACCAAGCCTTGGAATGTACGGGCACCGACAACGAGACCCTTGCAGACCAATGGAATGCAGACAACATTGCTGCCATAGAAGCTTGCGCCAACGACATATCCGTCTCGGTGACCTCCAACTACGATTTTGGAAACCTGTCCTCCACTTGTGGTTTGGGTGGGACAATACCTGTGACATATACGGCTACAGATGCCTGTAACAACTCGACGACATTAAATGCGACGCTTACCTTGGAAGACACCAACGGACCCGACTTGTCCAACTGTAGCGTCACAGACCAATCCTTGGAATGTGCCGGCTCCGACAACGAAGCCACCGCAGACCAATGGAATGCAGACAACATTGCGGCGTTGCAATCCTGTGGTACTGACACTTGTGATGCCAATGCGACCAACACGGTGACTTCGGATTACGACTTCGGAAACCTCTCCTCCACTTGTGGAATGGGTGGAACCATAGCCGTGACATATACCGTGTCCGACGATTGCGGAAACTCGACGACATTAAATGCAACGCTTACCTTGGAAGACACCAACGGACCCGACTTGTCCAACTGTAGCGTCACAGACCAATCCTTGGAATGTGCCGGCTCCGACAACGAAGCCACCGCAGACCAATGGAATGCAGACAACATTGCGGCGTTGCAATCCTGTGGTACTGACACTTGTGATGCCAATGCGACCAACACGGTGACTTCGGATTACGACTTCGGAAACCTCTCCTCCACTTGTGGAATGGGTGGAACCATAGCCGTGACATATACCGTGTCTGACGATTGTGGAAACTCGACGACATTAAATGCGACGCTTACCTTGGAAGATACCAACGGACCAGACTTGATAACACCATTGGAACCAATTGTAAATGTAGTTTGTTCCGATATTCCGGAAATTCCAGAATTGGAGTTTGAGGATAATTGTTCAAATGCTGATGTTTCTGTTGAATTTGAAGAAACCAGTACTTTCATGGGAGATGGTAGTGACTACGAAATCATTTGGGAATGGACTGTCACTGATGAATGCGACAATACTGAGGTTTACACCCAAACCATAAATGTCACTAGTGAAACCATCGTAACGGAATTGACCGATGACAGATGTAATGAAGATGGTTCAATTGATCTATTTGATTATTTATCCAATTCCATAGATACAGGTGGTACTTGGGAGATAGTCTCAGGTGATACGACATTGGACAGTGGCATGTTCGACCCATTAGAAGTAGAACTGGGCGACTATGTCTTTAGCTATACCATTGCATTCGAAGGATGCATAAGTACCACAATGGTTACCATTACAGTTAACGATGAATGTGTCGTACTACCATGTGGAAGTGAAGACTTTGAAATATCCAAGGCTCTTACGCCAAATGGTGATGAGTACAATGAGTTCTTTGAAGTTGTTGGTACGAGAGATTGCGGTTTCCTTATTGATGTTAAAATATTCAATCGTTGGGGAGCTATCATATATGAGTCCAGAGATTATCAAAACAATTGGAATGGCCATACCCATAAATCTTCATTTGGAAATTCCAATAAAGTTCCCAATGGTACTTACTACTATGTGGTAGACATAAAAGATAGTGGAATAAAACCTTTTGCCGGCCCACTATACATTGGTACTAAATAACAAAAAATTGATGAAAAAAATAACACAAAGCATATTTGCCTTCCTACTATTCAACTGCGTAATTTCTTCAGCTCAGCAATTACCGCAGTTCACTCAATATATGTTTAATACCATATCGATAAACCCTGCTTATGCTGGAAGTAGAGAAACCATCAGCATCGTAGGTTTGCATAGGAGTCAGTGGGTTGGTTTGGAAGGAGCCCCCTCGACACAAACCTTGTCCATTAACTCCCCTTTGAGAAATGAGAAGGTAGGTGTAGGTCTATCAATCATAAACGACCAACTTGGCTATGAAAACTTTGTTTACGCATATGGAGATTTTTCCTATACGATAAAAACGGGAGAGAAAACGAAACTTGCGTTTGGCCTCAAAGCTGGTTTAACGCATTATAACTTGGATTCCGTCGGTTTTTTGGATCAAGAGTCCGTATATACAGATCCATTTTTCAGCAATTTTAGCAATCGTTGGAATCCCAACATAGGCGTTGGCTTATTTTTACATACGAATAGATGGTATGTCGGTTTGTCTGCGCCAAGAATACTAAATACCAATTACAATGAAAGCATCCAAGATCCCAATGTCGATTACTTGGCACTTGAGCGCATAAGCTACTACCTTACAGGAGGCTATGTCTACGACTTGAGTGAATCTGTGAAATTCAAGCCAGCGTTCTTGGTCAAAGCCACCAGTGGCGCTCCCATTTCGACAGATGTAAATGCCAATTTTCTATTCAATGAAAAGTTTTGGATTGGAGTTGGTTACCGATACAATGAAAATACATCGACATTAGGAGCCTTGACGGATTTTCAGATATCTCCACAAATGAGAATAGGTTATGCTTATGAACACTATATTTCAGATTTGAGGCCATTTACTGGTGGTACCCATGAGCTTCTAGTCATGTTTGAAATATTGAAAACAGACAAACGTATTAAATCACCTAGATATTTTTAAAATTCAAAAATGAAAAAATCACTTATCATACTTTTTCTAATCTCCAATGTGCTTTCAGGGTATTCACAAACCGAAGTTGCCGATAAGTTCTTTAAAGGTTATGACTATTACAGAGCTACGGAACTATATTTGGAAGCCGTTAAAAAAGGAGATAGTAGCGAGCATGTGCTAACCAGACTTGGCGACTGTTATTACAACAATTCCAATATAAAATCTGCCAGTCTTTGGTACGGAAAAGCCTTGAAGAAATATCCTGAGAAGATAAATCCAGAATACATCTACAAATATGTACAGACTCAAAGAAGTTTGAGCAAGTATGAAGAAGCAAAGAAATGGATTGAAATATTCAAGGATCATAAAACGAATGACAAACGCTTGAGGGATGAAGACCAATTTGACATTCAAAAATTTGAAAAACTCAAATCGACCGAAAAAGTATATGTCACACTAGAAAATCTAGACATTAATACTACATATTCGGAATTTGGTGCCTTTGTAAAAGACAATACCCTATATTTTTCATCCACTAGGACAAAAGATACCATCACAGATGAAAAAAAGCTATATCAATGGAATAAAGAGCCTTTTTTAAGCATTTACCAATCGAAAATAGATACTACTGGTCAAAAAGCCACCCTTCAGGAAGCTGAGAACATCAATTCCAATTCACTTAACACCGACTATCATGAAGGGTCGTTGGTTATAAGCAATGATGGAAAAACACTTTATTTCACAAGAATCAACCTCAATAAGGGAGGTAAATTAAAATATGACAAAGAAGGCACTTCCAATGTAAAGATATTTAGCGCAAAAAAACAAGGTGATGAATGGGTAGACATCACCGCATTGCCTTTTAATGACAAAACCTATTCCAGTGGTTCGCCTGCATTGAGCCCTGATGGCAAGACATTGTTCTTCTCTTCAGACAGACCAGGAGGATTTGGTCAGACCGACATATACAAAGTCGACATAAAAGAAGATGGCACGTTTGGTGAGCCTGAAAATCTTGGAGCCGATATAAATACAGAAGGTCGAGAAAACTTTCCTTTCGTGGCAAAGGATTCCACTCTATATTTTTCCTCAGATGCCCATTTGAACCTTGGCTTATATGATATTTTCAAATCCAATATTTTAAAAAGCTATATAAAAGAAGTTGAAATAGAGAATTTAGGAGCTCCATACAATAGTGGCTATGATGATTTTGCCTTTTATGTCGATACAGAAACACAAGTAGGGTATCTATCTTCGAATAGACCCAATGGAAAAGGAGGCGATGACATTTACAGCTTTTCAATCAATAAGTGCAAACAGACCATTTTTGGGACGACAAAAAACAAGAAGACCTTGGAGTTATTGCCCAAAGCTATCGTTAAACTGGTAGACGAAAATGGAAGGATCATAGAAAGAGTGACATCCGATGAAAAGGGAGAATATGAATTCACCAATGTTGAATGTGATAAGAAATATACGATAATAGGGGAAAAACCTGTCTTCAAAAGCGACCAAAAAGAAATAGCAACATCCATTATAAATGGAGACAAGGTCAATGTAGACTTGTTATTGACCCCATTAATCATTGACAATGAAATCGTAATCAACCCAATATTCTTTGACTACAACAAATCCAACATACGTCCTGATGCTGCCTATGAGCTTGAAAACATAGTAGCTGTAATGAGAGTGCATTCCAATATGGTAATAAAGATTGAAGCCCACACCGATAGTCGAGGTAAAAAATCCTATAATGAGAAGCTGTCGGATAGAAGAGCCAAATCCACAAGGGACTATATTTTTTCAAGAGGTATAAGTAAAGATAGAATTGAAAGTGCAATAGGCTATGGTGAATCACAATTGATCAATCGTTGCAAGGACAGAGTCAAATGTAGTGAAGCGGAGCATCAAGAAAATAGGAGATCCAAATTCATAATCATTAGTGGTTACACTCCCAGTCCTAGATAGAAAACAAAAAAAGAAGCTATAATAGCTTCTTTTTTTATTTGAAATATGAACTTGAACAAATTTATTTCTTTATGAAGATATTGGTGAAATACCATTTTCCTTGATCATTCTGTTCTGCAGAAATCTCAAAGTCCGTGTAATCACCTTCTATGTTTTGTTTGTGTCCTTCACTATTCAACCAAGCATTTACCACAGATTCTGCGCTAGTATAGCCGTAAGCTACATTTTCAGACACTTGCAATGCTCCTACATTGTTTTCCAAATAGGTTTTTCTTGAATAGAAATAGTCATGAGAAACATTGTTGTTAACTACCATATAGTCCGTATGACTGTATGCCTGCCCCTTTATTACATCATTGTTGTCTAGAGAGGATAAACCCTCGCTTATTCTATATGCATTGATAAGTTCCATAATCTCTATCTCTATAGATTTTGGTTGTGGTATGACCACTGTCTGATTCGTTTCCTCCATAACATCTTCTGTGCTATCCGTCGAGCAAGAAGTAGAAAAAAACAATAATGCTGATACTAAAAACAGGTTAAAAAAAGGCTTCATAAGTAGGTGATTTATTTGGGGGCTATCAAATATACCTAGACTAAAATCATATGAATGTTAAAGAAATGTTAAAATCGATTAAAAACACGCATTTTAACAGATTTAATTGTCTTTTGTCGATGAAAACGTAGAATTGATTAAAACAAAAAGCACTTAATCAAATAAAAAAGCACTTAATCGATTAAGAATGAGTGCTTTTAGGTCTTTAAGTTATATAATGTCACTATGGTGATAATCGAGATTTAATCCAATCCAACTCAGAATTGAGTTTATAGTCTATCCTATCATGCAACCTGTTTGGTCTTCCTTGCCAAAATTCGACTTCAATCGGTTTTACGATGAACCCTCCCCAAAACTCAGGTCTAGGTATTTCTTTTCCTTCATATTTCTCTTCCAGAGTTTTTAATTTTAATTCAAGTGCCTCCTTGGATTCTATGACTTCACTTTGATTTGAAGCCAAAGCTCCCAACCTACTCCCTCTTGGCCTCGATTCGAAATAACCGTCGCTTAGGTTTGTCGCAATTTTTTCAGCCTTTCCCTTTATGATGATTTGCCTTTCTGCTCCTGCCCAAAAAAAGGACAAGCAAACATTTGGATTTACATGTATGGCCTTCCCCTTCTCACTATCGTAATTGGTATAGAAAATGAAGCCCTCATGAGTATATTTTTTCAGCAAGACTATTCTACTCTTTGGAAAACCATCTATCCCTATTGTGGAAAGCGTCATCGCGTTCGTCTCATCTTCGGGAAAGTTCACGTCTATTTCGTGGAACCAATCTCTAAACAATTCCAATGGGTTTTCTGGAGTGTTGTCCAACAACAATTCTCCCTTTTCATAAGATTTCCTATAATTTCCTAAGTCTTTTTCCATATTGCAATTTACGAGATTTTAAAATTATTATGAATACGATTTTTAGTAACTTTATATAAAATATACTCCTATGAAGTTCACTTGTTCAATAGACATCAATGCTAACATAGACAGGGTACAATCTGTCTTTTTAGACTCTAGCACGTTACAACAATACCAAGATGGGTTTAGGTCTAAAACCCTAATAAGCGGAACTGAAGGTTTAAAGGGAGCGAAATCCAAAATGGTCTATGAGAAATTGGAATTGGTGGAAACCATTCTCACCAATAACCTTCCTGATGAGTTTTTGGCTCTTTACGAACATAAGCACATGACGAACACGATGAAAGTGATATTAATTCCCGTTGAGAACGATAGAACTCGCTATGTCACTGAAATCGAATACACCAAATTCAATGGTTTTGTCATAAAGGTGATTGCAAAGCTTTTTCCCAGCATGTTCAAGAAGCAAGTACAAAAATGGCTTGAGCAATTTAAAAATTATATTGAAGGCAATGATGACACCTCAAATAATACTAAGTAGCATTCTAATAATTTCTGGTTATTTGGTTAAAAAACATCCCAATTTGATTGCTGGTTACAACACAATGTCAGAATCTGAAAAGGAAAAGGTAGACATCACAAACTTGTCCTCCTTCCTCAAACGCATACTTGTTGGCCTAGGGGTCTATTTCTTTATTTTATCTTAAAACAATTGAATATCAAGGAAGAGCATATTTTAATAACCAACGCTGTATTTATATTCTCGGTTGTTATTGCTGCTTCCGTTTATGCCAACAAAGGTTTTAAAAAAAAGAATTAAAACTCGAAGACCTTTCCATCGTCTGCCAATTCTACATTTTCAAAATATTCATTGGCCTCGTCTTTAAACGTGTTCAAATCATCATAGCGCGTTGAATAATGCCCCAATATGAGTTTGCCTACATTGGCTTGCTTTGCTATTCTAGCTGCTTCCTTCGCCGTGCTGTGTTTTGTTTTTGGTGCTAATTTGGCATGTTTCTCCAAGAAAGTGGATTCATGATACAACACGTCTACATCTTTAATTATAGGTACAATGTCTTCTTTATATGCCGTATCACTACAAAAAGCATAACTCTTGGGTTTATTGGCTGGCTTAGTCACAGCTTCATTCTTTACTAGGTGTCCTGCTTCATTTTCAACATCGAATCCTTGTTTCAATTTCCTGTAGTATGCTACATTTATGTTCTCGTTTAAAACTGCATTCATATCCAACTTACGTTCCCCTTCTTTTTCCTTGAATAAAAAACCATTGGTATATACACGGTGGTCCAGAGGTATAGTATGGACTTCCACCTTGTCATCCTCAAAAACGATTTCGGAAACGTTACTTGTCAATTCGTGGAAATACAAGTTGTAGTTTGTCCAAGAATTGGCCAATTTCATTTGTAACGTAATAACCTCCTGCAAGCCTTTTGGTGCATGAATGTGCAAATCTGCTTCACGGGTAAGCAATCTGAATGTAGATATCAAACCAACCAAACCAAAAAAATGATCGCCATGCAAATGTGAGATGAAAATGTGTTTTATGCGATTGAACTTGATTTTATGCTTGCGCAATTGTACTTGCGTCCCTTCTCCGCAATCTATCAAAAAGATATGGTTGCCTATCTCTAATACTTGAGCAGTTGGGTTTGTAAATGTGCGTGGTGTTGCACTGTAGCAGCCTAGAATGTTTAACTTCAAAATCTTTTCATATTATTCAGCTTGCTTGATATGATCTTCAATTAATTTTAATTGGGCAGCAGCTGGATTTTTATTTGGCATCTTTTTAACAATGAGCCTTTTATTGTTATTCCTATTTATCGCTAGTTCAAAATACAATTCTTCATTCTTATTTAATACTATTTCTTTAATATCTGAAATAGGAAAACTTTCTTTTTTAAAAAGAAACCCTAAGTATTCTACACCAGCAATTATTGTTTTATTCTTTAATATTACTTTTCGAGAAGATCTTAAAAACGTATATATTGAAACAAACAATACAGAAGAAACCATATCATTTGATAGTATGTTGTATTCTGACTTAGATTGACTTAAAAATGCTCCAATTACTAAACAAGTAAGAAAGATCATCATTTGAATATTAACATTGAAAACCTCTTCTTCTGCCAGTATTACATTATTTTTAATTTTAGAAAACATCTAAATACGCTTCAATATGGTCACAATCCTAAATCGCGTTCCATTTCTTCCATTTCGATAATGTCATAGGCTTCTTTTAAAGTTGGTACGACGATTATCTCATCTGGAGTTTCGTTTAAATTCGTATTGGAGGCAACCAAAACAAAAGACAACTTATTGCCTCTATGCGTATTGGAAATTTGTAAAAATTCAATTATGTTCTCCAAACTAATTTTCCCCAAAGAACTCAGGTTGACAATGATGTTGTCACTTTTGAATTTTGGGTACAATGCTTCAATTTTCTTTACCAATTCTACTATAGTTGCCTTCTCTTGCGTTATTATGGAAATGTTTCCGTCTTTGTCTAATATCATAATTACTGTTTTATTTTTGAAGCAAGCAAATAAATTACTGCCATTCTAACAGCCACACCATTTTGTACCTGATCCAAAATTATGGCTTGCTTGGAATCTGCTACATCACTGGTAATCTCTACACCTCTATTTATTGGTCCTGGGTGCATGATGGTAATTTCTTTGTCCAGTGAGTCTAATAGTTCTTTGTTCACTCCAAATTGTTGTGTATATTCTCTGGTCGATGGAAAGTAACTAATGTCCATCCTTTCATTCTGTACGCGCAACATGTTTGCCACATCGCACCAATTAAGTGCTTTTCTCAGGTTGGTTTCAACCTTCACACCTAGCTTGTCTATGTACTTTGGGATTAATGTCTTTGGTCCACATACCATAACGTTGGCGCCTTGCAATTTAAGCGCATAGATGTTGGACAGCGCCACTCTACTATGCAAGACATCTCCAACGATTACAACATTTTTACCTCCTACATCCCCCAATCGTTCTCTTATGGAATAGGAATCCAACAATGCTTGCGTTGGATGCTCATGCGCTCCATCGCCCGCATTGATTATATTTGCATTCACATGCTTGGATAAAAATACGCCTGCTCCCGGATTTGGATGACGCATCACCACCATATCCACTTTCATAGATAGGATGTTGTTTACCGTATCTATGAGAGTTTCTCCTTTTTTTACAGATGATTGCCCAGCTGAAAAGTTGATGACATCTGCAGACAAACGTTTCTCTGCCAATTCGAAAGAGAGCTTTGTTCTTGTGGAATTCTCGAAAAACAGATTGGCTATGGTAATGTCCCTAAGTGAAGGGACTTTCTTTATGGGTCTGTTTATGACTTCTTTAAAATGATCGGCAGTTTCA
This sequence comes from Bizionia sp., assembly GCA_020631395.1. Lineage (GTDB taxonomy): Bacteria > Bacteroidota > Bacteroidia > Flavobacteriales > Flavobacteriaceae > JAHDHI01. Next base: position 42,801 of record JAHDHI010000028.1, read on the forward strand.
AAAATAAGTTGAATGTCTTTTCTTTGAAGGTATTTTATTCCCAATAAGTGATTTACACTTAATTCGCTCATCTTTCTTAGTATTCTATTGGCTTGTTTGATTGGCAACGTTAGGCTGCCGTATTCCGTCGCCAGTTATTGTTTCAATTTAGATTCGAGTTGGTAAAATCTCGTTTTTCTTAGTTATTGACTAGATAGACACTGTCTTCTCCTTCGTTCTCCTCCCAATTCACTTTCACCTTTTCTTCATTGATTGCATCTACTTGCCGACCTCTATAATCCGGTTGTATTGGCAAGTGTCTGCTAAATCGTCTATCTATTAGCGTAAGCAATTCTATTTCCTTCGGCCTTCCAAATGATTGAATTGCCGTTAGCGCAGCTCTAATGCTTCTTCCAGTGTACAGTACATCGTCTATGAAAACCAAATTCTTGTTTTCGACTTGAAAGTTTATTTCGGTGGTATTGGCCTCCAATATCTTTTCCCCACGACGAAAATCATCACGGTAAAAGGTAATGTCCAAATGTCCCAATTGCAAATTCTTGATCTTATATTCAACTTTCAGCATTTCTGCCAAACGGTCAGCCAAGTATTTGCCTCTAGGCTGTATACCTACTAAGACGGTGTTGGAAAAATCGTTGTGATTTTCAATAAGTTGACAAGCCAATCTATGTAGAATGATGTTTACCTCTGTTGCGTTAAGTAACACTTTTTGACTCATATTTATCCAAACGTATTTGGTATACAAAGTTAGTGTAAATATTTAGATATTAAAAGGTGTTTTTATTTAGTGTTGCAATGATGCTTTTATTCTTCTAATTACTAGACCAATAGAATCTGGATTAGTGGCTATGGTAAAACTATCCATAAAAAAAAGCCTCTCGATATCGAGAGGCTTTTCCATAATATTAAGATGAGATTGCTGTTTTCACAGAAGTGAATTATACTTTCCCGTCCATTTTATCTTTAAGAGCTTGTAAAGCATCATTGGCATCACCTAAAGTAGGTTTAGACTCGGCAGCTTGAGCAGCTTGCTTTTTAGCAGCAGCTTTTACATTAGCCATTTCTTCAGCTTTGAAGATTGCAGTATGCGATGCTACCACTCTCTTGAACTCTTTGTTAAATTCAATAATCTTGAACTCGGCAGATTCTCCTTTCTTAAGTTTCTTACCATCTTCTTTTTCAAGGTGACGAGAAGGAACGAAAGCAACGATATCCTCATTGAATTCGATAGTTGCTCCTTTATCTACAACTTCAGCGATTTCTCCTGTGTGTGTCGTATCCAAAGCGAATTCAGTTTCATACTTGTCCCAAGGGTTTTCAGTCGTTTGTTTGTGACCTAAAGACAATTTACGTCCTTCAACATCCAACTCAAGTACAACTACTTCCAATTTATCTCCAACTGCACAGAACTCAGATGGGTGTTTGATTTTCTTGGTCCAAGATAAATCCGAGATGTAAATCAATCCATCGATACCTTCTTCCAATTCAACGAATACACCAAAGTTTGTGAAGTTACGTACAATACCTGAATGCTTAGAACCTACAGGGTATTTGGTTGTAATGTCCGTCCATGGATCTTGAGACAATTGCTTGATACCCAATGACATCTTACGATCTTCTCTATCCAATGTCAATACTTGTGCCTCTACTATGTCTCCAACCGATACGAAATCGTTTGCAGAACGCAAGTGAGTAGACCAAGACATTTCCGATACGTGTACCAATCCTTCAACACCTTCGGCAACTTCGATAAATGCACCGTAATCTGCGATTACGACTACTTTACCCTTTACGTTGTCTCCTACGTTTACTTCTTCACCCAATGCATCCCATGGGTGCTTGGACAATTGTTTAAGACCTAATTGGATTCTAGATTTGTTCTCATCGAAATCAAGGATAACAACATTCAATTTCTGATCCAATTCAACGATCTCATTTGGATGGTTGATTCTAGACCAAGATAGATCTGTGATGTGCACCAATCCGTCAACTCCACCAAGATCGATGAAGACACCGTAAGAAGTAATGTTTTTAACAACACCTTCAAGTACTTGACCTTTCTCTAATTGACCTATGATTTCTTTCTTCTGTACTTCAATGTCAGCTTCAATAAGTGCTTTATGAGATACTACTACGTTTTTGAATTCGTGGTTGATTTTCACAACTTTGAATTCCATAGTTTTATTTACGTATTGGTCGTAATCTCTAATTGGCTTAACGTCAATTTGAGAACCTGGCAAGAATGCTTCGATTCCGAAAACATCCACGATCATACCTCCTTTGGTTCTACATTTAACGAAACCATTAACGATTTCACCTGTATCGTGTGCATTGTTAACACGATCCCATGCTTTGATTACACGTGCTTTTCTGTGAGACAATACCAATTGTCCTGTTGCATCTTCACGTACATCTATCAATACTTCTACTTTGTCACCAACTGCTAAGTTAGGATTGTAACGGAACTCGTTTAATGAGATTACACCTTCAGATTTTGCGTTAATGTCGATGATAGCATCACGATCTGTAATATGAATTACTTCTCCTTCTACTACTTCATCATTTAAAGTATCTACGAAGTTTTCAGATACCAACTTTTCAAATTCCTTCAATTGAGAATCTTCTACTTCGTCAATTCCTTCTTGGTAATTGTGCCAGTTAAATTCTGCTAGGAATTTTTCAGGGTTTGCTTGTGCTTCAGAAATTACTGGAGCTTCTACTGTTGTTGCTTCTTTAGCTTCAACTTCTGCTTGTTTTGCTTGTTCAGCCATTGCAGATAATAATTTGTATTCTGTATGTTCTTGGAAAGTTTAAGCGGCTGCACACAGAAGTGTTATGTTTAAATTTATAGTATCCCTTTTCATCTTTCCACAATTCGCTAAAAAGGAGTGCAAAAATACTATATTTTAATCATATTGCCTAATCTTACTTCAAAAAGAATGTATTTCTTTTTGTTTGATTTTCAAACAATTACTCTTATTAAAGCAAAATAACGGTTATTTTACAATACCTGTTTTTTAGATCAATCAAAAATCATATTGGATTATGCAAATAAACAAATCATAGAAATAAATGGACATATATCCATTTATTTCATTTATAGGTCTCCTTAAAACACCTTAAATAAAAAATAACCGTTAGTCTTAAAAATAAGTCACTTCATCGTCATTATGTTCCTTTTTTTTGAATTTAAAATTTATGAAAGTTGAATTTGATTTATAAATTACTATCTTTAAAATATTAAGATTAACATTAAAAAAAACAAATTTTATTATTATGAGTGTCAAAGAAAAGTATCAAGCCGTACTTAGTTTAGGAGAATCGTTAAATATCCAAAATGGAGATGTAACTGAAGAAAATGGCATATTGAAGGTAGTAGGAACTGCCAATACGCAGTATGAGAAAAACCTATTGTGGAATGCGATTAAAACTGCTGGTGGAGAGGAACCATCGGATATAATGGCAGACATAAAAGTAGCTGATGAAAGCGTATACCACAGACATACGGTCTCAAGCGGAGAAACCTTAGGCAAGATAGCTGCCCATTATTATGGAAGCGCTTCCAAGTATACCGTTATTTTTGAAGCTAATACCAATATCCTAAAGAATCCGGATGTAATTCATCCAGACCAAGAACTTGTCATCCCTAACTTATAGTACGACATTACTACATAAAATAAAAAAAGCGAATCTTAATTGATTCGCTTTTTGTTATATCTTCCTTTTCTTTGTTCAATAACAAGTCACACCTAAATCTCCATTTCAACCATTTCGGCTCTTGACCCAAATCGTATGGGTAGAATGCTTGTTCCAATGCCTTTGGAAACATACATTTTAGGATTCGACTCTTTGTACCACCCCTTTAAATACCTTCCACTTCCTCGAGGTTTGAAAGGAGCATAACCAAAAATTGTTATTTGACCTCCATGAGTATGGCCAGAAAGTACCAAATCTATATTGAGTTCCCCTTTCTTCTTTGCTATGACATCTCTATATTCTGGACAATGTGACAAGACGATGTTGGTCTTGGTTTCTTTTAAATTGGATATCGCGCTTGCAAAATTTGCATTGCCGCCTATGAAATCGTCAATTCCTATAATCGATATTTCTCTGTTTTTTACCATTATGCTGCTGTTTTCATTTATCAGCAATTCACAATTGTTATCCAAATAGGTTTCCTTTAGCTTATTTATGTTGACATTGCCCCAATATTCCCAATTCCCTAGTATTGCATATTTATCAATAGAACGATCTATTAATTGTAAGAACGTGTTCAATGATTCTATTTTTTCTGTCTTATCAACGGAATCACCTGTGATGAATATTAAATCTGGTTTTAATTTGTTTATTTTATTTGCTATTGTTCTATGGAAACGCCTGATTGAATCTAAATGCAAATCGGTGATTTGAATGATTTTCACCTTATTGGCTTCGTTTTTAGAGATATCGAAGTAATTCCAATCTATTACGTACTTTTCATACCATAGAACATCTAATAGAATTAGACCCAAAGAGGCAAAAATACCTCTTTTTATAAATTTTCTACGTGATATTTTAGTCATTCATTGAATTTCCTAATTCGAAAGCCATTTTTAATCCAAAGTATCTTGTGCCAATTGAAGCACTTTTTCGAATTGCTCCTCCAAGGTCAAATCGGAATTGTCTATTTCTATGGCATCCTCGGCTTTGCGAAGTGGCGAATCCTCTCGGTGGGAATCTATGTAATCGCGTTCTTGTACGTTTCTCAATACATCTTCGTAGGTAACAACGTCTCCCCTCCCAATCAACTCGTCAAACCGTCTTGTTGCTCTCTTCTCGGCAGAGGCTGTCATGAACAACTTTAATTCGGCATGAGGAAATACGACAGTTCCTATGTCACGGCCGTCCATAACCACACCTTTGCCCTTGCCCATTTGCTGTTGTTGCTTTACCAATTGGTATCGCACCTCCGGTATGGCGGCCACCTTGCTGACAAAACTCGAGACTTCCAGCGTACGAATTTCCTTCTCTATGTTCTCTCCATTCAAGTAGACTTCAGCAAAACCAAGTTCTGGATTGAACTTGAAACTTATTTCTATGTCATTCAGTTTCGTAACCAAGCCTAGAACGTCAAAATGTTCTTTGTCTATCAAGCTCTTCTGCATCGTGAACAATGTCACTGCACGATACATTGCTCCTGTATCCACATAAATATATCCAAGATGCTTTGCCAATTGCTTGGCTATTGTGCTTTTTCCCGTTGAGGAAAACCCGTCTATGGCTATGGTTATCTTTTGCACTGTCATAAATTCTTTAGACTGTAAAAATACTTATATTTTTTTGGAAGAACATGTTGCTTCCAACTTCTGTTATTCACAAATTTTCACATCTTCCGAGTTTACCTCTATAATTTTAGGGTCTGTGGACAAACGAGGATACGTCCAACAAAAGTTTTATCTCAAATCTATTTGCAATCCAAAGAAATTTGAATTGGCAGCGCCACTGTATTTCGCATGTGTATAACTGAAACGCGTTTTATTGAGCTTGATGGAAAAACCAGCAGACAAACCTGAAAAGTTTCTTTGATCTTCGATTCGAAGTTCTTCCGACCTTCTGAAATTATATCCCAACCTAATGTTGAAGCCTTTATCAGGGAATAATTCTGCTCCAAGTATGGTATGTCGTATGACATTTCCCAAGAAACCTACTTTTTCCTGTGTTTGATTGCCTTCCAAATCCGTCAATGCCCTTGCTGGATTTGGCTTGGCAATTGGCCATTGTTGTAAATTCTCGAATGTAAGATGCCAGCGCAATGGAATATTCTCCAAAGTTTGTGACAATCCCATGTCTATTTCCAATGGCAAAGATTCCCTACGGCCAGCATAGGTGGTTATTTGCGTTCCTAGATTCCTAACGACTAAGGTTGCTTGAAATTCCAATCTCTCATCTATGTACAGCAAACCTAAGTCTGTTGCCACCCCAAATGAGCTGTATTGTTCCAATGTGGAGGTAATGAGTTTTGCATTGGCCCCAAAATAAAAATCCGAATACCCGATTTGCATTGCATAACCAAAAGATAAAGCCGCTTCCTTTCCTGTAAAGCTGGTTGTTTCCACTCCGTTTTCGTCATACCCATCGAAAGAACCATAGTCAACATAAGTCAAACCGCCATGAAAGGTTTGTCTTCTCCTATCCCAAGTATATGCGTAAGCTCCTGTACCGTAGGATATTCCTCCCAGGTAACTGGAATAGTTCAAAGCCAGTTGGTTGTCCATTTCCGCATTTATGGTAGACGGATTGTAAAGTCCTTGTGTGACATCATAGTCCACATTGGTCAAAACCTTACCTCCCAAGGCTGCTTGTCTGGGAGAAGAAACCAAGTTTAAAAATTGATATGTTGATTGCCCTCCAAGTTGCGAAAAACAATAGGAGCTGAATATGAAACAAATGAATAGGGCAATTTTTTTAATCATAAAGTTGCAAAGTAACTAAATCTATTTTAGAACGACTAGAAGTACTTTTTATTTTTTCAGATCTACTTTTTATATGCTATTTCAAGATTAAACTGTCACCTATTTTGATTGTATTGGATTCCAAATTGTTTAAATGCTTCAATTCGGCAACTGTCATATTGCTTTCTTTTGCTATTCGATATAAGGTTTCCCCCTTCTTTACGATCTTGTATTCCTTTTCTTTTACAAACTTGTTTTTGGCATATCCAATTTTAAGTTTTTGTCCTACTTTAAGAATATTGCCTCTCAATTCATTGAGTTCTTTGATATTTGCAATGCTTATTCCATATCGTTTGGATATCGCATAAAAGGTTTCTCCTTTTTCTACGATATGAACCTTACCAACGTTAACAGCTTCTGTAACCATTGAACCTTCCTCATTTGATGTAGTGGCATCTCCACTGTCTTCGATAAACTCATACTTCCCCGTCTTGGTATATAGTTTTGCCGGCTTGCCATCTATAACGACATCCTCATAATCATTGGTTTCTTGTGCAGATACAGAAATGATTATAAACAATGACAAGACTACTACTGCTCTCTTATGGGCATTAAAGCTTTTTTGCATTTTTCACTTTTTGTTTTGTTAGAGCAAGGTCAATCACGTCTTTCATATCGCTTACATAATGAAACGTCAAACCTTTCAAGTATTCTTGTTTGATTTCCTCGATATCCCTTCTGTTTTCCTCGCAAAGTAAAATCTCTTTGATTCTTGCACGCTTTGCTGCTAGAATTTTTTCCTTTATCCCCCCTACTGGCAAGACTTTGCCTCTTAGCGTTATTTCTCCTGTCATCGCCAAACTCTTCTTTACCTTGCGTTGCGTGAACAAAGACACCAAAGAAGTTAACATTGTAACCCCTGCGCTAGGTCCATCTTTTGGAGTTGCTCCTTCTGGCACGTGTATGTGAACATTGTAGTTGTCGAATACTTCCGAGGCTATCCCAAACTCGTCTGCATTGGCTTTGATGTATTGCATAGCTATTGTAGAGGATTCCTTCATCACCTTACCCAAGTTTCCAGTAATGGACAATGTCCCTTTTCCTTTGGATAGGATAGATTCTATAAATAGGATATCACCTCCTACGCTAGTCCAAGCCAATCCCGTAACCACACCTGCTACGTCATTGTTCTCATATTTGTCACGTTCCAATTTTGGGCCTCCCAAGATTTCTATGATGTCGTCGTTGGACAGTTTTACATTGTAATCTTCTTCCATTGCAATGTTCTTGGCTGCATAACGCACCGTTTTTGCAATTTGCTTTTCCAATCCTCTAACACCGGATTCTCTTGTATATCCTTCGACGATCTTCTCTAGTTGAGGCTTTCCTACTTTTAAATGCTTATCTGTCAAACCATGCTCAACCAATTGCTTTGGCAATAAATGGCGCTTTCCTATTTCTACTTTTTCTTCTATCGTATATCCTGTAACATTAATAATCTCCATTCTATCTCTCAACGCTGGCTGAATGGTATTGAGGCTATTAGAAGTGGCGATGAACATTACTTTAGATAGATCATATCCCATTTCTAGAAAATTATCATAGAACTCGTTGTTTTGCTCTGGATCCAAAACTTCCAACATTGCGGAAGAAGGGTCTCCTTGATGTGAGTTTGACAATTTGTCAATTTCATCCAAAACAAACACTGGATTCGAGGTTCCTGCCTTCTTTAAACTTTGGATAATTCTTCCTGGCATTGCACCAATGTAAGTTTTACGATGCCCTCTAATTTCTGCCTCATCTCTTAAACCTCCCAATGAAATGCGAACATACTCTCTTCCCAAAGCTTCTGCTATGGATTTACCCAAAGAAGTCTTACCTACTCCAGGAGGGCCATATAAACATAATATCGGAGATTTCATGTCGTTTCGCAGCTTTAAAACCGCCAAATACTCGATAATTCTCTTTTTTACGTCATCTAGACCATAATGGTCCCTGTCCAATATTTTTTTGGCACGTTTCAAATCGAATTTATCCTTACTGAACTCATTCCATGGCAAATCTAAAAAAAGATCCAAATAGTTTCTTTGTATGGAATACTCCGCAACTTGAGGATTCATTCGTTGCATTTTGGCCAGTTCCTTTTCAAAATGCTTGGCAACCTTTTCATTCCACTTTTTATCTTTTGAACGCAAACGCATGGCTTCCAATTCCTCCTCACTGCCAACTCCTCCAAGTTCCTCTTGAATGGTCTTCATCTGCTGGTGCAAGAAATACTCACGTTGTTGTTGGTTCATATCGCTATGTACCTTTGATTGGATGTCGTTTTTAAGCTCCAACTTTTGGCGCTCGATATTCATGTACTTCAATGTTTTCAATGCACGCTCCTTTAAATCGTTCGTTTCCAAAAGTTCCTGTTTGTCCTCAACAGATAAATTCATATTGGAAGACACGAAGTTTATTAAAAACGAATCGCTTTCAATATTCTTTATTGCAAAGGAAGCTTCGCTAGGAATACTCGGGCTATCCTTAATGATCTGCAATGCCAATTCCTTAATAGATTCAGTAATGGCATTAAACTCTTTATTTTTTTTTGCTGGTCTGGCTTCTGGCACCTCACTTACCGTAGCTGTAATGTATGGTTCTTCCGTTATGACTTCTGTGATCCCAAAACGTTTTTTACCTTGTATGATAACTGTAGTGTTTCCATCTGGCATTTTTAGCACCTTTAAGATTCTAGCTACAGTTCCTGTTGGATAGATGTCTCCGGCCTTTGGATCTTCTACTGCTTCATCTTTTTGAGAAACGACGCCAATAACCTTACTTCCATTGTTAGCATCGTTAATAAGTTTTATGGATTTGTCACGACCTGCCGTAATGGGAATTACAACACCAGGAAACAAAACCGTATTACGCAATGATAAGATTGATAATGTTTCTGGCAACTGCTCCTTGTTTATTTCTTCTTCGTCTTCTGGCGTCATCAATGGTATTAATTCTGAATTTTCATCAAAATCCTGTAATGACAAACTGTCAAGACCAATAAAATTAGATTTTTTCATAAGTATATTTAAGTCATTATGTCATTAAACGTTAATATGACACGATGCATGATTTGTAAAACTAAAAAATATTAAAGAGTAAAATACTGACTAACAACAAATTAACCGTACAATGAATTATCACACTCCATACCATATGTTCAATTAATATGCCATTCTATTCCGGTAAAAGTAAAAAGCTCCTCATGTCTGCTTACAATCTACATATTCCTGATATTCCATTTATTCAACTTATAAATTTTCATTCTAAAAGACTTCTTAAAAAAGCAAAATATTACTCATCACCCCTTTGTTAAAAAGCATTCATTCAATATCCGGCATAAAAAAAATGAAAAAAAACTCATAGAAACTGTAACAAAGAATGGTAACTTAACTCTTTAATACAACAAATTGTTTTTTTTGACACTAACCAACTACAATATCGAACAGCTACTACAGCTCTGTAAATCCAATGACCAATTCGCGCAATTGGAAATTTATAACAGATATTACAAGGCAATGTACAATACCGCCTATCGAATTGTAAAAGATAGCTTTGAAGCAGAAGATGTAATGCAAGATTCCTTTTTGTTGGCCTTCACAAAATTGGAAACCTTAAAGGACATTAAAACATTCGGAGCTTGGTTAAAACGCATCGTTATAAATAACAGTATTCATCACTTTAACAAAAGTAACAAGTACAACGAAGTGCCACTAGACGATGTGTTATACAAAGTTGAAGACAACGACGGTATTGCAACAGACTATGAGTTTACCAATTTAAAAGCCAGACAGGTCATTGAAACCATGAGTAAACTCAAAGACAATTACAGAATTGCTTTGACCTTGCATTTAATTGAAGGCTACGATTACGAAGAAATTAGTACAATATTAGATATTTCCTATGCAAATTGCAGAACAACCATCTCAAGAGCAAAAGAAAGTTTAAGATTGAAAATACAATCCTTAGTTGGATAAAAAGAATGAATTTATGAATAAAGATAATTTAAATCATCTTTTTGAGACGTTACGAAACGATTTTGACATCGAAGTCCCAAATACTGGACATGAGAATCGTTTTTTAGAAAAGATAAAAGCTAATAACAATGTCGCAACGGTTAAGTCTAAAAGAAACCTTTGGAAACCTTTTATTGGCATAGCCGCTTCCATTGCATTGATTGTAACATTGACCTTTACATTTCAACAAGGTGATGACATTAAAGATTTGGCCAACGTATCTCCCGAAATGGCAAGTACCCAAAGTTTTTTCACCTCTGTCATTGCAGAAGAGTTAAGCAAAGTGGAGAATGAACGTTCGCCAGCTACAGATTGGCTCATAAAAGACGCTATGGTACAAATGAACGATCTTGAAAAAGAATACGAACAACTAAAGATCGATTTGACCGAAAGCGGTAACGACAAGCGTGTCATACATGCCATGATCAATAACTTTTGGAATAGAATAGATTTATTAAAAACAGTATTAAAAAGCATAGAAGAAGTAAAAACAATAAAACAAAGAATCAATGAAACGAGCAATACAATATAAAACACTCCTCATATTATTTTTTCTACCATTGATGATGGTAGCTAACAATGACAATGGCGGGAAAGGCAAATACAAAAAAGAGAAAACCATAAAAAAGGATTTCAACGTTAACTCCAATGCCCAGTTAAAAGTAAACAATAGCTATGGCAACTTAGATGTGGTCACTTGGAATGAAAACAGAATAGAGTTCGAGATTACCATAATTACCAGTGGCAACGATGAAGAAAAGGTTCAGAAGAAATTGGATGAAATTACCGTAGACTTCGATAGCTCCATGGATATGGTTTCTGCAAAGACCATTTTCAACAAAAACAAATCCAAATCATGGTGGAAATGGAATAACAACAACAATGTAAACATGAAAATAAACTACATTGTTAAAATACCTGCAACCAACAGTGTCGACTTAAGCAACGATTATGGAAACATCAATTTAGCCAGGCTAGAAGGTAAAGCCATTTTAAATTGTGACTACGGAAAGATCACAACAAAGGAATTATTGGCAGATGACAATAGCATCTCTTTTGATTATTCGAACAATTGCTTCTTCGAATACATCAAAAGTGCAAAGATAAAAGCTGACTATAGTGATTTCACCATCTCGAAAGCAAATGAAATAGACCTTGTTGCAGATTATACCAAGTCTAAAATAGAAATCGCTGAAAATGTTTCCTACAACTGTGACTATGGAGGGTTGACGGTAGAAAAAGCAAATAACGTAAGAGGCAATGGCAATTACTTAACGGTTAGGTTGGGAGAGATATACAAAGATGTCTTCATTACTGCAGACTATGGATCCATACGGATAGACAAGCTTACAAAAAATGCAGGCAATGTCACCATAGATTCCGATTATGTAGGCATTAAGATGGGATACGATGCAGATTATGCATTCGATTTTGACATAGACTTGGAATATGGTTCTTTAAAGGACAATGACGATGCTTTGGAGATCATTAAAAAACACACAAAATCTTCAGACAAGTATTACCATGGCTACCATAAGAGTGAAGGCTCTGGCAACCTGATAAAAATAAACTCAGAATATGGCAGTGTATCTTTCAACAAACTTTAATCAATCAAATCATAAAAACACAACACCATGAAAATTTTAAGACAATCAGTATTATTACTATCGGCGCTACTATTCGTTTCTTTGGCACAAGCCCAATGGGGAAACAACAAAGTAAAAGGCAATGGAAACGTAACTACCATAACTAGGTCTACCTCGGATTATGACGCCATAAAATGTGCAGGATGGATGGATTTCATCCTGGTAAAGGGGGAAGAAGGCAAAATCACACTTGAAGGAGAATCCAACCTATTGGAATACATCATCACAAAAGTAGAAAATGGAGCTTTGATAGTCAAGGTAAAGAAAGGAGTCAACCTAAAAACGAGTTGGAGCAAGAATATTAAAATTACCATTCCATTTGAGGATATTGAAAAAGTATCTCTTGCTGGTTCTGGAGATTTAGTCACAAAGAACACCATTGATGCCAATGATTTTAAAGTTAATCTAGCTGGATCTGGAGACATTGATTTGGACATAAACGCAAGTAGCATAGATGCTAGTGTCTCTGGGTCTGGGGATATTAACTTAAACGGAAAGACAACAAACTTATCTGCCAAAGTTACTGGCTCAGGAGATTTTCACGGTTTCGACTTGGAATCAAACAATACAGAAGTAAAAGTAACTGGTTCTGGAGGCGCGGAAGTTGTTTCCAATGAAAGCCTGAAAGCGAGAGTTACTGGATCTGGAGACGTAGAGTACAAAGGGAATCCCAAAAAAGAAGATACCAAAGTTACTGGTTCCGGAAGCATAAGCAACTAAATCCAAAAACATTGAATAAAAAAACTCCATTCTGTAACGAATGGAGTTTTTTTATGTCTTATTCCCTGTAACAAAATAGAAACCATAGATCTAGCATAAGATCAAAAGCTTTCATGTCATATAAAATCTAAAAAACATATATTTGACGAATGGGAAAAGTCGAGTAGGTAAAGGGGAATCTCACCCCTAAACCTCTCACAGAACCGTA
>JAHDHI010000029.1 GCA_020631395.1 Bizionia sp.
AAACCTTTTTTATAAATTAGTAGCCTGATGTTGCACTTGTAACTTGAACCTAGGTAAGAGACAAATGGCAATTATTTTATAAATTCTCTTCAAAAACTGCTATAAATTCATTTCCGGTATGTCTCCTTCAACAATTAGCTTTCCTTCTGTTGCATTTTGAATGTCTTGCACAGAAACTCCCGGGGCACGCTCCAACAGTTTAAACCCCTTCTCAGTTACTTCAATAACTGCTAGGTTTGTGACTATTTTTTTAACACACCCCACACCTGTAAGAGGCAGAGAGCATTTTTCAAGCAATTTGGATTCTCCTCGTTTGTTTGTATGCATCATTGCTACAATAATGTTTTCTGCACTTGCCACAAGATCCATGGCTCCACCCATCCCCTTTACCATTCTTCCTGGAATTTTCCAATTGGCGATATCACCATTTTCGGCAACTTCCATGGCTCCTAAGATGGTTAAATCCACATGTTGCCCTCTAATCATTGAAAAGCTTGTTGCAGAGTCGAAAAAACTAGCACCGGGCAATGTGGTGATCGTTTGTTTTCCTGCATTTATCACATCTGCATCTTCTTCACCTTCGAATGGGAATGGTCCCATTCCCAATACGCCATTTTCACTTTGAAACTCTACCTCTATGTCTTCTCTTACATAATTGGCCACCAATGTAGGAATTCCTATCCCTAAATTCACATAGTACCCATCTTGTACTTCTTTTGCTATACGTTTTGCTATTCCTGTCTTGTCTAACATAATATTATTTTGATAATGGTTTAACATCCATACATTAAACCACGTTGTAAAGTGAATTAATCCTTTTTGATTCTAACCGTACGTTGTTCAATCCGTTTTTCATACTTCTCTCCTTGAAAAATACGTTGCACGAATATTCCTGGAATATGTATTTGATTTGGATCCAAAGTACCAACGGGTACAAGTTCTTCTACCTCGGCTACTGTTATTTTTGCAGCGCCACACATGTTGGGATTGAAATTTCTTGCCGTCCCTTTAAATACCAAGTTGCCAGCTTCATCTCCTTTCCAGGCCTTCACAAATCCATAATCGGCTTTGAAGGCATTCTCCAAAACATACATTTTGCCATCGAACTCCCTTGTTTCTTTACCTTCGGCCACCTCTGTCCCATATCCTGCTGGCGTATAAAAGGCTGGAAAACCTGCTTGTGCAGCTCGACAACGTTCTGCCAATGTTCCTTGAGGGATTAGCTCCACATCCAATTCGCCAGATAGCATCTGTCGTTCAAATTCGTCGTTTTCTCCCACATAGGAGGATATCATCTTTTTTATTTGACGTTGATGCAACAACAATCCCAATCCAAAATCATCTACTCCTGCATTGTTGGAAATGCAGGTCAATCCTTTAACCCCGCTTTTTACCAAAGCTGCTATTGCATTTTCTGGTATTCCAGACAAACCGAAACCTCCAAACATAAAGGTCATATTGTCACCAATTCCTAAAGTGGCTTCATTAACTGAATTTACTTTTTTGCTAATCATCTATTCAAAATTTATTGTGCTTTAAAATTAAGAAATAAAAAAGCCATTCTATAACGAATGGCTTTTAAATATTTTTTGGAACGTCTAGTATTACATTCAATGGATGCTATAGATCCAATCCATCAATGTCACCATCTTCTTTAGGCGTTCCATCTTCATCCGAATCTTTGGTTTTCTTGTATTTCTTACAATCTACCTCAATAGACAATTTTGATGGCTTCACGAAATTTCCCTTGGAAATGTCCAAACTTTCATCTTCATAACAACTGCGCATGTACATCCCCCAAATTGGCAATGCCATTGAGGCTCCTTGACCATATGTAATGGAAGCAAAATGTGCTGCCCTGTCTTCTGCTCCTACCCACACACCTGTCACCAAATTGGGAACCATTCCCATGAACCAACCATCACTTTGGTTTTGTGTCGTCCCTGTTTTTCCTGCTATCGGGTTTTTGAATTCATAAGGGTATCCTGTCATTACCTCCTTGTATGACTTGTTCCATTTGTCTACCCCGACGGTTCTTAATCTTGCTCCAGATCCAGACTGTGTTACCCCTTCCATGAGATTTACAGTCACATACGCCGATTCTGCACTTAGAACGTCTCTAGTTTCTGGGGTAAATTGAAATAGGATCGTTCCATTTTTATCTTCAATGCGCTCTATCATTACCGGTTTCGTATATACTCCTTTATTCGCGAATGCGGAATATGCTCCTACCATTTCATAAATACTTACGTCTGGTGTCCCCAATGAGATTGATGGCACTATGGGAATTTCGGATTCTATGCCCAATTTCTTGGCTAGATCGACTACTGGTTGTGGACCAACCTTGTCCATTAAACGCGCCGTTATGGTATTTACTGAATTTGCCAATGCATCCTTGAGGGTTAATTCTCCTCCATACTCTCCACTTGAATTCTTTGGAGTCCAAGGTTCTGGGTTTCCAAATTTGTTGGCCTCGATGGTAATTTGGGATTTTGGCAACTCATCGCAAGGAGACATATGCAACTGGTCTATTGCCGTAGCATAGACAAAAGGTTTAAATGTCGATCCAACTTGACGCTTACCCTGTTTTACGTGATCGTATTGAAAATGCACGTTGTCCATACCGCCTACCCAAGCCTTGACATGTCCAGTCTGTGGATCCATGCTCATCATCCCTGGGTGTAGGAAATGCTTGTAA
Organism: Bizionia sp.; assembly: GCA_020631395.1. Lineage (GTDB taxonomy): Bacteria > Bacteroidota > Bacteroidia > Flavobacteriales > Flavobacteriaceae > JAHDHI01. The sequence goes on from JAHDHI010000029.1 coordinate 2,699, forward strand.
TATCGCATGGAATCTATCGGCTTCATTATGGTGTCTATGGTTATGGCCTTGCCATTTTTCCATGCGAAGACACTCATTTTCGTTGGTACGTCAAATGAGGCCATGATTTCTTTTTTGGACTTCCCTTGTTCCTTTAGGACTCTCCAACGTTCCCCTCTTCGCATGGCTGTCTTCATCAGCTTGTCGACCTCAGCTTTGGTTAAATCCAAAAATGGAGCTGTTGGGTTTCGCTTCGGTGTATTTTGATGAAAGAATTCCGCTTGCAATCTTGGCATATGCTTTTGCACTGCTTCTTCTGCATATTTTTGCATACGGGAATCTATGGTCGTATAGATTTTCAAACCATCGTTGTACAAATTATAGTTTGTCCCATCTGCCTTTGGGTTCTCCGCTATCCATTTTTTCATTTCCTTGGATAGGAATGTTCTAAAGTAAGGAGCTGGTCCTTTATTGTGAGCTTCTGGCGAATAATTTAGATCCAATTCTGTTTTTTGAAGTGAGTCTTTGACTTTTTCCGTGATGTAGCCATATTTCTCCATTTGAAACAACACGACGTTCCTCCTATTTTTAACACCTGCATCGTTGCGTCTAGGATTATATAGAGATGAATTCTTAAACATTCCCACCAACATTGCAGATTCCTTCAAATTCAACTCACTAGGCTCCTTACCGAAATAAATTCTCGAAGCTGACCGAATTCCATCTGCTTGATTGTTGAAGTCGTAGATATTGAAATATTGTGCCACGATTTCTTCCTTGGTGTATTGGCGCTCCAAACGAATCGCAATTATCCATTCTCTGACCTTTTGGGTTATCTTTTCTAGAGTACTCGCGCCCTCCCTTCTGTTGAACAATTGTTTTGCCAGCTGCTGAGATATTGTACTAGCCCCTCCTTTGCTTCCTAAAAAAACCAAAGCTCTCAATGTTCCTCTAGCATCCACTCCAGAGTGTTCGTGATAACGAGCATCTTCAGTAGCCACCAATGCATCCACCAAGTGTTTTGGCAATTCATCATAACCTACTGGCGTTCTATTGTCATTTAAATAAAACTTACCCAACGTTTTTCCATCGCTGGAAATAATCTCTGCAGCCAAGTTCGTTTTCGGGTTTTCCAAAACCGTGTGGTCGGGCATTTCTCCAAAAACACCCCAGGAAGCCAATGAAAACATTAGTACGACGAGTACTATTCCTCCTAAAAACAACATCCAAAACCAACGAACATATTTTTCGAACCCTTGTGTCTCTTCTGTTTTTTTTGCTTTTGCCATTTACTACTTCTTTTTTATTAATCTTGATTTGGTTTCTCTATTCTGAAACCAATGTCTGTAACTCCCTCCAGATCAACGATACCATTGACACTCCCATTTTTTCTCATGGCGTGTTGAATTTTCAGGCTGTATTCCCCAGATTCATTAAACACGACACCTTCCTTGTACCAGAGCTTGTTCTCTTTTATTCCCGTTAAGCCAACACCTAGCAATTTGCCATCGGCATTTGCCATTTTGTACTCTAAAGTATCCTTAATTGTCTTTCCATGAGGAAAACTCATTTCGACTATTAAAAACAAATTGCTGTATTTGTATTCTTTGGTATTCCTTACGTTTACGAACAGGTTGTATGCATTTGTCGAATCCGGTGCTTGAACTTTAAAGTTGACTATGTCATTTTTATTCCACACGTTGGGAATCGTTTTGTACTCATCGAAAACACCATTAGAATCGCAAGAACACAAACAAATGCATAGTAGCATAAAACCACCAAACGCTACTTTATTTTGTAGTTTTTTTAGCATTGCTCTTGGCATTTTTATTTTGAGGTCTTTTTTTGTTTTTGTTTTGGTTGTTTCTACTTCTAGTGTTTTTGCTATTTTTACGTTTTTTGCCCCCTTTTGGCTTATCAAAGCGTGTCAAGCTATCTTGTCCTACAACGTTTTCAAATGCTACTTTAGTACTTTCCACCAAATCCGATGCATACTCTTCCAAGCTTGCAACCTTTTCTTTTTTCTTGTTCAATTCTATGATCTCTCTGGCTTGAGCAGTAGTGATCTTGTGCCAATTCATCCATTCTCCTTCATAGGCATACCACATATGCCCTTGAAATATATCTGTTTTTTGGCATACAGCCGTCCCTTTTTCCGTATACAATTTCACATCGGTTTTCGGGAATGCTTTCAATGCATCCAAATACGAATCCAATTCATAATTCAAACAACACTTTAATTTCCCGCATTGCCCAGCCAATTTTTGTGGGTTCAATGACAATTGTTGGTATCTGGCCGCCGATGTGCTTACCGATCTGAAATCGGTTAACCAAGTAGAACAACACAACTCTCTTCCACAAGATCCAATACCACCCAACCTAGCTGCTTCTTGTCTAAAACCAACTTGTTTCATTTCTATTCGAGTTCTGAATTCCTTTGCAAATACTTTAATTAATTCTCGAAAATCCACACGTTCCTCGGCTGTATAGTAAAATGTGGCTTTGCTGGCATCACCTTGAAATTCTATGTCGGAGATCTTCATCTGCAATTTTAAATCGATTGCGTATTGACGAGCTCTTACTTTCATTGGCTCTTCCTTGTCTCTGGCTGCAGACCAAATGTCTATGTCCTTTTGGGATGCCTTGCGATATATCTTTAAGATGTCTTCGGGTTTCTTACTGATTTTTTTACGTTTCATTTGTACGCGAACCAGTTCCCCAGATAGAGTTACCATACCTATGTCATGTCCCGATTGTGCTTGTGTAGCGACAATATCTCCTATGGACAATGATAAATTATCGGTATTTTTGTAGTAGTTTTTTCTTCCGTTTTTAAAACGTACCTCAACAAAATCGAAAGGTTTTTCCCCGTTTGGGACGGACATGTTTGCCAACCAATCGAAAACGGTTAGTTTATTGCAGCTATCGGTACCACAAGTACCATTGTTTTTGCACCCTTTTGGGCTGCCATCTTTTGTTGAGCAACTTGCACAAGCCATATGCTTATCTATATATTGATTCTGAATGCCGTAAGCTTCAGAAGACGGTTAATATTAATTTATTCTTTCCTGTTTCTGGAAACATAAATACTTTGGATTCCAATACTTCAACCTTTTTGGAGGTCTTGATTAAAAAATAAAACTTTTGATTGTAAAGATAAGATTATTCTATAGACTTGAAAATATAAAAAAACTCGAAGTATTTCTTCGAGTTTTCTTTTAATCGAGGTTAGTTCCTTCAGTCTTTTTTCAATGTGTCGAATATGTTTCTCAAATCCTTTTTATAAGGTAGATGGTCTGCTCTTCCTTTTTTGAAGATGTCATTGCTATTCCCTTGTCCTTTGCGCAACTCCTTTTGTTCCTCATAGGGCAAAGCAACGATTTCCTTACAGCTTGTCGAGCAACAATTGTCCATTTCCGCCCTGCATGACTTACATTGTATAAACAACAAATGACAAGCTTCATTGGCACAATTGACGTGTGTGTCGCAAGGGTTTCCACATTGGTGACAATTGGCAATTACATCTTCACTTATTTTTTCTGCTCTACGATCATCAAAAACAAAGTTCTTTCCTAAAAACTTGTTTTCCAATTCTTGTGCCTTCACTTGTCTTGTATATTCTATGATGCCACCTTCCAATTGGTACACGTTCTTAAAGCCCTTATGCTTAAAATAGGCGCTTGCCTTTTCACATCTTATGCCTCCTGTGCAATACATCACCAAGTTTTTATCTTCCTTGTGCGACTTTAAATCTTCTTCTATGATGTCCAAAGACTCTCTAAAGGTGTCTACATCTGGCGTTACGGCATTTTTAAAATGACCTATCTCACTTTCATAATGATTGCGCATATCTACCAAAACAGTGTTTTCGTCATCAATGAGCGCGTTAAACGTATCTGCGTTGACGTGCACGCCTTTATTGGTCACATCGAAGGTATCATCACTCAATCCGTCAGCTACGATTTTGCTTCTCACCTTGACCTTCAGCTTCAAAAAGGACATGTTGTCTTGCTCTACCGCAATATTCAACCTGATATCCTTCAAGAATTCGATGGTATCCAAATGTGCTTTGAATTCATTGAAACGTTCTGCTGGCAGGGATAGTTGTGCATTTATGCCTTCATTGGCAACATAGATGCGTCCTAGGACGTCCAATGCATCCCAAGTAATGAACAAATGGTCTCGAAGTAATTGTGGATTGCCAATGTTAGCATATTTGTAGAAGGAAAGCGTCAATCGTTCTTTACCTGCTCTTTCTATCAATTCTGCTCTTTCTTTGGCACTTAGTCTATTGTACAGTTGCATGCTATACTAATTTTTAAGGTTAAAGATTATTTTTTTTGCAAAAGTACCATTTTAAATGGATTTAACAAGCACGGCATACTCTCAACCTCAATTTCGTGATCTCCTCATCATCAAGGATTACCATAAATTTCATGACAAAAAAAGTCCTTTGCTCTTTGCAAAGGACTTTTAATAGACTAACTCGTTATTAATTTTTTTTCTTACAAAAAAAATAAACGAGCTAACCTCCATCGGCTTTACAGCTGCTGTTCACAATGACGACAACTGAAACACCTAATGTGTTTAATGTTCTTTTTAAATATTTCATGTCTTTAACACTTAAAATTAAAGATAAACCATTTAAAAAACAGGGATAATTATTCTTTTTCATAGCAAAATTTTTCCCGCTTTATATAGTAGATGCAGAAAGTCCAAAAAGGTTGCGTCAGAAAATTGCAATACCTAAAAAGAATTTGGTATTTTAGCACGAATAATACCAAAAAAAGATAATGATGAGTAGTGAAAAAGACGCGAAATTAAAGGCATTGAAGCTTACTTTAGATAAACTGGACAAAGCTTACGGAAAAGGAACTGTAATGAAAATGAGCGATGCAGCGGTAGTGGATGTGGAGGCTATCCCTTCTGGTTCTTTGGGTCTAGACATTGCATTGGGAGTTGGAGGATATCCAAGAGGCAGGGTAATAGAAATATATGGTCCGGAATCTTCTGGTAAAACAACTTTGACATTGCATGCGATTGCGGAAGCACAAAAAGCAGGTGGCATTGCAGCTTTCATTGATGCAGAACACGCTTTTGATCGTTTTTATGCAGAAAAGTTGGGTGTTGACATCGACAACCTAATAATATCCCAACCGGACAACGGTGAACAAGCCTTGGAAATTGCAGACAACTTGATTCGCTCAGGTGCCATCGACATCGTCGTTATTGATTCTGTAGCTGCATTGACACCAAAAAGTGAAATAGAAGGAGAAATGGGAGATTCCAAAATGGGATTGCATGCCCGTTTGATGTCCCAAGCATTGAGAAAGTTAACGGCTTCAATAAGCAAAACCAATTGTACTGTAATATTTATCAACCAATTGCGTGAGAAAATTGGAGTAATGTTTGGAAACCCCGAAACGACCACTGGTGGTAATGCACTAAAATTCTATGCATCTGTAAGACTCGACATTAGAAGATCCACACAAATAAAAAGTACAGATGGGGAGGTGATAGGAAACAAAACCAGAGTCAAAGTAGTAAAAAACAAAGTTGCTCCTCCTTTTAGATTAGCCGAGTTTGACATCATGTACGGCGAAGGCGTTAGTAAAGTCGGAGAAATATTGGATGTAGCGGTAGACAATGAAATCATCAAGAAAAGTGGTTCGTGGTTTAGTTATGACGACACCAAACTTGGACAAGGCCGAGATGCAGTTAAGGCCATAATAAAAGACAATCCAGAGCTATTTGAAGAGCTTGAAGAAAAAATAAAAAAGGCTATTAAAGAGTCCAAATAAAATTTAAATCCCGAAATTTTCGGGATTTTTTGTTTTTTATACGCAACCTTTTATACATTCTTGCATCTCTATAGAGAATACACGTTTTAGTTAGCAAATTTTAAAATGAAAAAAATAATTGTTCTTTTAATTGTAGCTGTTCTATCATCATGTAATAATGACGATGCCTCACTCAATGACTATCAAGAATTATTGCCCGTTGAAAGCGCTATGGTACCTGATGAGTTTGAATTGGGTCAAACCTATGAAATCACCATCTTTTACATGAGGCCTTCCACTTGTCATGCTTTTAATGACATTTACTATCGAAAACATCAAAATGAAAGAACCGTAGCAGTTGTTAGCACTGTTTTCCAGAGCAATGGAAACTGCACAAATCTAGAAGATACGGAATTGGAAGCTTCTTTCGATTTCAAAGCAACAGAATCAGGCTCTTATATTTTTAAGTTCTGGAAAGGTAAAGATGAAGAAGGTGAAGACACTTATATAACAGTGGAAGTCCCTGTTATATAAATTAATTATTAATTAATACGTAAAAAGTTGAGTTTAGAACAACTCATACATAAGTGCAAGATTAATGATACCAAAGCTCAAAGTGAACTATACATGCTCTTTTCGAGTAAATTGTTTTCTACTTGCTTAAAGTATTCAAAAAATTATGCAGAAGCAGAGGATAATCTGCAGGACGCATTCATAACTATCTTCAAGAAGATAGCACAATATAAAAACAAAGGCTCTTTTGAAGGCTGGTTGAAACGAATAACTATAAACACTGCCTTACAACGCTATAGGAGTCAAGGTGTTTTTGAAATAATCAATGAGGAAGCCATTGAAGATGAAACTGTTTCCATAGAGGACAATGATGATGATGTATCCATTGATTTCTTATTGAAGATCATCCAAAATCTACCTGATAGGTATAGATTGGTATTCAATCTTTATGTTTTAGATGGGTATTCGCATAGTGACATCGCAGAATTGCTAAAAATAAACCTAGGAACCTCAAAATCCAACTTAGCGAGAGCTAGGCAGATTTTAAAAAATAAAATATTAGAATATAAAACGGGATTGCATTCCCAATCATTATAATGAGTGACAAAAAACACATAGATAGACTTTTCCAAGAAAAGTTCAAGGATTTTGAAGCTAAACCCAATGCAAATGTTTGGGAGAATATTCAAAATCAACTAGAACAACCGAAACAAAAAACCAAACAAGTTTTACCTATCTGGATGAAATTTGCAAGCATTGCTGCTATTTTAATTCTGTTCATTGCTTTAGGCTCTAAGTTTTCAGGAAATTCAAATACCGATTTGCCAACAACTGTAGATACAAAATCGACTTCTAACAACAAAAACAATGCTTCAGAAAAAGAAATACTTGGAGTTGGCACCAATACGAAAGACAACAAAGACAACAATGTAGTCAACTCGAATAAGACCAATGACAAGAAGATTGACAACGCAAATTCAAACCTAGATAAAACGGATATGAACGTAAGCGACCATGTTGCTGAAAACAGTACTCAAGAAAATTCAAAAAACAATGATGATTCGCCTACTTCGATTACAAACACGAACTCCAGCAACAAAAAATACAATTCTAAAACAAATTCACCTTTGAAGGAAGTCATTGCCGACAATACTTCTTCTTCAAATGAAAAAAACAAAAAGGCCAATGTCGTTGATCATCTTTCAAATACCAAGAACAATGTTTCAACAAATGCTATTGCCAACAATGAAACCGTTGTTTACAATAATGAAAAAGATGAAAATGTCATTGGACCGATTGAAACCAATTCCAATTCAATCGCTACGCAAAATGCAAACGACAAGTTACAAGAAGCCATAAACGGAATAAAAAGCACCGATGTCACAGCTGATGTTACATTGGTTAACTCTCTTAATGAAAAAGAAAAGGAGAATTTAGACGTAGCATTGGATTTTACAAAATCCAATGCTATAGAGGAGGCCATTGCCAAGAATCAAAATCTTGATGAAAAAGAAAAAGAAGTAGACAGGTGGAGTGTTAATGCTAACATTGCTCCTGTTTACTACAACACTCTTGGCAAAGGCTCTCACATTCACAGCCAGTTTGTCGACAATCCAAAAAATGGAGAGGTAAATACTAGTTATGGAATACAGGTTGGATATGCCTTTAATGACAGGTTGAAAATACGATCTGGATTGAGCAAACTCGATTTGAGCTATGATACTGCCAACGTTATCATTTATGAAAACGTGACCAACACTCCTGGAGCTTCTCCTTTGAGAAACATTGACTTCATACCGAACAATCAAGGCCAAATGCTATCGGTTCTAAGCTCAAACGAGCTTGGCATTCAACAAATAAGCAGTGTAGCCAACGATGAGCTAAATGCGGCCTTGAGTCAGCGAATCAATTATATAGAAATCCCCGTAGAAGTAGAATACGCACTTGTAAACAAACGTTTTGGAGTAAATGTCATAGGAGGTGTAAGCACTTTCGTTTTAAATGGCAATGAGGTCGTTACAGAAGTTGACAACCGCAAAACGCTTATTGGTCAGGCAAACAACATCAACAACATAAGTTTCAGTACTAATTTAGGTCTAGGAATAGACTATAAATTTACTGATTCTTTCAAATTTAACTTGGAACCGACTTTTAAATATCAAATCAATGCGTTTAATGGCACCTCTGGTGACTTCAAACCATACATTGTTGGTGTTTACACTGGTTTCAGTTATAAATTTTAAGTTTTTTAATTAGTTAATTTACTTAAACCTTCTCGATTTAATTGGGAAAACAATGAGGAAAGAAGCTACTCAGTGCCAAGAGTAGCTTCTTTATTTTAAACTTTGGCCATTCAATTCCTTTAAAATAACAGTTCTAGTCTTTTCGTTCAATGCTTTCGTGTCTTCGACCTTCAAACCTTTGGTATCAATGAAACGGTGCATTTTTACTCTCATATTACCTGGACTTCCGCTAAAGAAAGTATAAGAGAATCTTTTTTTATTGTCTACGAAGGTCAAAGGCACTATTGGAATTTGATGATTTATTGCCAGACGAAAGGCTCCGTCCTTGAATTCGGCCAACTCTACATGTTCCTCCGGAACCATTCCTTCTGGAAAAATGCATATACTCAATCCTTGTTTCAAACGCTTCTGTGCCCTTAAAAAAACAGCTTGTCTACTTTTTGGACTGCTTCTATCCACCAAAATCGACGTTCGTTTATAGAAAAAGCCCAGTAGTGGTATTTTGGCTAATTCGGCCTTGCCTACAAAAACAAAAGGATTCTTAACAACAACCAACATCAACATAATGTCTATCATAGAAGTGTGATTTGCCGTAAACATATAACTTTCGCCAATGTTTGTTGTTTGTTCTCTCTCTATACTGGTTTTGAATCCCATCCCTATCAAAATGAAACGAGCCCATACACGAGCCAATTTAAAAAAATAAGGATACCATGACTCTTTTAAAATTGAAATTAAAAGAAAAGGAAACAACACGATTATGGGTATTGTGACAAGGACATAGAACCAGATACGATAGAGTAGCCAAAAAATGTATTTAAATACAATCATAATTGCCAAAAATACATAATTGATTTCAAGTAATTCGTTTTCCTTTTACATAAAAAAATTACCTTTGCCTTTCAAGACAAAAAATTAGTTTAATTTAATGAAATTCCCGCCTTCTTGGGAAACACTATGGCTAGAATACTAACTGGAATACAAAGTACGGGAACACCACACTTAGGAAATATACTAGGCGCGTTGATGCCTGCAATAGAAATGTCCAAAAACAAATCCAACGATTCGTTTTTGTTCATTGCAGACATGCATTCGTTGACTCAAATAAAAGATGGAAACATCTTGAGGCACAATACGTATTCCACAGCAGCTACTTGGTTGGCTTTTGGCCTTGACATAGAAAAGACAGTTTTTTATAGACAAAGCGACGTACCTCAAGTAACGGAACTTTCTTGGTATCTCAATTGCTTTTTCCCTTTCAAACGTTTGGAACTGGCTCATAGTTTCAAAGACAAAGCCGATAGGTTGGACGATGTCAATGGTGGTTTATTCACCTACCCAATGTTAATGGCAGCAGATATCTTATTGTATGATGCAGAAATCATACCTGTTGGAAAAGACCAGAAACAACATATAGAAATGACTCGTGATGTAGCCACCCGCTTTCATTCCAAATTAGGAGAAACCTTCATATTGCCTGATGCAAAAATACAGGAAAGCACAATGCTTATCCCTGGTACGGATGGCGCAAAAATGAGTAAGAGCAAAGGAAACATCATAGACATCTTCTTACCAGAAAAAAAATTACGTAAGCAAATAATGAGCATAGAAACCGATAGCACACCTCTCGAAAACCCTAAAGATTGGAGTACTTGCAATTGTTTTGCCATATACAAGCTATTAGCTTCCGAAGATGAGATTGTAACGATGAAAGCCAACTATGAAAATGGGAACTATGGTTATGGTCACGCCAAACAAGCTTTATTCGAGCTCATATTGAAAACTTTCGAAACACAACGTGAGCGATATGATTTCTACATGAACAACCTTGATGCCATAGATGAGGCTTTGGCAAAAGGGGCAGAAAAAGCAAAAGTCGTAGCCGATGATGTTTTGAAACGTGTACGCTTGAAGGTTGGATACTGAAATCGTTCTAGAGTAAATTTATCCTTCATCCTAGTTTAAATAAGAAAAAAAAGCCATCATCTGGTCAATTGACCATTAATTTCGAGGATTCCAAGGTTCAACGATTAAAAATAGAATTGATGGATGTTTTCGGAAAACGAGCATACACCGACGTATCAATGCAAACAAACAAGGCATTGAACATGGAAAATCTTCAAAAAGGCATCTATTTTACCTTATTTACAGAAGGGAAACAAATCTTTTGTAAAAAAGACAATCCTTATTAAAGAATACCCGTTGTTCGTTATGAATTTTTTGAACACCAAAATATGTGAATTTTACTCATATCGAATCTGATGCTATAACGTTTAGATTCGATATGAACTTAATTGTAAATCATAATAACCTAAATTACTGTATTATATTATTCAAATTTGTTAAAAATGTACGACGGGTTTTCGGAAAATTCATTTAAACCTCAATATCCCGCCAGTTGATGGCAAAGACAAGACTCCTTAGCCTAAATTATTTATTTATGACTTTTCCTTCTTTTTGAACAATTAATCTTCTTGATGTTTTCTGTTTATCGTTTAAAACATAGTCAACAATTATATACTGTTCTTCATCATAATTTTCGAAAGTCATTACCTGAAAGCTAAATTGGTATTCTCCTTTATCAAACTTTTTTATTTTATCTAATACTTTATGGCCAGCCTGCGTTTTTAAGTTTATAAAACTATATCCCTGTATTTCCAACTCTACATTGTCTGTAATCAATGTCACAGAATTTATAGAGAAATCTAATTTAGATTCTAAAACTAACTGATACGACACATAGTTTTGTTGACTTGACAAACCCGAAAAATGTTTTGTTTTCTTTACTGTATTAATCATAATAGTGTTGCAAGAAAAAAAGCACATAAGAATACTTGATATAATAATTGTATTTGTGTATTTTGATTTCAAGGAAAATTAATCTTTAATAATTTTCTTTGTAATACTTTTGTTTTCATTGTAAATACGCAATAAATACATGTTTTTTGATAGGTTAGAAATGTCCAAAGGCTTATTCGTTACTTCTCCAGATTTAACAACACCACCAACAACATTATAAATGCTATAGTTATAATTATTTCCTTTGGGGATGTCTATATGTAGCAAATCTTTAGCGGGGTTGGGATAGACAGATAATTCTATCGTATTGTCAATCACATTAGCACTTAGTGTATTGTTTTGAATGTTAAGTTCCCATAGACCTCTACCAAATGTAGCTGCAACTAACTTGTCTTCAACATAATGAATTTCCATATCTCTTACGGTAGCATTTGGTAAACCTAATCCCAGCTTGTTCCATGTTGAGCCAGAATCTATAGTATAATAGACACCAAGTTCTGTTGCTAAAAATAAGTATTCATTAGGCTGATTTTGTTTAAGCATTACCTCATAAGTGATAATATTTGGTAAGTTACCAGAAATATTGGTCCAATTGGCACCTCCATTGTTTGTTTTGTAGACTTTTTGTCCAGAATTATATCCACTATAAGTTACATATATTACATTAGTATTACTTGCGTCAAAATCTACAGAGGTAATATTGCCAGAAGCATCACTTGGAGTTGATATTGTTGACCAAGTACTACCTTGATTTTCAGAAAATCTAATGTTAGAATCCGTAGCGGCCAATACATTACTTCCATGAGTAGCAATAGTCGTAACTGTTCCAGATAATCCAGAGTTGGTTGTATTTATGGTTAGATCAGAACTACCGTCTATTTTATATACATTGTCTCCACCAGCATATAATATGTCTGGGTTGGTTTTATCTATTTCCAATGGAAAATAAAAATCTGCCCCAGGTACAGCAACATAATTGCCATTACCTTCTAACTGTTCATGAAAACCAGAGTCAGTTTGAGCAACAAATCCATTTTGATTACCAGCATATCTTATATTTGTATTGTTGTAATTAATTGCTGATTGAATACCATCCCCCATAGCAACGGCATACCAAGTGCCATTTGTTTTGCTAAAAGCATCATTATCTTGATTAGCCATAACTATTGCATCATCATTTGCAGATGGGTTTATAGCAACAGAATACGATTGAGTTACTAGAACATTAGAAGACTTGTATGCAATTACGGGTTTTGTATCTGTTGATGATGCATATGTTATATACCCTAACCCACCATCGTTTACACTCCAAAACTCTAAATCACCATCTAATTTCCCCATTCTATGGTGATCTGAGTGTATGTAAGTTCCTGGAGAGCTATCATCGTCCCAGTAACCATTTAAACTTCTGATCCAATTAGTGCCGTCGTCGGTTGAAGATTGCCCATTAAATTCACCTGTTATCAATAAATCGTTAGTTACTATTATTGCTTGATTATATCCTCCTTGAGATTCGTAATCAGGTGGTATGTTACCTAAATTTGAAAACGTACTGTTTGTTTTGTCGAATTTTTTAATTTGACCATCTAATTCTTGAATGTAAAAATCCCCATTAGAATCTGTAGTTACTGCACTTTTATTTTGTGAGTCACTAGCTTGTACTACTCCCCAGTTTGCATCGTTTGTATAGTCTGATGTGTAATATACATCAAAAGCACTTGTAAACATAATTTCGTTACCATTGCGAACTGCCCTACCAAAACGAGCATTACCGAAACTTGAGTCATAAGCATTACTCCAATTAGTGCCACCGTCTACTGTTTTTTTAATGTATTGGTTTTCGCCTACAAAAACTGTATTAGCATCAATTACTATTAAGTCGCCCGTTATTTTTTGCTGGTCTATAGCGTATGATAAACCTGTAGAAACAAAAGTTTCTCCACCATCTGTAGACTTTAAAACGCCTATGGATTTACTATTATCCCCATCATAATCGCCAGTAGACACATAGATAGGGTTAGATAAATAATTAGTTGTATTTGTACCAGGTACAGTTGCTATATCTGTTACACCAATACCAGCAACAAAATCTAATTTTGGAGACCAATTGACACCTCCATCTACAGACTTCCATATACCTCCATTTGGTGCTCCAACAAATAAAATATCTTGATTTGCATCTGTCGGATGTTTTATTCTTAAAAAAGCATTAAGACGACCCATTTGTGGGTAATTTGAATATCCATTATTATCTAAATCGTCTTGCGACGGTCCAATATTCACCCAATTTTCAGAGCTAAAGCTATTTTCTGCATTTCTTTGGTGAGTGCTTGCTGAAACAATTTTTCCTTCGCTATTTAAAATGCCCGCATTAAAGTAACCCGCATTTTCATTAGGAAAAGTACCATCTGCATTTACTTTATGCTTCCAGTAAAATGCCCAACGATCAAATTGCTTTTTTGCTTTGCGATTAGCCAAAATAGATTGGTCTAAACTCGAAAACTCCTGATTGGCTTGTGAAACCAAATCAAAGTAATTTGCATTTACTTTTTTAGAAAGTTGCTTGTAGTTCTTTGAAACTTGTGCAAAAGAGAAAAAAGAACATACAAACAATGAAGTAAGAATAAGTTTGATCTTCATAATGATTTTATATTTATTTTACATGTTAACTCGTTATGCATTTTAAATAATGCTGATTAAATCAATCGTCCATCCAAGTCAAAAACAATTAATTCCTGAATTTTTCTTTTTTACGAAATACAATGTTGACCCTAAACTTTGATTCGCTTCCAAAGATTTCGACATCATCACCTCCGCCAGCTCCAAGCGTACCTGCATTTGCGTTATAAGCATCGAGATAATCGAAACCAAGTTTTGACATGGCATTTAATAAGTCTGTTTGGTTTCTAATACTTAATTTCTTACGTGCTTGCAATAGATCTTCCAACTCCTCCAATTGAGGTTTGTACTTGGATTTTTTATAATCGATCGTTATGTTGATTCCCCCCAACAATTTCGTGTTCTCTGAAGTAATGATTACATATTCAGGCAATTCTTTGATGTTCACACTTGACGATTCTGCTACTGACAATTCTTGAGCATTGGTATTGAAAGCAATGAATAGTGTTAATACACTTGTAATGGCTAATACTTTTAAGTTTCTCATTTTTAATTATTTATTTTTTAGATTTTAAGACCATATGTTTAAGTCAAAACCTCCATATAAAATCGATATGTTTCGATTAAGGGAGCATATGGAGGTTTTCATAAAAAATTATTTTTTTTCACTGATTATGTGTTTTCATTTGAAACATTGACATAGTACTACCATGCATATCCAAACCCAACACCCAATCTTGGAACAACGCCATCGTCAGCACTTAAAATATCTCCGCTAAAAGAAGCTGACACGTATTGAGCACCTCCATTCAAATCTATTGAAAACCCCGAATCAGAACCAAAAACCCACTGATATCCGAGAATCCCCCCACCTGCGACGTATGACACTTTCCCCTCAAGGATTCCGCGCTCTACATTAGAACTAGCATATGTTACAACGGGAGCAACATAAAGTCCCCTAGGCGCATCTTTAGAAGCAGACAAATAAAATTTATACTTCCCTTCAACTCCATAGCCTGTAGCTTTTTCCTCTCCTGTACTAAACCCTACGTCAGAACGGCTATATGCAAGTGACAGCTCTACTGAGCCTTTATTGGAAAGTGCTCTTTCGAAACTTAATTCTGCTGCGCCTAAAACAAGACCTAGAGGGTTGATTTTAAAAACATTTTGCTGAGCATTTACTCCTAAAAAGCCTAAGACAATAAATAGGATTACGAAATTTGATTTCTTCATTATTTTGATCTTTTTTTTGGATTAAAGGCTCAAAATTGGCTTTTAAAAGTTATGCAACACATAAAAAAATCAGGAAATTTGTTCGGATTAGGGAAATTCAAACAAATTTTAGAATGTCATGTAGAAACCTCCGCTATCAACCTTGAAATGAATCTATTAATTAAATTAACCTTATGAAGAAAGAATGGTGAAATTAGTGTGAGTTAAGGAAGAAGGAACTATAAAACGCAGCATTGAAAACTTGCTTAAGGATGTCAATGTTTCTTGGAGATAGACTTTTTAAAATTAACAGGTGTCATTTGTGTACTATTTTTAAAAGCCGCATAAAAAGAACTTTTGCTTTTGAAACCTGCTTCAAAGGCTATTCCTTCTATGGTCAGATTACTTCCTGAGTCGTTAATTAACAACTTCTTAGATTGCTCGACTCGATAATTGTTTATATACTGATTAAAATTTGATCCAATGTGAGAATTGATGATGATTGATAGTTTTCTAGGGTGCACACCTATTTTTTCGGAAACATCCACAATGGTTAGATTTACATCTTTGAAAAGTTGATCTTCTTGAATTACTTTTCTCAGGCTTTCAATTATTTTTTCAATTGATTCGTCTTTTTCCCTAAAAACTTCTGACTTCAAAGTTCCTTCTTTGATGTCTTCAGTTCTTTTATTTGATATCAACAAGGTTACTTTATCTTGGGTAATACCCTTGAATGAAGCCCAAAAAACCAATGTCAATTCCACAACGGATGCTGTTATAAAGAATATGTTTAAAAAATCATCTGCAACATCCTTTAATACAGCAAAAAACAAAGTCAACAAACCGAATGAAAAATATAATAGAATTCCAAGTGTAAAGTATTTCACCCATTTCATTTCTTTGTATTCCAACGACGAGTACTGATCTCGTATGCTTTTCATATGCCTTTTGATTAGAGAAAAGGTTTTGATGACAATAATTACACTGTAAATTATCCCACAAATGAAAAAGAGACCATACAAAAAAGAATCATATGCGATTGCTGCAGCTTCTTCACTTAGGAAAAAAAGACTACTCAAAAATATGAAATCAACGAGTCCAGGAAGTAAAACATAGTATTTTTTATGGTTTGAAAAAATAGATATCTCTTGAACGTACAAATAAAACACTGGAAACAGCGTCCAAACAAAATCAAAAGGCAAATACTCCAATTTAGGGTAATGATTTGTTAGATTCAATTCTTCGACTATGCTTGTAACAGATGTTAAGCCAAAAAGTATGATGAAAACCCCCAAATAGAAAGTATTTCTTTGCTGCTTTCTATCCAAAGCTATCAACAGGATACCAAACAACACTGCTTGAACCAATAAAACAATGTCCAAAATGGACTGCAATGAAAAATTATGCTCCATAGTGAAAATTATGCTTATCAAATATAATCAACCTTTTTAAACTGAAAACCAAAAAGATACAAATTCCGTTTTGAAACAAATGACAGAGTTAAATTTACTAACCCGACAAATGGAAGTTCCTCCAAAGTTGTTTCCATATTTAAAGATCAAATAGCTTACCTGGCAATGGTCTAATTATCCCTTTCAATTCCATATTAAACAACACCCCTTGTCAAGACAATACAAACTGATCTGGAAAAATATCAACATACTGTTTTTTTGCTTCATCAGTTAAGTATGGGTAAATGCTTTGGCTTATAAGCAATGAATACCCCTCAATAGACTCTTTCGACAAAACGTCTACTTGAATCAAAATCGAAGAGAACCAAAAATTACTGATAACTTCCATCCTTTTGAATAAACTGTGATATTCATTTTTAAGCAATTCTTTACGAATCAATCCATTTTCAATAAGAATATCCACGATTTCCAAAAATTCCATCTCTCTTCGCTTTGAAAGTTCAGAATAATGGCTTTTTATCTTCTTATTTCTCCTTGTGATAGTTATAAAATCCAGCAAGAAAAAATGATACTCGTAAAGTATCGAAGAAATTTCTCTTGAGATATTAAAAAACGATTCCAACAAATCATCGGTTTTCATTGAAGAAATACTATCGATTTTTTCAACTATTTGAAAATAGAGTGCTTCAACTATATCTTCTCGCTTTCTAAAGTGATATTGTAAATTCCCCACACTAATCCCTACTTCATCAGCAATGGTCCTCAACGACACATTTGAAATTCCACAATCATTAAAAAGCCTTAAGGATTTTATTAAAATCTTTTGTTTTGTAGCATTCATTGCTACAAAGATATAACTTTTAGTACACTTGTACTAAATCAATTGATTTTTAGTAGATTTGCACTACAACAACAATTGTTATTTATGGATATAGATATTATAGGAGCTGGAATAGGAGGGTTAACCACTGCAATTGCCCTTGAACAAAAGGGTATAAAGACACGAATTTTTGAGCAAGCTGATAAAATAAAACCGGTTGGAGCTGGAGTTATTTTAGCCAATAATGCGATGCAAGTGTATGAAAATCTAGGATTGAGGAAAATAATTGAAGAAAATGGAAATCACATCTCCTCAATGAACATTACCAAGGCAAATCTAAACCTCATGTCTAAGGTTGATTTATCCTTTTTCGAGAAAAAACACAAAGTAAGGAACATTGCTATTCATCGTGGTACTTTACAACAAATTCTAATGAACGAGTTAAAGTCTACAGATTTAAACCTAAACCACCATATAACCTCTGTTGAGCCAAATGACAATGGCTATGCACTAATGTTTGAAAATGGAGAACAAATTCAATCTTCAACATTAATCGGCGCAGACGGGTTAAACTCTGTTGTGCGACAAAATTTGTTTCCAAACAGCGTGATAAGAAACGCCAAGCAAATTTGTTGGAGAGGAGTAACAGACTTTAAACTGCCTATCAAATACAAAAACGAACTAAATGAGGCTTGGGGAAAAAAAGATCGATTCGGATTCGTTCAAATAGCAGAAAATAAAGTCTATTGGTATGCTTTAAAGTCTTTCAAAAAAGATAAAGACGAATTTTTGGTAAACGACATTGAAACTTATTTTAGCAATTACCATCCAATCGTCAATGAAATAATTGATTCGACCAAAGAAGAACAAATCAATACCGTAGAAATATCAGATTTAAAGCCAACCAACATTTGGCATAAAGAAAACGTTTGCCTTATTGGTGATGCAGCACACGCTATGACTCCAAATTTGGGACAAGGTGCTTGTCAAGCAATAGAAGATGCCTACATCCTGTCCATGTGCTTGCATAAATATGATGAAAACATAGCTTTTAAAGAGTTTCAGAAATTAAGACTTCCAAAAGCACATCAAGTTGTAAAGGCAAGTTGGATACTTGGAGAATTAGCGCATTTGTCAAACCCAATTCTAATTGGGATTCGTAACCAATTGATTAGATTGGCGCCTTCCTCTCTCAACAGAAAACAATCAGAACAAATTTTTCAAATACCAAACTTATGATTATCTTAATTCTATCTATAATACTGTTTTTTATTTATACAGTACTTGGAGGCTTTCATTTTTACTGGCTTTTTGGTGGTACTTGGGGATTAAAAAAGGTTATCCCTACAAAAGGCAATGAGGCAAATACACTTGCGATTCCCAAATTTGCAACCTTAATCGTTGCACTGGTGTTAGTTACATTTGGACTTGTCTATCTTATAAAATCTGGACTCATAAGTGTTAAAGCCCCAAATTGGGTGACAAATTACGGCTATTGGTTTATTCCTTCTATTTTCATTTTACGCGCCATAGGAGACTTTAATTATGTTGGCTTTTTCAAAAAAATAAAAAATACCGAATTCGCAAAAGCAGATTCTAAAATATTTTCTCCATTATGTATAGGTCTTGGAGTTATTGGAATTTTAATAGTATTATATTAATTCTTTTTATTGAAGATTTGATTTAACTTGCCCCCCACTCCCACTCCTATATTCCATTCACCGTTTTTAACACTAGTCTTACTGTTGTAATACAAAGTATTGCTATGAAAAAAGTAGAGGCGAGATTAATATGTCTTTATCATTGAAATTGATGCTATTTTAAAGCGTCTCCATAAAAAGCTAAGTATTAAACAACCTCAAATAACTTACCAGGCAATGGTCTAATTACCCCTTTCAATTCCATATTCAATAATAACCCTGCCAATTTATAGGTTGGCATATCACAATTCAAAGCTATCGTGTCGAGCACCTTCTTGTCGTTGTCCTTGAGGTAGTTGTAAATTGTCTTTTCATTGTCATCCAATTCTACAAACAATTGTCTTTGTACTACAGGTTTCTGGTTGTCCTCCAATTGCCAATTCAGCAAATACGGAATATCCAGAGGCGTGGATAACAAATGCGCCTTTTGTTGTTTTATTAGGTTGTTGCACCCGACACTTTGCGAATCTGTAATGCGTCCTGGCATCGCAAACACATCCCTATTGTAAGAGTTTGCTATGTCTGCTGTGACCAAACTCCCTCCCTTTTCGGCAGATTCAATGACTATCGTAGCTTCACTAATCCCGGCAATAATTCGATTGCGTTTCAAAAAATTGTTTCTATCAAATGAGTCCGTACTCCAAAAATCGGTAAAAAAACCACCATTGTTTTCCACCTCAGACATATATTTCTTATGTACTTTGGGATAGATTTGGTTTAATCCGTGAGCCAAACAACCAATGGTTTGTAGTTTATTTTTAATAGCTGCCTTATGTGCAGTTATATCCGTCCCGTACGCAAATCCAGAAACGATAGTCGGGTTGTATATTGCTAAATCCTCGACTAATTTTTCGCAAAATGCAATGCCATTTGTGGTTATTTTCCGAGTACCGACTATGCTGATAACATGTTTTTTGTTAAGATTTATGTTTCCTCCCTCAAATAACAAGATTGGACTATCTATACAGTGTTTGAGTCGCTCCGGATAAGTTTCAGATGTGAAATAGTGACATTTTATATTTTCTTCTTTGATGAATTTCAGTTCTTTTTCTGCTGCCTCCAAATGGTTTTCCGCAAACAAATCGCTAACTGTGACACTTCCTATCCCATCGATCTTTAGGAGGCTTTGGCGTTTTTCCTTCAAAACGGCTTCGGCCGAACCACAATGGTTTATCAATTTCTTTGCTGTTATATCTCCAATTCTTGGTACATTTTGAAGGGCTAAAGCATAAATTAGGTCGTTTTCTGTCATTCTTCTATTGATTCTACCTTTGTTAATGGAACTAATGTAAAACTTTTTAACTCGTCATGACAGATAGCGACATAAAAACTGTAAAATCTTAAATGAACCCGCTCTCCTTTGCTTTGGAAAGCAATTCGCGATCATTGTTTTCCTTGACGTTGAATGTGGCATAAAGTGTACGCTTTCTTTTTTCTATGCCAGCTTTAGACAATGGAATCACCTTAGGTAGTTCTTTCATTTTCGATCCAATGGAAAGTTCATAGAGTATCTTTCTATCTATGTCATCCAACAATAGCTTGCTGGAAATGTTTTTTCGAAGTAACTCGACGACGGATCTGCTATAATAGGGGGGATCGTAAATCACGGTATTTATTATTTTATGCAATTCTTTGGAGGTAACATCATTTTTTATGATGAATCCATCTGGATTTATGCTTTTAACTATACTATGTATCCTATAATTGTCGTTTAAAAATGTAGAAACGATGATCTTGGTCTTTGGCATCACTTTGTTAATCTTCAAACCGATGTCTTCTCCAGATAGGAATTTACCATCTTTCGATCTTTTTAACATTATGTCCAAGAAGACAATGTCTATGCTTTTTCCCTTGTCGACACATTCTTTGATTTTATCGTATGCTGTATCGCAATCTTCGGCTTCATCTATTTCGAAAAAGACATTCTCGTCTTCTTCCCTTATAATATTAAATGCATGCTTATAGGCTTCGGATATTAGGGGATGATCTTCAATAATCAAGATTGTATACTTTTTATTCTCTGACATTATTATGATTCCTATTTATACTTTTTCATTGTGAATAATGATCAAAGTAATCTCAAAATTCAATGATAAAAAAACATAGCATCCTGTAATTTATAAAAAAAAGCTTACAAAAACCACAAGAAAAAACAGTCAAAACACACCACACATCCACTGTCTTACAAACACTTGCAAGTACAACCCGTAAAAATCATCACATTTTAAACTTTTGTTATTCATTTTATGCTTTACCTTAAAAAAACGTATGTTACGTATGCTTTTTACTCTTAAAAATGACTTCATCATAAATTGAATATTCCAATTCTACAATGTAGACCCTAAACTTAAATACTGTTTTCGATATTGTTGACATCGTGTGATCCATCTTTGGATCCATACTTTATTTCCCTTGTTCTTTCTCCTGTTTTCGTGTTGAAATATGAAATTATGTGAAATCCATGTGGTTTTATGAAGTTGATTCAGAGCCTAAAAGATAAAGAGCTTTATCACTGTTAATAACTAATACAAGGCAAACACCATTCTATTTCAATAAATGTCTAACTTTGTTTATATGCGATTAGAGACTTACATAAGCGATTTGTTATACCGTTACGAATGTGTTACCGTACCTGAGTTTGGTGCTTTTTTATCACAACATGTATCTGCCACCGTGCATAAATCCACAAATGCGTTCTACCCTCCAAAGAAGAGGTTATCTTTTAATGAACAAATACAAACCAATGATGGTTTATTGGCGCATTATGTTGCAGATGTGGAAAAAATATCCTTTGAAAGTGCTTCAAAAAAAATCGCTACACGTGTAAAGTCCTTGAAATCTCATTTGACGGAAGGCAAGGCTCTTAAATTTGAAAACATCGGTGAATTGACATTGAATCATGAGGGCAAGATACAATTCAACCCTTCTTATCATTTAAACTATTTGACCGATGCCTTTGGACTGTCTCAACTCGTTTCTCCTGCTGTAACACGTGAAACGTACAAAGAAGAGGTAGAAACCATTGAAAAGACTATACCTTTGATCGTCACCCCAGAAAGGCGAAAAGCTAGACCTTACCTAAAGTATGCTGCCGTTGCCGTGATTGCATTGACACTTGGAGGCTTGGCTGTTTCCAACTATTACATAAAAAGTATAGAATCTCACAACCAATTGGCTCAAGAAGAAGCCAACAAACAATTGGATAACAAGATCCAAGAAGCTACGTTTGTTATTAACAATCCCTTACCTGCTGCCACTTTGAGCGTAAACAAACAATCTGGCAACTACCATGTTGTTGCCGGTGCATTCAGGATTGAGGAAAATTGTGACAAGAAGGTAGAGCAATTGATAGCACTAGGTTACAACGCTAGAAAGATAGGTATAAACAAATATGGACTACATCAGGTAGCCTATGCTAGTTACTCTGATAGAATCGATGCCTTGGACGCTTTAAATGACATCAAGTCATCTAACAATAATGATGCTTGGCTGCTGGTTAAACAATTGGATTAACTTATTATCACCTATTTTTCCTTACTTACTCATAGAGCAAAGATCAAAATGCACTTAAAATGCTAATTAATTCCAAAATCTAGATTTTAGAATTTGAAATCGGCTTACCTTTGCCTATCAAAGTACATTACCCTTTTATGGGCGAAATTTAATTGATCTATAAATGCACGCAAAAACAGCTGAATCATCCAAAACAATACTAACCGACTTGGTATTGCCTAGTGAAACCAATCCTTTGAACAACTTATTTGGTGGCGAATTATTGGCCAGAATGGATCGTGCTGCCAGCATTTCGGCAAGACGCCATTCACGCCGTATCGTAGTTACTGCTTCTGTAAACCATGTCGCCTTTAACCGTTCAATTCCATTGGGAAGCGTAGTCACCATAGAGGCCAAAGTCTCTAGAGCCTTCAAGAGCTCTATGGAGGTCTACATTGATGTTTGGATAGAAGATAGGGAGTCTGGTGAATGCATCAAAGCCAACGAGGCCATTTATACATTCGTCGCCGTGGATGAGACTGGCAGACCCGTTGCCGTTCCTGAGATTACACCAGAAACCAAAATAGAAAAAGAGCGCTTCGATGGAGCTTTAAGGCGTAAACAATTGAGTTTGGTGCTTGCTGGTAAAATGAATCCCAACGACGCTACCGAGTTGAAGGCATTGTTTTCCTAAATTAAACTTTTCATTCATACATAGTCTTACCATTATAACCATAACAATGTAAGATTATGAGAATTTTAATTGTCATTTGTTCGATGCTATTCATTTTTAGCGTTAGTTCCTGTGCAGCTCGAATAAAAACGAAACCTGACCAAGGTCGTCTACGTAAAAAACTCCCGTTAAGCATAAAATCGTAAGGGTTAAAGTAAAGCGCCACTACTACTGGAATGGAAAGCATCACAAAAAAACGCGTAGAGGCTATGTCGTTGTAAGAATTTAATTTCTTGTAATTACATTTTATAAATCCAACTTGCAGGATTTTGTGTTTTTGTCTCTTTGTATATGCTAAATCGCAATGTGCTCTCTCCTGTTCTAGGATGTGTAAACACCTCGCCTATTTCTTGTTTGGTCTTTACCTTGTCCCCTGGTTTCACATATAGTTTCCCCAAGTTTTTGTAGACAGTGATGTAGTTTCCGTGTTTTATCAAGACTGTTGGATTGCTTCTCTTCGGCTTGATGATCCTTAGAACCTCTCCATTGAATACTGCACGCACCTTTGCTCCTTTGCTCGTGGAGATTCTAACTCCATTGCTATTGATGACTATCGATCTATCTATAGGGGATGGCTGTTTGCCATATCGTACCTTGACGACTCCTTTTTCAACTGGCCAAGGTAACTTCCCCTTGCTTCCCAAGAAACTTTTTGCCAACGCCTTGTCTTCCGGTGCCATGGCGAATACCGTGGTTTTGGTGGTTTTCTTCCCTACTTTCTTATTGGATTTGGCAATGGCGTCCCTAATGATCTTTTCTATCTCTTTGTCTATCTTACTCGCTTCCCTTTGCTTTGCCCTTATTTGTACCGTATACTTTTTCAAGTCTTTTTTTATGGAACTCATTATGGCATTATGCTGTTTCATTTCCTTTTCAAGCTCTTTTTGTGCCAACTTGTTTTCCTCTATGAGCTTGTTCTTTTCTTCCTTTTGAGCCAACAGCAATATGTTGGAGGCTTGAAGCTCCTTAGTCTTGGTCTTTATGTTCTCCCCTTGTTGTTTTTGGTAGTTTGCATATTGGTTTAGGTACTGAATACGTTTATAGGCCTGCTTGAAGTTGTTGGCAGATAGTAAAAACATCACACGGCTTTGTTTGTTCTTGTTCTTGTATGACTTTTCAATCATACTCGCATAATTCGTTTTAAGCACCTTTAGCTCTTCTCTAAGCGCCGTTATTTGTTTTTGGTTGGTATTTATCTCTCTAGTCAACAAATTGGCTTGTTGGTTGGTTACCTTGATTAAATTCTTTCTAACACCAACCTTATAATTCAAGTCCTCGATCAAAGAAATTTGAGATTTTTCCTTGGATTTGTTGGAAGACACCAATGTATTTATCTTTTGTATCTCTCGCCGCAATTCTACACGTCTAGCCTCTAGCTCCTTTTGTTTGCCGCTTTGTGAAAACGACAATGTGATGCTCATCAAGAAGACACTTAACAAAAGAAGGCGGCATGTTGGTTTACTCGTCATTATTTCAACTCTATTTCTTCATATCCAGAAGGAATTCTAAACGGAAACTTCAGGGTTTGGTTCAAAGACACTGATTTGAATTCCAAATCGATGTTGAGTTCCTCGTTTTTTTGAACTGCTACAATGTCCACAACCTGTGGCAATGTCTCCTTCTCTACTTTTTGATATGACGTATAATCTATTTGCAAGAAGCGTCCTTCTTGGGTTTGTGCTATTTGTTGGGAATCCAACTTGAAAAGACTTGGATTGAACAAAAAGAATATCTCATACAACTCATCTTGCTTCTTGGGGTACAATACATATGATTTGTCGTTGACGTCATTTTTATATCCTTTGGAATCCAATTCTAAAATGGCTTCTCCCAACAACAAATTCTGTACTTTTTGAAAATCCAGATCCGTCCCAAGCAATTTACTCAAATAACTGAAATCGCCATCGAAGTACGTGTTGTCCCAAGTATTGTAAAAAGCAACTCTGTTTGGAGTAATCATAGCCTTTACGATGCCCAGTTTGCTCAGCCATATCGTTTTGTCCTTCTCCATTCTCATGGATACCGTCACAGATTGTGTTTTCGTACCATCATCTGTTTCGATCTTCAACCGCGCTGCCAAGGTTTTGAAATCGGATTTTTTGCTATTGGCTTCTTTTACTATTTGTTTTGTCGAAAGGCCGGCGTCCAATGTCCCATTGGAGATGATCGTCTTTGCTGATTTACATCCTACCAAAATCAACAATCCAAGTAAAAATACGGGAGTTTTGGGGTATTTGATATTCATTTAGTTTGAGAGTTCTAATGCTTTTGCTTTATCACTAAACGTTTTTGCCTTCTCTAAATTGTTTAAAGTAGTATAGGCTTTGCTCAATTGTTTATAGAAGTCGCCTTCCATTTTCGTGTTGTCGATGATATAGTCCAAACCTGCGTCCAAACTATCTACCGCATCGCTTGCGCGACCCAATCTGTTTAATGCCACACCATTGATAAGGTATAGAACTGGTTGTGAAGGGTATTTTTCCAGTGCTTCATCACTTTTTCGTTCGGCTTCCGCATACTGCTCCAAATCTACATGCAACAACAAAATGTTTCTCAACAAGCCAAAATTACCGGTTTCCAAACTTTGGGCTTCCATGTAATATTTCAATGCTTTGTCCTTCTCTCCCTTTATTAGGTAGTATTGTGCCAATTCCACAAGTGTTTTACCATCGGTTGCGGTATCTGTCACCAAGGATGCAATTTCCACCAAATCTTGTTCGTACTGTTGATTTTCGGCTACGAACTTCACAAAATCCGATAATACCTTGGCTTTGGATTCTGGTTTGATTTGCCTACTGTTCAAAACCACCTTCATGGATTCTATTGCCTTTTTTGCTTCGTTTTCATCCAAATAGAACTTGTATAGTGCCAAGTGCACCAATTGTGATTCTGGATTGATTTTGAGAAGTTTCTTCGCTGTTTCGAAAGCTTTCTTCTTCTCGTTGCTTTCGCTATAGCGATATATTAGCGCCAAGTAATTTTTTTCTGATTCTGGATTGTTCTCTACACGTTCCTCCAAGTTTTCTATTTGCTCCTTCTTTCTACCCGTAGCGTTGTAGATTTGATTTCTAAGCCTATCCCTGACATCCGAAACACCAAGCTCTTCATCTATTTCATCCAATACCTTCAATGCATCCTTGTACCTTTTCGTTTGTACATATATGGAAGCCAGATCTTCTTTGTAATCTGGGTGGAATTTCACTAGTTGCTTTACCGTTTTAATGGCCTTGTCATAATTCTTTTGTTGCGCATAGGCCTCGTAAAGCTCATCCAAGTACCATTCGTTGTCTGGTTCTTTCTTTACTGCTTTTCTCAATGCATCTTCTGCAGCTCCAAAGTTTTTGAGTTTGTTGTAGTTCTTTCCCAATTCGAAGTAGAGAATGGGATCGGAATCGTCCATGTCAAGACATTTCAACAATGCTGTTACCGCTTTGTCATAGTTTTCTATTCCTTTTTGCTTCAAGGCTTCGAAAAACAATTCTTGATACTCATCTGAAACATTTCCCAAGTCATCGTCCGGTGTCTTGTTGAAATCTACCTGCGCGAAGTTTATTTGCGGAACGACCAACATTGCCAAAAGCAAGTATACCATGTGGATTTTATGTTTCATCATCTTCAGTTAAACGATTTCTTTTTATTTGTATTCAGTACTTGATCATCAATAGTTATTCCATAATTGTATAATCACCAATGCTAATTTTGGTGAAATCACCATCGTACTTAACATGGTTACCAATCATAGCCTCGTCTAAATTAGCATTTTTTATCGTTGTATTGCTTTGTATTAGACTATTTTTAACGATTGAGTCCTCAATTACGCAATTATTTCCAATTGAGGCATTTGGCCCAATCGTCGCATTTTTCAAAATTACGTTTTCTCCAATGTAACAAGGCTCTATGATGTTGGCGTTGTCTTGTTTTGTCGATGCCGAGATTAATTGCTCATCTCCATCGGCTTTCAAAAAACCTAACATCCTCGTATTTGTCTCTAAAGTTACGGTTTTATTTCCACAGTCCATCCACTCGCTGACTTCTCCCGTCTTGAAGACTTTCCCATTTGCCATCATTCCTTTTATCCCATCGTTAATCTGGTATTCGCCTCCATTTATGATGTTGTTGTCCAATACGTATTGCAATTGCTCTTTCAATATGGCAACATCTTTGAAGTAATAAATACCGATTACTGCCAAATCGCTTACAAACTCCTTTGGTTTTTCAACCAATTCAACAATTTCTTGTTTCTCATTTAACTTTACAACGCCATAAGCTTCAGGTTCGTCAACTTGTTTTACCCAAATAACGGCATCTGCCTCCGGATCCAAATTAAAATTGGCTCGAATCAATGTGTCTGCATATGCTATTACTGCTGGTCCAGAAAGTGAATCTTTTGCACACATTATGGCATGACCTGTTCCCAATGGTTCGTCTTGCCTGTAAATGGATGCTTTGGCTCCCAAACCTCTCGCCAAATCTTCCAAACTGGAAACGACTTCTTCTCCAAACCATGCTGGATCTCCCAAGACAAAGGCTATTTCTTCTATTGGTTGATCTAGAACTTTTACGATATCTTTTACCAATCTATGAACAATGGGCTGTCCTGCTACTGGAATTAATGGTTTTGGCACTGTTAAGCTATGTGGTCTCAAACGAGAACCTCGTCCCGCCATTGGTACTATTATTTTCATATTCATGCCTGCATAGGCAGGTATTTTTTATTGTTAAACTCTTTTCTTGTTTTACTTTTCTTGAAGATGATGATTCATCTCAACAAAAGTCCTGTTCTTCTTATTTTTGACAGTTCAAGCATATCTAAATTTCATTTGTCGAAGCTGCTGTGTATACAAAAGTCTATTTGACCCCAGTACTTCCAAAGCCTCCTTCTCCTCTGTCCGTTTCTGACAAAACCTCGACTTCTTGCCACTCTGCTCGTTCGTGTTTTACTATTATTAGCTGTGCTATTCTCTCTCCATTTTCAACAACGAATGTTTCTCTGGATAAATTTATTAAAATGACACCTACTTCTCCCCTATAATCTGCATCTACCGTTCCTGGCGCATTAAGCACGGTAATTCCTTTTTTTGCAGCTAAACCACTTCTTGGTCTTACTTGTGCTTCCGTTCCTATGGGAAGCTCCAGAAAAAGCCCTGTCGGCACAATTCTGCGTTCCATGGGTTCCAAGATAATGTTTTCTTTGATATTTGCCCTTAGATCCATTCCTGCAGATGCCAAAGTCTCATAATGGGGCAAGGCATGATTGGATTTATTTATAATTTTTATTTGCATGCTGTTTAAATATGTTTGTTTGAATGCCATCTAAAATTATTCAATGTGTTGATTTACAACCTCTAGTCTTAACTCGAAATGACAAGTTCTTATTTTTCAATCAATTGTTTTAATTCTCGCCTTTCGAATAAAAAGGCAATCAACAAAAATAACAAAACTAAAGCAGTGTTTACATAATAATTGCCATCTGTCTTTAAAGCCAATGCAGAAAATATTATCGCCGACGCCAAATAACTTCCTATCTTTTTTAAATTGTAGGGTACTGGGTAATGCCTTTGGCCTAGCCAATAAGACAAAAGCATCATTGTGGCATAAGCTGCCAATGTAGCCCAAGCTGCAGCAATGAAACCTATCTTTTCTATCATGATCAAGTTAAAGACAATCGTCACGACCGCACCAACTATGGACAAATACATTCCATAGCGTGTTTTATCTGTCAACTTGTACCAAATCGCCAAATTGAAATAAATGCCCAAACACAAATTTGCCAACAATACTATCGGAACGATTTCTATGGCCACCCAATAAGACTCATCCCTAACTATCAAAGATTTGAAGACATCCAAATACGAAATTATGAAAACCAACATCAAACTCCCGACAATCACAAAGTATTTCATGATGGTGGCATAGGTTTCCTTCGCATTCTCTTCTTTGGAATGATTAAAGAAGAAGGGCTCTGCTCCCAATCTAAAGGCTTGAATGAAAATCGTCATGAACACGGCTATCTTATAGCATCCGCTATAGGCTCCGTTTATGTCCTTTCCCAATAGATCCGGTAAAATCCACTTATCGAAATTCTCATTGATGACATAGGCTATTCCAGCTACCATAATTGGCCAACCGTAACTTAGCAATTGTTTGAAAATTGTCGTGCTGAATTGTAGTTTGGTCTTGAAGAAATATGGAATCAACAATAGAAACGTAACTATGCTAGCTATCAGGTTGGCAATGAAAATGTATTTTACCAAATCCGATTGGTCATAATTTGGAAATGCCAAATCAAACTTCGGTATCGCCCAAAGAAAAAAGAAGTTTAAAAGCACCACCACCACAATGTTGACAATCTTTATCGCTGCAAACTTCATTGGCCTCCCTGTCGCTCTCAAGTAAGCAAAAGGCGCCACCACCATGGTATCCAAGACCAACAGCCCCAGCAATAGATTGAAATGGGTTTGATCCATGCCTATCCAATCTGACAATTGTGCATTGAAAGTCACTACCAGTGCCAAAAACAAAAGAGTAGTAACGATAAGGCTAATGAATGTGGTTGAAAATACTTTGTCTTTTTCTTCGGATTTGCTAAAAAATCTAAAAAAAGCTGTTTCCATTCCATAGGTCAACAATACATTGAAAAAGGCTGCGTATACATAGAATGTCGTATTGTCCGAATAACTATTGGTTGCCAAGGTATCTGTGTGCAATGGAACCAAAACAAAATTCATAAGCCGTGGCAAAACTGTGGCCAAGCCGTATATAATTGTATCTTTAAAGAACTTTTTAAGTACGCTCAATGTGATATTAGGTATGTTAGGCTAAATGTATTGAATTCATTAGACCTAAAAAAGTATTTTGGGAGCTGTTTTAGTTCTTTGGAGGGCTTGTTGGATAATACTCTCCTTCCTTTTCCTTTAAATCTACTATTTTAAAGTATTTTGTTTCTCCTTTTTCAATATAGCTAATGACACATTCGTCATTCTTCAGATCGAATGGGAATTCCTGTGTTTTGTTACCATATTCGGCTTTTGGATCGTCACTCATGACAATGTCTTGAGGCATGTCCTTTTTCAGTGAAGCAAAATAAGAAGCTTTTCCGTTTCTTAATTTCCCTTTCATCTTTCTAAAGAATACACTATCCACAATGGCATTGTTTTTAACGACAAGATTAGGGAAGTATATGTTGACTCCTGACCCACCATCCTCTATGCCAGCCACCCATTCTTGAAAATAAGGACGACTGTACTCCAGAGGTGCTTTTTCTTCTAGTTTAACTTTAGAGCTTGAACAGTTAAAAAGTGTCATTAGAATAATTAGCATTGTAAAAGACTTGAAAGTTGGGTTTGAAATTTTCATTCTCATTAAGTTTTCATAAAGATACGAATTAGAGCGAAGTAAAGATTTCCATTGAAGACAAAAAACCTCGCTAATTACAGCGAGGTTTTTTTATATTGTAAACGTTCTTCGAGGAACTACTTTCTAATTGTTCAATGCTTCTGCTCCACCAACTATCTCAAGGATCTCATTGGTAATTGCTGCTTGACGTGCTTTGTTGTAAGTCAATTTCAATTGATCTCTCAATTCTGTAGCATTGTCAGTTGCCTTGTGCATGGCAGTCATACGTGCACCGTGCTCACTTGCAAAAGAATCTCTAATCCCTTTGTACAATTGTGTTTTTAGGGACTTAGGAATCAACTCCTCTACGATTTCTTCTTTAGATGGCTCAAAGATATAATCTAGATTGGCATTTCCTTCTCCTTCAATTGGTACAATTGGCAAAAACTGCTCGGTCATCACTATTTGCGTTGCTGCGTTTTTAAACTTGTTGTATACAACTTCGATTTTATCGAACTCGCCTTCAACAAATTTTTCCATTAGCATTTCAGCTATTTCAGCTACATTGTCAAATGTTAGGTTATCGAAAATTTCACTTTTGTTGGCAATGACACAACCTAATTTTTCAAAAGCATCATTTGATTTTTTCCCTATGGCAAGGACAGATACATTTTTATTGGCGTAAACGTCGTTGATCAATAGGTTGGTCTGCTTGATGATGTTGGAGTTAAATGCACCACATAATCCCCTGTTGGAAGTTATAGCAACTACAAGTACATTTTTAACCTCACGCTGCTCTGCAAATTTACTTCCAGAATCAGCATCAAGAGTTGCGCTTAAATTTTGTAAAAGCTCCGTTAACTTATCTGCATAAGGACGCATGGCAGTAATAGCATCTTGTGCCTTCTTCAACTTTGCAGCCGATACCATTTTCATGGCACTGGTAATCTGCATCGTTGAAGATACTGATGATATTCTGTTACGTATTTCTTTTAAGTTTGCCATTTTTACAAGTTATGAGTTATGAATTTAGAGTTATGAATAAATAGATTCATAACTCTAAATTCTGAACTTTTTATGCTTTATATTTCGCTGAAAGGTCTTTACATACAGACAACAATGTATCCGTAACCTCGTCAGTTAATTTCCCTGCTTTCAATGTTGCTAAAACATCACTATGCTTAGCATTCAAGAATTCCAAGAAATCTCTTTCAAATTCCTTTACCTTATTTACAGGAACGTCTTTCAACAAGTTTTTGGATCCTGCATAGATGATTGCAACCTGATCTTCTACCTTAAACGGTTCGTTTTGACCTTGCTTCAAGATCTCCACATTACGCTTTCCTTTTTCAATTACATTCAATGTAACTGCATCCAAATCTGATCCAAACTTGGCAAACGCTTCCAATTCACGATACTGTGCTTGATCCAGCTTCAACGTTCCAGATACTTTTTTCATTGATTTAATCTGTGCATTACCACCAACACGAGATACGGAAATACCTACGTTAATTGCTGGACGCACACCAGAGTTGAATAAATCTCCATCCAAGAAAATTTGTCCATCTGTAATAGAAATTACGTTTGTTGGGATATATGCGGAAACGTCACCTGCTTGTGTTTCAATAATTGGCAATGCCGTTAAAGAACCTCCTCCTTTTACAATTGGTTTCAATGAATCTGGAAGATCGTTCATTTCTTTTGCAATAGCATCGTTGTTGATGATTTTTGCAGAACGCTCCAATAATCTTGAGTGCAAATAAAATACATCCCCAGGATATGCTTCACGTCCTGGTGGACGTCTTAACAATAAAGATACCTCACGGTAAGCAACTGCTTGCTTTGACAAATCATCAAATACAATCAATGCCGGTCTACCAGTATCTCTAAAATATTCTCCAATAGATGCTCCTGTCATTGGTGCATAAACTTGCATTGCAGCAGGGTCTGATGCATTTGCAGCTACTATGGTAGTATATGCCAAAGCTCCTTTTTCTTCTAAGGTCTTAGCAATTAATGCTACTGTTGATGCTTTTTGTCCAACTGCAACGTATATACAATATACAGGCTCACCTGCATCGTAAAATTCTTTTTGATTTAAGATCGCATCGATACAAACCGCAGTTTTACCTGTTTGTCTGTCACCAATCACCAACTCACGTTGTCCTCTACCTACTGGGATCATCGCATCAATTGCCTTGATTCCTGTTTGCAATGGTTCTGTTACCGGCTCTCTGTAAATAACCCCAGGTGCTTTACGCTCCAAAGGCATCTCATAAGTATCACCTGTGATAGGCCCTTTACCATCGATAGGATTCCCTAAAGTATCCACAACACGTCCAACAATACCTTCACCTACTTTAATAGATGCGATACGAGACGTACGCTTTACCGTAGACCCTTCTCTTACTCCTACTGAAGTTCCCAATAATACGATACCTACGTTATCTTCTTCTAGGTTAAGTACAATTCCTTCTGCACCTCCTTCGAATTCCACTAATTCTCCGTATTGAGCGTTAGCTAATCCGTAAGCACGTACAATACCATCACCTACAGTTAATACTGTTCCAACTTCATCCAATGAGGCACTTGCTTCAAAACCTGAAAGTTGTTGTTTTAAGATTGCTGATACTTCAGCTGGTTTTACTTCTGCCATCTTATTATTTATTTAGATATAAATATATCTTAGTTTAATGTAAATTCTCTTTTTAATTTGCTTAGTTGATTTGCAATACTTGCGTTGTATTGTATATCTCCTACGCGCAAGATGAAACCACCCAAGATGTCTTCATCTATGATGTTTTCCACCTCGACTTCTTTGCCTGTAAGCTCTTTGACTTTCGCCAAGACCTTTACTTTCAAATCGTCCGTTAATGGCAAAGCAGTCGTTACCGTGGCAACTTCAGTTCCTCTTTGCTCGTCGTATAATTTTGTATATTCTAAAGCTACATTCTCCAATAATGCAATACGCTTGTTAGTAATCAATACATCTATAGTATTAACCGTTAATGCATTTACATCTTTAAAAATCTCTAACAACGATGCTTTTTTTATTGAAGGACTTACCACAGGACTATTAAGCATATCGCTTAAATCTTTACTTTCTGCAATGGTGTTAGCCATTAACTTCATATCATTATTAACAACCACAGTTGCATTTTGATCTGATGCTAAGCTTAACACTGCTTTTGCGTAACGTATTGCTGCTCTTGACCCTGACATATTAATTAGTTAAGTGTTGCTTCCCCTAATAAAGACTCTACTAAAGCTAATTGCTTGTCTTTGTTAGATAATTCTTGACGTACTACCTTTTCTGCAATCTCTACAGATAATCCTGCTACGTGACTTTTAAGTTCTGCCATTGCAGATTTCTTTTCACTTTCTATGGCAGCTTGTGCTTGAGATATCATTGCGTTTGCTTGTGTCTGAGCTTCAGTCTTGGCATCTTCAATCATTTTATTTTTGATTTCTCTAGCATCCTTAAGCATAGATTCACGTTCAGCACGTGCTTCATTTAATAACTTTTCGTTATCTGCTTGAAGGTTTTGCATTTCCAATTTTGCATTTTCAGCAGCATCTAATGCATTTTGGATTCCTTCTTCTCTTTCATTTAATGAATTTAAGATAGGCTTCCACGCAAACTTTATCATTAAAGCTATTAATGCTAATAATAATATTGTAGAGACTACAAATAATCCTGGTGAAAAGTCATTTAATAATTTATCCATTTCTAAATGTGTTTATTTTTTTCTGTTTAATTTGAAAAACACAACCTGCAACCAACCGTTACAGATTTGTGTTTTTAGATTTGTTCGATTCTTATTTTCCTAAGAACAAAGCACCGAATGCTAAACCTTCTAAAAGTGCGGCAATGATAATCATCGCTGTTTGGATTTTCCCTGTTGCTTCTGGTTGACGAGCAATACCTTCCATTGCTTTCCCACCAATTTGACCAAGACCAATTCCTGCTCCGATTACGATTAAACCTGCTCCAATTAAATTGTACATAATAATTGATTTATTAAATTAAACAAATGTGTATTAATGATGTTCGTGTTCTGCCACTGCCATACCTATAAATAATGCTGAAAGCATTGTAAATATATAAGCCTGTAAGAAAGCTACTAAAACCTCAATTAATGTTATAAAAAATGATAATACTAACGACAATCCTGTTGCACCAACCACACCAAGTGATTCTTTTAATGTGAACATAATTGCTATTAAACTCATTACCACAATATGACCTGCTGAAATGTTTGCGAACAAACGTACTAATAATGAAAATGGCTTGATTACTAATGCCCCAGCTAATTCAATGATTGCCAAAACTGGACGAATTAAAACTGGTACACCTGGCATCCACAAAATGTGCATCCAATACTCTTTATTACCACTTACCGTGTATATTATCAAAGTAAATATAGCCAAACAAGCTGTTACTGCTAACTGCCCTGTTACATTAAAACCTAAAGGTGTTAAGCCAGCTAAGTTTAAAAACCATATAAAAAAGAATACTGTTAATAGGTACCCTGTAAACCTTCTATAATGCTTTTCTCCAATGTTTGGTCTTGCAATCTCATCTCTTACGTATAACACAAGAGGTTCTAATACACGTGCAAAACCTGTTGGTATTTGTTTCTTTTTATATTGTCTTGCTAAACCAGAAAACCAGAATAACATTAATAGACCAATGAATAAAACACCTACAACACTTTTAGTAATTGAGAAATCCAAAACCTTATGTGCGTTTATTGGATGATGGGTTGCATCTTCTTCTATTTTTGTAGCACCTGAATCTAGCTCGTATATTTTAGAGTGCATTTTCGCGAATTTCATTCCGTTTTTCTCAACAATCACGTGACCATCATCATTATGGTGAAATTCTGAAGACATAAACGTTATTAAACCATTGCTTGTCCATAAAATAATTGGTAATGGAAAACCAAAATGCTTACGTTCACCTGTATCACTCGTGTATGAAAACAACGAAAAATCATGAGAATCTTGAATGTGGTGTAAAATATAATCTTCAACTTCCTTTTTTGTATCTACTTGACCACCATCATTAGTAGAATTTACAGCCATTGCAAAGTTGCTTGCAAAAAGTATAGAGATAAGGACGAAAAATTTAAAAGTTTGTTGAGCTACCTTCATTGTTATAAAATCAAAAAAACTGTGTTTTTAAATTCCGTGCAAAAGTACGGAAATAAATGAAAAAACAATTATTTTTTTATAATTATTGACTCGCTCTATTTGCGGTTTAAAATTCTTGCTATAAAATAGACTTCGGCAATCAAAAAAATAAAGACAGGAATAAGTAAATTCAGACTTTCTACTCTGGTTATCAACTGAATGCTTAAAATTGATTTATAGAAAGCTGCACTAAAGACCATCACTTTAAAAAAAAGCGTTCCCATATATATAAAACCTAATTGTGTTTGAAATCTTGATACTCTCGATAATATTTCAAAAATAATGCAGATTGAAAGGGAAATCGAAAAATGGAACACATATACAGGGAATATATCGAATCTTAAATCTAGAGATAATATTTTTGTAAAATAGTTATGTGCAAAAAAAGAAATACTAGCTAGCAACACAAAACTAGTACTATAGGTGACTATATTTTTAATCATTGTCTTTAGATATTTTCAAGACTTGACTTATCACCAAATACATTGCAATGAATACTGCAAAAAGTGTAATTATGTTTTCCCAAATTTCAAGATTGTATTTTTTATCCAGCCAAGTACCTAAAATATTCCCTAAGTAAATCGTTCCTCCCATTTGGAAAGCCACTGATGTAAACCTAAGGTAAGGACTAGGCTGTTTTTTTGGTTTTTGGTCCACCTTGTAGTTCTTTTATCGCCGTTTTCATAACGCAAGTCACATTGAATATTGCTCCTGGCTCCACAGCCAACTTTTGCGCTATTACTTCTCCTTCTATTTGCGCAGAAGCCTTTAGAGTCAATGTTTCCGTAAGATTCAACTTACCAGAGAACTTCCCTTCAAAATAGGCATTGGCACTTTCTAAGGTCCCTATGATTTCTCCTGTTTTTCCAACAACGACCTTTCCAGGGGTTTTTACGTTTCCCTCTATCGTACCATCTATTCTTAAATCTCCTTCACTAGAAAAGTCACCTATAATCTTTGTTCCTTTTGCTATTTTATTTTGAATGGATGTTCCATCTTGTTGTTTGTCTTTTTTGCTATCAGAAAACATATTGTTATTGATTTGGGGTTATTGCTATTGATTGGTCAAATACATTTCTAGGTTCTTGTGAATTTGCACGACTCTATAGTTTTGTGAGGAAATGGCAAACGACGACCTTGTCACCTTGTAACCGTCTCCTTCTTCTAATATTTC
Source organism: Bizionia sp. (assembly GCA_020631395.1). Taxonomy (GTDB): domain Bacteria; phylum Bacteroidota; class Bacteroidia; order Flavobacteriales; family Flavobacteriaceae; genus JAHDHI01. Next base: position 39,706 of record JAHDHI010000029.1, read on the forward strand.
CGAGAAACCTTTGGCTCCATCTATGCTTTTCAAGCCGTGTACGACTACAAAAGTAGTGTTTTCATCGTACAAATCCACAGATGTCGTCAAATCATAATACCTTACTTTTCCCAAGGCTTCGTTCATTGTCTTTACAAAGTCTTCTATTTCTCCTTTTTCCGAATTTGCAAATTGATAGATAACCTTGAAGTTTTTTTCTTCTGCATCGTCTCTAAACTCTGAATTTGAAATGGTCTTGAAAGCCTTGTCTATTATTGCTTGCGCTTGTACTCCTTCGGGAGTGTTCGCATAATTGACGGCAATGTCATTTATGGCCTTGCTATAGACTTCGAACCCATATAAGCGACCAGATGCCGTAGCTTTCAACAACTCGAACTTTGGAACGATGGCATCGCCTTCGAATGCATTGATGTAATTTTCAGATTTACTGATGACCTCAGAGAACTTCTGTTCTTCAAACAACCTGTAAGTGTTCTCATAAACACTTACTGGGCTATTTTCGTCTTTATCTGCAACCGATTCCGGATTACTTAGAATTTGAGCATAGCGCGAATCCGGGTAGTTGGCTATGATGTCGCCTTTGGCTATTGAAGCTTCATCTCCCTCTCCCAATAGTTCGTATATCTTGTACAAGTTGTATTTGGAGGGCAACACCAAACGCTCTTCCGGGTTGCTTTTTAGCAATTCTAAAAATTTCCCTTTGGATAGCTCGTATTCCTTAAATTTCTCCTTGTAGATCAAACCTAGTTGATAGTATGCGTAATTCCTATCCTTGGCTATGCTGTCTATAGCCTTTTCCTCTGTTGGAATCTTTGTCAAATAAAATTCTGGATTGAACAACTCGTTGTCTGCTTCCAAATCAATTGCTTCTCCTCCAGAAGTCACCCCTCCTCCTATTGTACTTTTGCTATCAGACCATCTCCATCCATCTTTCAACTCCCTGTCTCCCCAAATTCTTGAAAACTCATTTTTACCGTATGCAACAGTCGAAGGATTGTAGAAATAAAATGTGGATTCTGCATTTGGCGTTCCTCCCTTTGGTTTCACAATGTTTCCAAGATTCGAGTTGCCACGGGTGTTTGCAGCAAGTCCTTTTTTCTGCTCTTCTATGGCTAGTCTTTCCTTCTCTGCTTCTGCCTTTGCTTTGAGTTTGCTCGTGTATTCCTCGAAATAGCTCAACCTTTCCGTTTCCGACATTGAAACCAAATTTAAAATGCTGTCATTCACCTCGGCTATGTCTTCATAATAGATAACGTCATCCAAATTTTCCCTTTTTCGTTTTATGACCCTAAAAGGCTTGCTATCCCTGACCATGTTGTTCATCGTACTATCAAAATATGCTCCTGCATTCTTATATTCGTTTGCATCGAAATGCATATCTCCCAGGGTTTCATAATTTTTAGCAACCAATATCTTGTCCTTGGATTGTGTTTTTATCGACTTGTTGTAGTAGGCCATTGCCAAGGAGTCGTTATTGCTTTCCAAATGATATTCTCCTATTTGATGGTAAATCTTGTCTAAGAAAGGTCTGTTTTCCCTGTCTTCTTCCAATTTTGTCAAATATTCCAAAAAAGCAATTTTATCTCCTTTTTCATAATCGAAGTTCTTTGCTTTTTCCACATGTGCTCCAATGAGGTATTTGCGTGGTATCTTTCGGTTTAGGTCAATGACGTTGTCAAAGGCTATGTTCGCACTGTCCTTATCGTTCAAGGCATTGTAAAGTTGCCCTTGTATGAAACGATAACGCCCTTCTTCATTGCGTCTTTTGGTTGCATTTGCCGCAATGTCTATTTGTGTCAATGCGCTATCCAAAGCCTCAATGTTTATGTAGGCCTGCGCCAATATCGATGTTGCATCTGCCAAATCTTGACCTTCGATTTCTTCTTGGTCCAACAAGCGTTTTAGATTTTTTATGGCCAATTCGTCATTTTCCAAACGAATGTTGGTCTTTTCCCTCCAAACCTTTGCTTGGTTTATATTGCTACTTGCCGGGTATTTATAAAGAATGTAATTGAATGCCTCCAAAGCTGGCACGAAGCGTTGATCGAAGTAACGTGCTTTACCCAACAACAAATAGGCTTCATCTATTTGGGGATTCTTTTCCTTGCCTTGAATGTTCATCCCGTGTCTTTGGACTGCTTTCACTGCTTTCTCCTCTGCCCTGGTAAAGTTCTCATTTTTGGATTGACCTGGCAAAATCGCATCTTCATCAACTTGCATCCGCTCTACCGGCAAAATCTCCCAATAGTTGTCTTGATAGGAATCGTTGAGACTCGTCCTCCCTTTCTCCAAGGCTTCGTAACCATTGAACAAGGTATTGTACTCTGCGGTTACCGCATGAAAGTTTCTACTAATGAAATTGTCCTTTTTACGAGAACAACTTGTAATGATCAAAGCAGAGACTGCTACGAATAATATTGGTTTCAGTGCTATTTTCAACGTTGTTGTATTTAGTCTAATACATAACTTTAAACTTATGCGAATATTATATATTTATTGCATAAGCACGTAAAAATAAGCATCTTTTTCAGTTTATACCAATTAAACTGGAAAATTGAAGTGTTTTATACTTCTGCTACCTTGGAGAAATGGGCTTCCAATTCTTTCAAAGTAGCCTCGCTGGTTTTAAGGTCTTTGATGACTTCTCCCTTTTCCAATACCACGATACGCTCACAAACATCCGTCACGTGCAATAGGTCATGACTTGATATCAAAACGGTCACACCTTTCTTTTCGGCCAAATCCTTGACGATTCCCTTAAGTCTAATTTGTGTCGTCGGATCCAAATTTGCAAATGGTTCATCCAAGATGATGACTTCTGGCTCTCCTATCAATGCAGCCACAATACCTGCTTTTTTCTGGTTCCCCTTGCTTAAGTCCCTCAGGTATTTTTTCTGATCAAGTATTTCTCCATGGAAAAAATCTTCAAATTGAGATAAAAGTGCATCTACATCGCTGGCTTTTTGTCCTCTTAGCTCTCCTATGAAATAAAAATATTCCTCTGCCGTCAAATACCCAATCAAAAAGCTTTCATCTATGAATGAAGATGTAAATGGTTTCCAGTTTTCACTTTCATGAACCATGACTCCATTGTTTTCAATATGACCGGTTGTTGGCTGTATCAAATCCAACAACAAGCTAAAATACGTTGTTTTACCTGCTCCGTTATTCCCCACCAATCCAAAACTTTGGCCTTTTGGTATTTCCAGATTTTCAATATTCAAAACCGTGGACTCGTTATATTTCTTTGAAAGATTCGATGTTGTTATCATTGTCTTGTTATTTAATTTTTTTGTTATTTCTTTTCCGAGAAGGCTGCTATGGTCTTGTACTTCCCTTTTTGATAGACAGCTTCTATCTTTTTGAAAACGACGTTTCTAAATACTATGCCCAAGACACCACTTAAAGCCAAAGCGACAATCCCTGCTTGAAAATTTATGAGTTTGTATGGCACATAGAACAATAGCATTGGCAATAGGAACTTTGGAAGCGCTATTAGCAACTGCGTAGGATTGAAGCCATTGGTATTGCTAAAGGCCTTTGCCTTTACGTTGAGTTCCACAGGCACTCTATTCAACACACCACCATACAACGTTATGAAAGAATTCAAACCAATGTTGAACAATGCTCCTGCTGCTATCATTCCAAAAATATCCCATCCGAAATAGATGTATGGCGTACTCAATATGAAAGAAATCACCACTGCGAAAACCATCAAATACCACTTGGATTGCAAATAAGTCTTATAGGGAATGTTTTGACTCATTAGCATCTTGTAATACTCACTATCCCATGAAGGTACCAATTGACCAAATGTCATTAAAAAACCTCCCGTAACGAACATTGACGCAAATGCCAAAAACGCAGGCATGTTCTTATAGGTCTCTTGAGTATAAAACATCAAACCATAAAACAAGAAAATGAACGACATAAACATGACTTGTCTTGGCCTTACGTTTCTCCATATCAATTTTACGTCGTTTTTTATAAATGGTGCAACAGCTCCAAAACGATTCATCCATGACAAGTCCGTGGCATTGACTTCCTTTACCTTCTTAGAAACGGCATCGTCCAAGTAAAATCCTTTTTTGATGAAATTGAAATTCACATAGTACAAGCCTGTCGCCATGAGTATTGGCAAAATAGCTAAATATGAATGATTGTACAGATAGTTGAATGCAGATCCAATAGGCTCCGATGCCTTAAAGACCCCATAGTATTCCAACCCTACGAAAGTCACCAAAATGGCCAATATCACATAAAAGGCAACGTTGTTCTTGTTAATCAAGAAATTGATGAAGTTATTTGCAAACGTCATGGATACCATGGCTATGAACCAGCAGAATACATTTATCACCGGATAACCTTGTGTCAACAACACGATGCTAAACGGAACGAACACGAACAAAGGCAGGAAATTGAAAAAAGAGACACTTGTCTTCCCTAGCAAATAGTGAATGACGGTACTCCGTTTGACGGGTATGGTCATTAACGGCTTTACATTCATCACTGGCAACTGCTGCATGAAATAACGAATGAGCAAATCGAAAAGAAACCAATAAATCAAGAAGTTGTTTACAACTTGAATGGGGTCTACCGTGGGGATGGCCTTCTTTATTATAAAAAACAATCCTACTCCCAACATTAATGCCGCACCTCCAAAATACAAAACGGCCAAAAAGAGCAATATCTTGATTGCCATTCCCTTTTGGAAATAGGATGCGCGTCGAAACTGCTTCCACTCCAAACTTATAAAACGTTTAAACATATCATTATTTAGTTAGATTTCTATGATTAGTATCTCAAAGAAAGGAATTGTTACAAATTATATTCAGGATATGTTTTCTCAAGAAGGTTTTCTGCCTCGTTTGGCAACACCAAAAAACTCACATAACTAAATTTTCATATCATCTTTACATCTACAAAGAGATAATTTCAATAATTGCGTAACAAACCTAAAGATATGACTACGCATAATAGAGAGCAGAAATAAGTAGTCCCGTACACTAGAATTACGAAACAAAAAAGACATAGCTTTGCCTTGTTGAAACAATAAAACTGGATGTTTTTTGTTTTGATACGAATACAATAAAATTAATTTAAAACCCTTAACCCATCCCTATGAGGAAAAAACAATTTAAACACTATCTACAACGTGGAATATTGCTACTGGGCATTCCGTTGTTGCTTACAAACTGTGAAAAGGAATTCACCGAGGACATCTCACATCAAGAAAGCTCAAAATCCAAATTCAAAGTCTCGACATTGAATGAGAAACAAATCGAATCTGATGCCTCGATATCCTATGAACTAAGGAAAATCAAGGAGGCATCTCAAAGAAATGACGTAACCAAATCTTCCTCAAGAGAAATATACAACGAGGACTATGGCTTTACCATCACACCGATTTCGTAAAAAAGATTGAGGATGCGGAAACAGGAAACCATTCGTATAGCTTTCCGATAGTGAGGGATAACCCGACAACGGAGAATCTAGAAAACCTTTTGCTTCATTCCAATGTCGATGGTGAGTACGACGCTTACATCGTACACTATGATTTCACTTCGGAAGAGTATGTGAATTTCAATGAAAATACCGTAACCGATTTCAATACGATACTCACGCCGATTGATTTTGACACGGGTGTTTTTGGCGATGGAGTACTGTCGAAATTGGTTTATGGTTGTAGCGAAACGTGGGAATGGGTTATTGTAGATGATGGAGATCAAGGTGATTTAGTAGGTGCAGATGACGCCCAACAGTTTACAATGGGCTGGGCAATTACAGGAATTTCTTGTGGTTACTATGATGACGGCACTGGAAGTGGCGGTGATGATGGAAGTGATACTGGAAGCTCGTCTTCTGGTGGCGGAGGAACAAGTGGTTCCCAAGACTCAAATTACGACCCGACCGATCCTGACATTCACGGAAATAACAACAATGGTCCTATTATCACGGCTCCTGCTCCTACACAAAATCCTCATATAGCGGAATTAACAGCACTTACTGATAATCCTGTTGTGAAAGCAAAAATTGCTGAATTAAAGACAAAACTTGAAGAAAACAGAGAATATGGTTATCAATTTAACTTATCCAGTTCAAGCACTTTTAGTGAACCAGTTGCTGGAACATTAGCCCCTGATAATTTTGGCATAAAATTCCCTGTTGTTACCTTATTTACATGACTAGAAATGCATACGCATTTTTTAGGAGGAGACAATGCATTCTCTGCGGGAGATTTATTTAATATGGCTAAATTAGCAATTGAAAGTAACAGTGATGAAGCTACGGCAATACTTGTTGCCCCAAATGGAAAAATATTTGCTCTCAAGGTTTCAAATTTAGAAAAGGCTACAAATTGGGGGAACTATAATAGAGAATTAGGTGAAGAAAGAATGAAAAATAAGTATCTTAATACGGTAATTTATTTTGCTCGATTAAAATGTGCTGGTGCCTGTACGATTCCCGAATTTCATGATTTAATTAATAATTATTTGGTATATTATTTGATTACTGAAGATACGGGGTTATTATTATATGAAGCAACACAAGATACTAATGGCGTTGTAACTGGATGGAATCAAGTTGTATATACGCCTTAAAAAAGAAATTATAAAAGATAAAAATTATGAAATTAAAATTCTTAATCATACTGATAATTTGTATGGGATTACCAAATATAACAAATGCTCAAGAAATAATAAGACCTCTTATAACAGGTCTACCTGAAGCCAATGACACTGGTAATATTTATTACAAAGATACGACCAATAGTTTAGACAAATATCTTGAGACTTGGCTTTACGATGATGGAACAACTTATTTTAAAATCACCTTTATCAAAAAAGAGCATAGCTTAATATCTAATCGTACTGTAAATGTTTTTCGAGATGAATTAGTGTGTGAGTACTTGTTAAAAGTAAACGATATAACTATCTATGATACTTACGGAGCAAATAGTAACGCCACGGAAAGTATAGCAAACCATATTTTAGGAAGCCTTATTTTAGAGGAGAATAAGGTTAATTTGTTTTATAGTGAACCTCCACTTAATGGTGGTTGTGAGCGTTACGCAAGTGGAAAACTAGAATTAGAATATGAAAACAATCCATTTATGACTGCTCCCCAATTACAATGGACAAGGATTAATGATGTTACTTATGGAGATACAATAGATTGTACTGACGGTACTCAAAAGGATACTTCAGATTTTAAAATTCCGGCAAATATGACGCTTATTAAGCAATAACATTAAATTCTCATATAAAAAACGGATTGAAGGTGCTATATTTTCAATCCGTTTTTTATTCAAAATAACTTTGAATTGCTCATGGTTCAAACATATATTATGATTTACTTATGCATAATATTCTTATGTGTATATTTTTTCACGATTGGTTTATTAAATCTAAACCGCTTCACTATTTTTACAAAAAAAAGTAAACAATGTCTCAATTTCATAAACTCGCAATACAAAACATTCATCGTGAAACCTCTAAATGTATTACACTAAGCTTTGCCGTCCCTGAGTCTTTAAAAGATGCTTTTATCTTTAAAGCTGGACAGTACATCACTTTAAGAACCAATATTGATGGCAATGAGGTAAGACGAGATTATTCCTTGTGCTCTTCCCCAAAAAGTGGAATTATGAGAGTAGCGGTAAAAGAAGTAGAAAACGGAACTTTCTCCAAATATGCAAACAATGTATTAAAGGAAGGAGACATTTTAGACGTGATGCCTCCAAATGGGCGCTTCACCTTTGAACCCACCCCATCCAAAGCTAGAACAATTGCTGCATTTGCAGCGGGTAGCGGAATTACACCTGTATTGAGCATAGCAAAGACAGTCTTGGAAGAAGAACCTAATAGCTCTTTCATATTGGTTTATGGAAACAAGACAACCAAGGATACCATTTTCTTGAATGAATTGTTGGAGCTTCAACATAAGCATAGCGAGCGATTTACCATTCAGTTCGTATTCAGTCAAGCCAAGGAAAACGATGCCATTTTTGGAAGGATAGAAAAAAGTACGGTCAACCTCATCGTCAAGAACAAATACAAGGATATCGCAATCGATGCATTTTATCTTTGTGGCCCAGAGGCTATGATAAATACGGTGAAGGATGTCTTGACCGAAAATGAGGTCTCCGAAGACATCATTTTCTACGAACTCTTCAAAGCAGCCAAGGCAACTCAACAACCCGTTCAAGAAGACAACAATGCAGGAAAGACAACCATCAAGGTTATAGTAGACGACGAAGAAGCCACATTCGAAATGTCCCAAAAGCAATCCATCCTTGAAGCCGCTTTGGATCATGACTTGGATGCGCCATATTCTTGTCAGGGTGGAATTTGTAGTAGCTGCATTGCCAAAATCACCGAAGGGAAAGCCACTATGAGACAAAACAACATCCTAACAGACAGCGAGGTCGCCGAGGGATTGATATTAACGTGTCAAGCACATCCAACTTCGGACAAGATTACAGTCGATTATGATGACATATAGGAAGTCCATATTGAAGTCTTTCCTTCTTCTTGTATAGTAAGATGCATACCTTATTTTTTTAAACGTTGAATTGAAACTGGACAACCCACCCATAGCTTCGATAAATTAATTTTTAACCTAAGTAAAAACCTTAAATCACTTCACTATAAACCCCTCTCTTTTAAAATTAAAAGAGAGGGGTTGTTTCATCAAACCTTATATCAATTTTGGCTTACTATAATTTCTTTAGTAGACGTATTAAGCATTTTAATTATTATAGGTGCAATATCATTAATTAAATTTGAGATAAAGTCATAATCCAATTGAGAAGCCTCATCATTAACATTGTGATAATAAGAATATCCTTCTCCAGGGACAAAGCTCGAAATAGTATGACTAGGAACCATGAATTCTGTATAAAAAGGGTAATTGTCGCTTAACTCAAATAAATTAAACTCCTGAGCTTTTGCGTGAAATCCAACTAACCCCCCTTCATCAGAGTATTCATTTATTTTTTGAGCCATATTGGATTTATCATACCCTGAAACAATAGCTGAATAAGATTGATTTTGTAAAGGGAAACCTACCATGTCGAAATTTATCATTGTATACAAATCAAGCCCTTCTCCTTTTAATTTCTTTGCTAAATGTTTAGATCCATGCTTACCAACTTCTTCTGCTCCAAACAATGCAACAATCACACTACGCTTGTTATTTCCTGCTTCCTTTATATGCTTTGCAATAGAAAGTACTGCTGCAACCCCAGAAGCATTGTCGTTAGCGCCATTCATGATTTCATCTCCATCTATAGTGTTAAAATCATAAGCAAAACTAGTATCTAGGTGCGCACCCAGTATAACATATTCATTAGCAAGAGTAGGATCTGTTCCTTCAATAACTCCAACCACATTAAAGCTTTCTGTACCCCAACCATAAACACCGAAACCAGGACTGGTTTCTACAATGGAAAACTCGTCACGATAGGTTTGAAAATAAGGAGCAATACCATAGTCCAAAAGTTTATTTTCTACAAATCCGCCAGCTTTTTCATACCCTTCGGTATCTATAAACCTTCCTCCTAGTTCATCACTTGCCAAATAGTCGACTATGTCTTTAACAGAATTAACCACTGTTTTTTTATCCAATGCAAATAGCACCTTACTGTAATTAGCTTCGCCGCTTTCGATAATCAAAGCATTTGAATCATCACTTGGGTCATTTACCAGTTGATTTGCAACTGCGGCAATGGAGGGATCAATTAGAAGGGATTGTCCTGAAATTTCTGCTCCTAATTTAATGTCCGTATCACTGGTGAAATCTACTCCAATATTAAAATATTGATTAATTCCATCAATTTTGTATGACCAAGAACCTTTCATATTTTGGGAATCTACAGTTTCTGCTGCTAATAAAGCGATACTTTTCCCTCTTGCTATGCTTACACCACTTTGGGTGAGGGCCCCATCATTATCAAAAGGAGAAATGACAACTCCGTTTCTTTCTTCATTAGACAACGTTAAATCTGCATTACTACGGTTACTAATTACAATAGCTGTGAACTTTCTATCAACATTTTTAGGTTCAGTTTTAATGTCATCCCATTTTTCTTTTAGGGCATTAAAAGCATCTGTGCCGGAATCATACTGAATAGGTCCCGAGAACAGGCTCTTACTCAATAAATCTACATCTTCTGTAGTTGGTTGCAAATTAGTAAACTTATCATCCTCATGTTGACAACTCTGGATCAACAACAATGCTAGCACTAATATTGAAATTACTTTTTTTTTCATTTTATATGTGTATTAATTATTTAAATTTTTGGCTTAGGTATTCAGATAAGATTTAAATTTGAAACAACCATTTAACAGTCAGGGCTATATGTTTTAAAATCGAAGCCTTTTAATCTTTTTTATTCGCCATAAAAATGCTCTTTTTTTATTCAGTTTTCGTCTTTTTATTACATCGCAAAAAAACGATAAAGTAAGAAATAACTTAAATTCAAATAGGTTTCAAGTTGTCCCCAAATATAACAGCCCCCTAGTTTAAAATCCTACTTTTTTCACATAAACAACTCAAATTGAAGCACTTTGCTTTTATCATTTTAAGATTATGTGACAACACATCTATCGTCAACAGAACCATTGTCCCAAACAATCTCAAGGAAAACAAACTAGGTTTCGCTTCTTGAAGTCATTCCCAAAGCCGTAAGACCTCCGATTGGATAAGTCAATGAATTGGACAGGAAAACGAGAGCGGTCTACACTGACCCTCAAAGGCAATAATACCCTATCAAATTATACCAGGAGCAGTAAAGGTCTTCTAAGAACAATAAGAGCATCCCCCTATATTTTTTTAAACCTTGAATTGAAGTCATCTCCCTCATTATACATCGACCACCTTACCAGAACAACCAATCTTCCATACACAGTAAGGTAGGATTACGATGAAATATGCTATGTATAAGAGAACTTCAATGCCGTTTTTAAATATGAATCCGACATAAAATAATTCTGAGTGATAAATATGTAAATGTCTTAAAGCAAGATGAAACAAAACAAATAAAATTTGTTCTTATCCTCCATTTAAAGCTTCTTCATAGACAGACATTTGAGCAATTCATGCTCTATAATCCATATATGGTCTAGATGGGAAAAAGAAGGAGAATAATTACATAAATTGGTATAGCTCAATTAATTTGTCACCTCATTATTTAGTAGGGTATTTTAAAAATTAACTGTTTTTAGATAATAAATCAATCATTCTTTTAGATTCTAAAAACAATATTATGAAAAATGTATACCTATTAGCTGCTTTATTTTTTGTAAACATAATATTATCACAAGATCGCGTTTGGTCTAAAACCTCCTTTGTTGAAGGCACACAAGGCATGTCACTTAAAAACTTAGATTCCAATCACTATTCGCTAGTTAATTTGAATGTTGAATCAATTAAGCAGCAATTAGCGAATGCCCCCTTAAGAAATGTTTCCCCAAGAAAATCCAATACCATTGTTGATTTCCCAAATATCTATGGCAAAACACAGCAATTTAGAGTTGTAGAAACTCAAATTTTCTCATCTAATGACAATATATCTCAACACCCCAATATTAAGACCTATTTAGGATCAAGAACAGATAATTCTGGAACCAGAGTACGATTTAGTGTTACTCCTTTAGGTTTAAAAGGTGTGATTTCAGAACCAGGAAAAAAACCGGTTTACATTCAACCTGTGACTAAACCCACTAATGATCAGTATATAGTTTACAATAAAGACGCAAAATCAAATACCTCGGAAACATTCGAATGTCTAACCGAAGATCTAGGTCTCTCAAAAGAAATAACAAAAAATGATATCGGTCGAATTGCAAATGATCAATTATTAAGAACATTTAGAATAGCAATATCCGTGAACCAGGAATATACTAGTTTTTGGGATGATGGAAATGCTGGAAATGGAGATGATAGGGCAGATGCCTTAGCGCAAGTCGCTTCGACTTTAAACAGAGTCAATGAGATTTTTGAAGTTGATATGGCTATTACATTCGTATTGGTAGATACGGTAGACGACCCAGCTATAGATTTAATATACTCACCAACATTTCCAGATCCTTATGGTACAGATTTAAACGCGGATTTGATGACCAATCTAACAACTGTTGTTGGCAGTGATGATTATGACATAGGTCATTTATTTGTTTATAATGCTGCTGCTGGTTCCACCAATGGAAATGCAGGATGCATAGGTTGTGTATGTGAGGCTAGCAAAGGTTCTGCCTATTCTCAGCATAATTTTGTAGATGATAGTGGTAGTGGTGGGCCTTTTTTTTCAGATTTTTTCGAGAGCTTTCTCGTACCACATGAGATGGGGCATCAAATGGGAGCGAATCACACGTATTCTAATTTCTCAGAAGGAACAGGAGCAAATGTAGAACCAGGTAGTGGTACTTCGATAATGTCATATGCTGGTATATCTGGATCTAACAATGTACAAAATTATGGCGACCAATATTATCACTATTATAGTATTTTTCAAATATTGGAAAATGTGACTAGTGCTCCAAATGATTGTGCAACCACAACTACCATTACGAATAATTCTCCCGTTGCCAATGCAGGTGTAGATTATGCAATTCCAAACGGAACGGCTTTTGTTCTTAAAGGGAGTGCAACAGATGCAGATGCAGGAGACACATTAACTTACACATGGGAGCAATTAGACGATGGTGTAGTGACAAATGATAGTTTTGGACCAACAAGTCTAACCGGAGCTCTATTTAGGTCGCGTCCGCCAAGTACTTCTCCCGATAGATACATGCCTATGTACAATAGGGTTTTAGATGGGCAATTAACAGAATCCAATCCTGTAGCCACCCTAGACAATAGTTCTTGGGAAACCGTATCTACAGTAGCACGTACATTAACTTTTGGATTAACGGTAAGAGATCGCTCTGACTCGGATGGCGTAGGGCAAACACCTCAATCAGATCAAGACACCATGACGGTAAGTGTTGAAGGAGGAGATCCTTTTACGGTAGTTACACCACCATTTTGGGGGAGTGAAAGTACGCAAAATGTAATGTGGAATGTGGGAACCACAACCAATGCAACTATAAATTGCCAAACTGTAACCATCAAACTATCCACAGATGGGGGCCTTACTTTTCCAACAACATTAGCGGCAAATACTCCAAATGATGGTTCAGAGACGGTCACTGTGCCTTCAGTTGCAGATACAGACAATGCTAGATTGCTAGTCGAAGCAACAGATAATATTTTCTATGCTTTGTCTGATAATTTTTTAAAATCCAGTGCTCCTTCATTTGCTTTGAATAATTCTGATGGAGTGCGTAGTGCATGTAACATCGATG